>CAUVGI010000034.1:0-15143 GCA_963551375.1 uncultured Streptococcus sp. | reverse complement strand
AAACCCTAAATATTTATGGTAGTTTACACTATTCATCGTTAAGTACTCATCTTCCACTTCTGGAACGGCTACACAAGCATAAATGTTTTGGTACCCTAGCTCTAGTAACTTTTCTTCTAAAGCGGCATATAACAATTTGCCATAGCCTTTTCTTTGATGATGTAAGCTAATATAAATACTAACTTCGGTCGACCAATCAAAGGCGGCACGCGCGGAAAATCGTCCGGCATACGCATATCCGACAACTTCTCCGTCCTCTTCTAACACCAGATACGGAAAGTTCTCTAAGGTTTTCTGGATACGTCCTTCAAACTCTTCCACGCTAGGCACCACTTCTTCAAAGGTGATAGCTGTCGTTTCTACATAAGGCGCATAGATGGCTTGAATCGCTTTAGCGTCTTCCACTGTTGCAACTCTTAACAATACATTACTCATTGGCTGTTGAAAGTTCCACGGGAGGAACTGTAACTCCTTTTAATAATTTATGAACGGGGCATTGACGCTCTGCTGCCTCTAGAATTTCGCGGGCTAATGCTTCGTCTCTACCTGGCATCGCAACAAAAACAGATGGATGGAAAAGATAGCCTTCTCCCTCTGAATCCAATGTCAAATCAATCTTCACTTCTACCTTGCTCATATGCTCTAATTTCATGCGTTTTTCTACAAATTCAATCGACGCATTTAAACAAGTGGCATAGGCTAAGGCAAATAATTGTTCTGGGTTCGTCCCAGCTTCTGCACTTCTTGGCGATGAAATCTGTGTGCTAAAGTCTTTGTCTCCATTTCCTTTAGTGTACGCTACACCTGTTAGTCCGTCTTCGTTAACGGCCGTTATTGTATATAAAATTTTCTCCATGCTCTCACCTCATGCAAGTTTCTCTTTGTAGAATAGCACATTCCTAAAAACAAAAGCTATCCTAACAAACTGTTAAGATAGGTCTTTTTGCATTATAACCATTCATTATATTTTTTAATATACGCTTTTTTAACAACCGTTACTAAGAACATATATCCTGCGATAATGAGAATTAATGCAAGGAAGTATAGTCCATTTAGCGGTGCAAGTTTTAATGGTCCTGCTAGTGGTGTGTAAGGAAGAACCGTTACAACAAATAAGGCAAATAAGGATGTCACTAGCAATGAGAACGCTGGTTTAGATTGAACGAATGGTAATTTTGGTGAACGTAACATATAAATAACCATTGTTTGAGACCACATAGATTCAATAAACCAACCTGTTTGGAAGACCATCAAGAAGAATGCTGGATTCGTAGACGTTGCATAACTGCTTCCAGTAATCATTGGTGCAATTCCAAAGAACATCACTGCAAAGGTAATGATGTCAAAGATGGAACTGGTTGGTCCAAACCAAGCCATGAATCGTGTGATGGAACTTGCTGTCCATGCGCGTGGTTGTTTTAAGAAGTCAGCATCTACATTATCAAATGGCAATGCCACACAGCTTAAATCATAAATTAAGTTCAATACGATTAAGTGCACTGGAGCCATTGGAAGGAATGGTAGGAAAATACTTGCGAACAATACAGAGAAGATATTTCCGAAGTTTGATGAAACAGTCATCTTAATGTATTTTGTCATGTTCGCATAGACTTTACGCCCTTCAATCAATCCTTTTTCAAGAACGAGTAAGTCCTTATCTAATAAAACGACATCCGCCACTTCTTTGGCAATATCCACGGCACTGTCCACAGAAATTCCGACATCGGCTACTTTTAGAGATGGCGCATCATTGATACCGTCGCCCATATAGCCAATCTTGTGTCCTTTTGCTTTTAGTAAATGAATAATGCGTGCCTTTTGTTCTGGAGATAGTTTTGCAAAAATCGTTGTTTCTTCAGCTACTGCTGCTAATTCTTCATCGCTCATATCTTCAATTTCTGTACCAAGTAAAACTTTATCTACTGGTAGTCCTACTTTTTCACAGACCGTTAGCGTTACTTTTTCATTGTCCCCTGTAAGAATCTTCGTCGTTACTCCATGCTCTTTCAACGCTTGAATCGCTGGAGCTGCAGAAGGTTTTGGTGGGTCAAGGAAGGCTAAGTAACCCATTAAAATCATATTTGATTCATCTTCAACCGTGAAGGCATGGTGAGTATCTTGATATTTCTTTTGGCTCACACCAAGTACGCGAAGCCCTTGTTCATTTAAGCCACTCACTGCTTCTAGGATTGATTCGCGAATTTCATCCGTAATTGGGTGAACCACATCTCCGTCTTTTACATGAGTAGAGATGCTAAGCATTTCTTCGAGTGCTCCTTTTGTTACGAGCACTGCTTCATCGTCTTCTTTCACGATAACGCTCATACGACGACGTTCGAAGTCAAATGGCAACTCATCAATTTTTTGGTAGCGTGTTGCTAAATTTTGTAAATCTTCGTGTTCGTCGGCTTCTTTTTCCGTACGTGTAATGATAGCACGGTCTAATAAGTTTTTAAGTCCTGTTTGGAAGTAGCTGTTTAAATACGCGATTTTTAATACGCCCATATCTAGATTTGCGTGAATATCTAATGGGTATTCAAGAATAATTTCATCTTGTGTTAGAGTCCCTGTTTTATCAGTACAAAGAATATCGATAGCCCCTAAATCTTGAATCGCGTTTAATTTTTTAATAATGACTTTTTCTTTTGCCATGATAACTGCCCCTTTTGCAAGGCTGGCTGTAATAATCATTGGCAACATTTCTGGAGTTAATCCCACGGCCACACTTAATGCAAATACCCCTGCTTCTAACCAGTCACCGTCTGTTAATCCATTAATCAAGAATACAACTGGCACTAATACAAGCATTAAACGAATCAATAGCCATGAGATTTTATTCATTTCTTTCTCAAAACTCGTTTGTTCTTCAAAAGTATTGAGTGTTTTTTCGATACGACCAATCATCGTATCATTCCCTGTGACTAAAATAACCGCTAAGGCACTACCGCTGACAACGTTTGAACCCATAAACACAAAGCGTTCGCTCTCGAGTGCTTGTTTTTTCTTTTCTTCTTCATCTGGAACCCAGATTGATTTTTTCTCAACAGATTCACTTTCACCAGTCAAGCTGGATTGTTGGATAAAGAAGTCACGTGTTTCTATTAATAAAGCATCCGCTGGCAACATGTCCCCAGCGCTTAATTTAATAATATCTCCAACTACTAAATCTTCAATCGGAACTTCCATCTGTTCGCCATCTCGAATAACCGTTGCTGTATTGACGATTAGACTAGATAAGTTACTAGCCGCCTTGTCACTTTTCATTTCTTGAACAAAACGAATCGTTCCTGACACAGCCACGAGCACCACGATAATGATGGAAGTTGTTGGGTCCGCTTCACCTGGTTTTGCTAGAATCACATTCGTGAATAATGAGATCACCGCAATCACTAATAAAATTACCGTAAATGGATTGATAATAGACTCATAAATCTTTTTCCAAATTGGATCTTCTTTAGCCTTTGTAATTTTGTTTTCTCCATAGGTTTCGCGGAGTGTTTCTACTTGTTCTTCAGTGAGTCCTTTTACAGATGTGCCTAACGCTTCTAGAACATCTGCCATTGGATTCATCAATGCTAAGTCGATTCTTTCTTTTGCTGTTTTCATAGTCTTCACCTCGTTTTTAATATAGGCGAAGCTCCGGGTGATTATCGCACTCTTCCCTTCGCTCATTAATTTGTTTCGTTTGACTCTCCGGTCCTGGCATATGATCACCCTCTTTCTAAAAGTTTTTGGCAAATGAAAAAGCACCTTGTCATAGCTTAAACGCGACAAGATGCTTACCAAATAAACAATTCTCATTTTTTCGTTCAAGCTTTAACATCATGGAGCGATGAAATGACATTAGTCTCTGCCTTCACGACAGAGGCTGCTAACCAACGCATAGTGTCTCCACTATTTTGCGGTAGTCATCCGTATCTCCATGGTAGTCTCACCTACCGATTTACATTCTTACCTTACCCCAATATGCCCCCTTTGTCAAAGAAATGTACTTTGTATCTATATTAAAATATGAATTAGTAGTATAATAAACGTGTAAAAGGAGGAATCCCTATGAAAAAATCAATTTCTTTGATTTTAGTCGCATTGGTTTTAGCTGGCTGTTCATTTTTCCAAAAGAAAGAAGACTCAACCACTCAAGCACAAACGACGACTACTCAAAGCACAACAACAACGAAACAAACAACGACAAGTACTACTGAAGCTCCAACGACAATCGTTGCAACAACTGCTGAAACGCAACATGCAACGGCTCCTGTTCCAAAAACAGTCTCTACTGAAAAAGTAGCCGTTCCTGCCGAAGCTCCTGCTCCTTCATCAATGGATATTCAAGCGATGAAACAAGGCGACTTCCGTAGCGTAGCCGGAACATGGAGAAACTCTGCTGGATGGGAATTCCACATTGATAAAGATGGAAATATTACTTCTGGTGGAAAAACATTTAAAGTTGGTATTACCGAACAACAATTCCAAGAAGGACTTCTCAACTGGATTATGGTTCCAGAAGGCAATGAAAATGCATTTGTAGGAGGCGCCGTATTCTCATTCATCCCTAAAAATGTAGAGCTCACTTATGGTGTGATGTCTGGTGACAAAGACCAATCGGATATTTCTAAAGACCGTATTTATGGTACGCAAACCGTAACAGACGGCAAAACTATCAAAACATTGATGTACTATAAAGTCGATTAACAGATAAAGCACTGTATTCAATTACAGTGCTTTCTTTTGTATAAAAAAACGGATACCTCCTTTTGGAAGTATCCGTTTTTCGTTACGGTTCACTAATGAATAAAATTTCTAGTAATCGTCCTCTTAATTCCTCATCTTCGTGATGTAAGATATTCATGATTTCGTTCGCATTTCTAGCATTCACTAATCGACGATATAAGTGGTCTTTCGTTGCGTAAGGAAGGTTCGCATTCTTAAGTACTTGGAAGAACGCTTCGTTTCTATTGACCGTTTGTTTTTCGCCAACAGTAAATTCAACAGTCGCATTTTTATTTTCCAATTCAACGACGGCTGCATGACTTCCTTGAACATGAACACGGTGAATTCTGTTTTCTGGAAGGATGCCTGTTTCTCCTTCAACGGATAATTGAATCGCTCCTAATTTCCAATCAACAGATAATGTCGTTACACAACGAGCGCCATCTAAGTCTTCCACCATTTCGAATGAATGATGAGTTCCTGGGAATACATACCAGTCAATCACTTCTGGTAAGTCCACACCCATCTTCACACCAGAACCATCGAGAGGCACAATCGCTCCTTCTTTAGCAAATACAGGAATCGATTCGATATCACGATAAATATCAAGCACTACATCTCCTGCATACTCTCTTCCAGTGAAGAAGTCGTACCATTTTCCTTCAGGGAACCAGACTTGAACTTTTGCAGATTGGTAATCCTTGTTCATTGGTTCTGTAATTGGAGCGACCATTAACTCGCTACCGAAGAAGTATTGATTTGGCACATGGTAGCTTTCTTCGTTTTCTGGATAGAAGTAGTACATCGGACTCACAAGAGGTGCTCCCTCTTCATGCGTTGCCACATTCATCGTGTAAAGATATGGAAGCAATTGATGTCTTAGACGTAAATAGTGCTTCATAATTTCTGCAGTATGTTTCGTAAAGAACCATGGCTCCTTACTATTAAACGGACTTTGCGTACTATGAAGTCGTGTAATTGGACTAAAGATGCCATATTGTAACCAGCGAATTTGCAATTCTTCATCATAATAACCACGCATATGTCCACCAATATCATGACTCCACCAGCTATATCCAATGTTAGAAGCCGTTGAAGTGAAATATGGTTGAAATTGAAGAGATTCCCAAGTCACAATCGTGTCCCCAGAAAATCCAACTGGATAACGATGGCTACCAGGTCCTGCATAACGAGACAAGATTAATCCGCCATCTGCTCTCTTACAATTATCAACAAAATGATAATGGTTTAATAACCACAATGGATCTTGTACCCCTTGCGTTCCTTGTTGCCAGTCAATCCACCAGAAATCAACTCCTTGTTCTTCTAATGGATAATGAACATCTTTAAAGTAAGATTCTCTAAAGCGAGGGTCTGCAATATCAAAAATCGCAGGTTCTTCACTGGCTGCATCTAATCCTAAACGTTTTGCAACAGCTGGATACGCATCTTCATAAGCTCGAATTCCATCGGCTGGATGAACATTTAGAGAAAGTTTTAATTTCTTATCATGTAGTTTCTTTAATAATTTTTCTGGTTCTGGAATGAGTTCACGGTTCCAAGAGTAGCCTGTCCAACCACTTCCGAAGCGTTCTGGAATTTTGGTGATATGCCAATCCATATCTAACACGCCAACCGCAAGCGGTACTTGCTCATCTTCGAAGCGTTCAACGAGACCTAAATACTCATCAGCCGTATACGCCCAATAACGGCTCCACCAGTTCCCTAAGGCATAGCGTGGTAATAATGGAGTTGCGCCAGTTAGGCGATAGAAGTCTCTGATGGCTCCTCTATAATCATGTCCATAAGCGAAGAAGTATAGGTCCACTTCGCTTTCTTTTTTGATAAAGCCTTCTTTTTCATCACTAATAAATCCATTGGAGTCATCTAAAACAGCATAACCACTCTTACTAATAATACCGTCTTCGAGTTCTGTTTCCCCGTCTACTTCGTCGAGTGTACGAGTCGTTCCTTTTAAAGTTTCGATTGGTTCACCAAAATACCATCGGCTTCCGTAAATAGCGAATTGACCCTTTAATTCAATAAATAGATTTTGATTATTGAATTCGCCTTTGTTATAGCGTAAACGGAAGAACTTCGTATTAATATCTAATAGCTCTGGTGTTTCTGTTGCTTCTACCTCTACTTCACCAAAGTCTCTGTTTTGGATTAATTGCGTATGTCTATCTTCGAATTGTCCATTTTTTGAATATTCTAAACGAATGAGTTTATCCGTTAGAACGCTGATACGATAAAAATCTCCTTTAAAAATTTTCATCTTGCGTACCTCCATTGCTTAATTTATATGCCTTCTCAAACATTTTACTCGTTACTTTTACATTTAACAATGCCCAGATTGCAAAGCCACCAAAAGTGAAACCGTAAATCGACGTCAATAATCGCTCTGGCGTATTCACACTCATATACACCACTGCACAGTTAAATAGAATTAATAAAATTGCACGTAACGGATCTAAAATACAAACGAAAAAGCTATTGATGACACTGGCTTTTAAACTATTTTCAAATAATCCAACATACGGTAAAAGAATGACAACTCCCAGTATCGCAAGCATTCCAAATGGCGCAAGAAGTAACAATCCATATCCGTTCAAGAAGTTTGTATTCGAAAAAATACTGTAGTTCAAAAATAATAGAACCGAAAGCACCACAAGAGAAACCCAAATGACAGTGGCTTGCTTAAAGTTGGATTTAAAAATACGAAAATAATGATAGACAACATCGCTATCATCGCCCTTTAAAATCCGATGCAACATCGTATTGAGAGCAGTCACAGAAGCCCCCATTGTCACAAGAGGAATGCTCGTAATGATAAATAATGTATTTAATAGAATCACGTTGGTGATGAGCGTTAGTCCTCTAACGAGTGGCCCATCAAGTCGAAATAGTTTTTGCAATGAAATCACCGTACCTATATGAGAAAAAGGAAGCGAGAAAGATTTTTCTTCATCTCGCTCCCTCTACTCATTGTATTTTAAACGTTTCAGTTAGGGTATTTGTTAAATTGTGATTATTTAACTTCTTTTTGATAACGGTCATATGCGTCTTGTTGAATCTTGATGAATTCATCCAATCCCATATTTTTAAGGTTTGCTAAGTAAGAATCCCATTCTTCTTCAATTCCGCCATCAACTACCCATTTAGAAGCTTGTTGTTTTACATAAGAATCGATACTTACGTAAATTGAAGCTAATTTGCTTAGTTCTTCTTGAGAATAGATTACATTAGGGTAAGCTGGTAAAGCAAATTGTTTTAATTCTTGGTCCATCTTCAATTTCAAACCGTCACCTTGAGTTTGGTCAATTTCTACGCGGCTGTTGATGTTGTCGCTCACGTATTTAGGTCCGAAGTCACGTAGAGAGTGAATCCAAGCATATTCATCGGCAGATTTACCGTCTTTTGGAGGTAATACTTTATATTTGTCTCCATCTTTTTCTGTAGCAATTCCAAATGAACCATAGAAGTTTTGGATACTTGCATCGTCAGTATAGAATTTGTCGAACCATTGTAATAATTTAGCAGGGTTCTTCGCTTTTGTTGTTACTAATAATTCGTTACGTCCATAGTTGTAGTGGTCTGGGTCAGAAGTAACATAGCCTTTTCCGTCAGGACCTTTTAATGCTGGTAAAGGAACATATTCGCTAGCATGTAATCCAAATGTAGCATCGGCAGTCCAACCACTTGAAACACCAACTCTAGCTACTGATTTATCCATACGTTTTGCGGCACTCATTGATGAATCTTCAGTGTAAAGTTCAGGGTCAATTAAGCCTTTCTTGTATGCGTCATGCATTGCTGCAATCCCTTGTTTGTAGCTTTCTTCAGTACGAAGATATACAGGTTTGCCATCTTTTACAGACATTTCATAAGTGTTATCTGCACCTAAACGGTTGTTAAATGGAAGGATGTAAGAGAATGTTGGGTCAAAGTTACCAGAGCCAAATGGAATTTCATCCGTTGGATCTCCATTTCCGTTTGCATCTTTATCTTTGAATGCTTGAAGTACTTTAACGAATTCCTCATAAGTTTCAGGTACTTTTAATCCTAGATTATCGAGCCATTTTTTATTGATGAATAATTGGTTCCCTACTGTTGGACGCATTGGTAATTTCTTAGGAAGACTGTAAATGTGTCCGTCAGGAGATGTAATCATCGCTTTTAGTTTTGGTTCTTGTTCCATTGCCTTAGTAAGGTTTGGCATGTTTTCTTTAATTAAATCTTCTAGAGGAATAAATAAAGATTGGTTTTGCGCAATTTCAGCATCGTTAAATGCGTTTGATCCTAAGAAGGCATCTGGTAGGTCTCCGCTAGCAACTAATACAGATTTTTTATCTGTCCAGTCTGCAGCAACAAGAGTATTCCAGCTGATTTCAATGCCTGCTTCTTTAGCAGAATCATCGATAAATCCTTTATGGTAATCTTCGCCCCAGTCCGACCATCGAACGGTTGTGATTTTGAAGTTCGTTTGATCTGACTTTTCGTCACTTGACTTCGTTGTTGAGTTTGAGCAAGCGGCTAGTCCAGTTAGTGTAGCAGCTGCTAAAAACAAATATTTCATTTTATTGATTTTCATAATATCTCTCCTATTCTTTTAGTGCGCCAATCATGACACCCTGATTGAAATATTTTTGGACAAATGGATAAAGCAACATAATCGGAGCTGTTGAAATTACAATCGCTGCATATTTCATCATATCAGCTTTAATCCGAAGGTCAGATGCAAGTTCCCCTGTTGCCTGAGATTGCATCATTTGGTTACTAATTAATAACCGTCTTAAGATCAATTGCAATGGTTGCAAGTTTTCTTTTGTTAAGTAAATTAAGGCGTTGAACCAAGAGTTCCAAATACCAACTGCTGTCCATAAACCGATTACGGCGATAATGGCTTTTGATAAAGGAACAACGATTTTGAAGAAATAACGAATTGTTCCGCATCCATCAATTTGAGCTGCTTCCCACATTCCTTCTGGGATACTGTTATTGAAGAATGTTCTTGCAACGATGATGTTGTAAGAAGATACTGCAAATGGAACAACCATTACCCAGAATGTATCGACAAGTCCGACACTCTTCACTGTTAAGTAGATTGGAATCAATCCACCTGATACGAACATCGGAACAATGTAGAGAACGCTGAGCCACTTTTTACCAAGTAGGTCGCGTCTAGATAACGCGTACCCAGCAGGGATGTTGATAAGTAGTGCAAATAATGTACCGACTACTGTATATAAAATTGTGTTGAGATAACTTCTTAAGAACAGTGGTTGTTCAATTAAACGAAGGTATCCGTCTAATTTCCATTCGTGAGGGATGAACCAAACTTTACCATTGGCTACATCAGAAGGATTACTAAAGGAAGCAATCACAACAAACCACAATGGGTATACGATTAATAACATTAACAAGATTGCAAAACCGTAGATCACTACGTCAAAAAACAAATCTGATTTTGATTTTCTTGAAACTTTAAACCATTTCATGCTATGACCACCCTCCTCTTAAAATAGTCCTGTTTTGGTATATCGTTTAGAAAACCAATTGACAGATAATAGAATGATTAAGTTGACTACAGTATTGAATAATCCGATTGCTGTAGAGTAACTGTATTGGAAGTTAAGCATCCCAACTTTATATACGTAAGTCGAAATCACCTCACTTCCAGCTAGGTTCAATGGATTTTGTAATAGTAATACTTTTTCAAAACCGATACTTAATAAGCTTCCGGCTCTTAAAATCAATAGAATCATTGCTGTAGGTAAAAGTAATGGTAAATCGATGTTGAGAATCTTTTGCATACGAGAAGCTCCGTCCATCGTAGCCGCTTCGTAATACGTTGGGTCGATGGCTGATAAAGCTGCTAAATAAATGATGCTGTCCCAACCGATATGTTGCCAAACATCACTCCAAACATAAACGCCAGCAAAACTATCTGGTTTTGATAGTAAGTTTGGCATTGTCCATCCAAGTGATTTAAAGATATTGGCAATCAAACCACTATTTGGTGATAAGAATAAAATGATCATCCCACACATAACCATTGTTGAAATAAAGTGTGGTAAATAAGTCGTTACTTGAAAGACTTTTTTGAATTTCCCTGCTCTTAATTGGTTACATAAGAGCGCTAGTAAGATTGGTAATGGGAATCCAACGAGAATGCTATAGATTGAAATCTTTAATGTGTTCATCATCGTTGTTCCGAATTGAACTGAATTAAAGAACTGGGTGAAATATTTAAATCCAACCCACGGGCTATTTATAATTCCATTCGCCGGTGAGTAATCTTTAAAAGCAATCACAAGTCCTAACATTGGGATATATGCAAACATTATAAGTAAAATAATTGAAGGAAATAGTAGCACATATAAAGGAATGTTGCTTTTTATTTTTCTTTTTTGTAATTGGGTTAAATCTTTCATAATTTCCCTCCTGTTTCAAATTCCTGATATTATTTTATAAAATAAAACGCTTTCTTTATATCACTTTTTCGATAAGAACTATTCACTATTCAGACAATATTGCTAAATTTATATCACTTTTCCGACATCTTCTTAATTCATATCGTTTTTTGACAACTTTTATGATAGTGTTATACTTGAGAAGCGAGGTAAAAGTTATGAAACTACATAGTATTCTATCTAAAAGACATTCTTTTAAATTTTTCTTTCAAGTCTTATTAGTACTTCTCATCCTCATCACAGTGATCAGTCTCTTTGTCAGCAATGCCACAAGAGATTTTATTAAGAATCAAAATATTCAACAATTGACGAGCTCCATTGAAATTTACGCCAATGGACTGAATGATGAAATGCGTTCTGTTGAACGCTTTTTGTATTCAACGGTCACTCACGATAAGGGTTTGGATGAACTAAATGAGCCACAAAGTTACACGGATTATGAACAAACCGTCAAAAAAGTACAGACCACTTTTAATGACTATGAATACGAACACGAAACGCATATGTCGTTTTTGGTGGCTACAGAAGGAACGCATCATTTTCTGAGTGCTTCAACTCTCTATATTCCTTATCAAGATTACTTATATTTAAAAAACAATATCAATTCTTTCAGAAATAATACGGACGACCGTAAATGGCAAGCGATTCTTATCAACGATACGGAATACTTGATTAAAGTCGTTCACTATAAAGAGAAAACGATTATGGCGGTAATCTCTGCTGAAGACATTCTAATGCCACTTCGGAAACTGAATATCGGAAAGAATGGACATATTTCGCTGAAAGAACCGAAAAACTTATCGTCTTCCACACACTTAATCGAAGCCGATAGCGAACGGACGCAACTGCCATTTGATATTTACGTAGCGGTTGACTACACAGACGTATTCAAGAGTATCGTTCTTTTTGAAGTGTTCATCGCAATCGTTCCTATCTTAATTGCGATTGCTTCTCTTGTATTGATTATTTTCATTCGAAACAGAATGTTAAGCCCGATTACACGACTAACCGAACGACTTTCAAAAATTGACGAGAACACCTCCATTTACGACATTGCTTCTTCTGAAGGGATTTTGGAAATCGATACTGCCAATGATAAATTGAGCCAGGTGCTCTTTGATATGCAAGACTTAAAAATTCGTGAGTATCATGCACAACTGGAATTAAAAAAGGTCGAACTCAACTACTTAAAGAGTCAAATCCGACCTCACTTCTACTTGAATATGCTCTCCATGATTCACAGTATGCTCCAAACGGAGAACTATAAGGAAATTGAAGAGTTAACGATTTTAACGTCCGACTACTTACGATATCTCTTTATGGTGGACCAAGACTTCTCTCCACTGGATAAAGAAATTCAACATATTAAGGACTATTTAGAGATTCAACGCATTCGTTACGGGGAGCATATCGATTTTGCTTTAACATTCGATGAACAGTTGCACGATGCGCTCGTTCCTTCCCTATTACTTCAAACATTCGTTGAGAATACGATTAAGCATGGTTTCTCTTTCCAAGACGGAATTGCCATTGACCTTTCTCTTCAAAAACGAATGGTAGAAGAAAAGCCTTATATTGAGATTTGCGTCAAAGACAATGGCCCAGGCTTTACTCCAGAGATTCTTGAAAAACTCAAGAACATGGAATCATTAATGTCGGAAGACGGCCATCATATCGGAATTACCAATGCGATTGAACGGCTTAACCTTCTCTATCCAAATAATTATACGATTACTTTTGAAAATAACGACACGGGTGGCGCAAGAATTTATGCGCTCCTCCCCTATAAAGCGTTGAAAGGAGATTCTAATGAATATACTACTCGTTGATGACGACCGTTTTATCATCGAAGCGTTACGTGAAAAAATCCGTTGGGATCGATTAAAAATCGACAACGTATACGCGGCGAACAGCCTCACTCAGGCGCAAGACATCATTAAAGAATATCCTATCCACCTAATGATTAGCGATATTGAAATGCCTCAAGGAAGTGGTCTCGAACTGCTTTCTTGGGTCAGAAACGAAAATTACGACATCAAAACCATCTTTTTAACGAACTATGCGGATTTCAACTACGCGCAAAAAGCGATTGAATTGCAAAGTTTTGAATACTACTTAAAACCGATTAACTTCGAAAAGTTGGAGTTCATCATTCAAAAGGCGCTCGACAAAATTACAGAGCAACGTCCAGTAGCGCCTCTTGAGACATTTTTCCAAGCAGAGAATAATTTCTGGTTCGAATATTTAAGAAAACCACGTATTCACCGTCTAGAAGAATTGCAAGCAGAACTGCGCAGACGCAATCTGAGTTTAAAAGATCATCAGTATTTCCTAACAGGTGTGATTACATTGCATATTAATGAAGCAGATTACGCCCCAGAAATTCCGTCATGGACTTCACAGTTGAAAAAAGTATTCCAAGCCTTCTCAAATGAATCTTATCAATTATCCAGCCTATTTAAGATGGAAGGACACGTGGACCATTACGTTTGCCTCTTTAGAGTGGACAATTCCATCAATAGTGAGACATTCGCCAGAAAAATCCAACAAGAGATTCAGGATAAGTTGCGCCATAATTCCATCATTACGTTCAACAGTTGCTTCCAATGCCCGAATATTTTACAAGACGTAAAAGAACTCTACGCGGCAACTGGCCAACAAGTGCCTTATTGGAATACGATTATTCCAGTATCTTCTGACGCTGCTGTTTTACAGGAAAAAGAAGTCGCAACCAACTCCATCTCCTTCTCAGATTCATTAGACGAATCTGAACTGGCAAAGAGTCTCTTACACTATATTTCAGGTGGAATTGTTCCAAAATCCATCTTGCAAAAGTTACATCTGGATTGGACGCAACAAATTGGAATTTACTTAGACCAAAATGGAATTTCTGCGCATAAGCTCTTCCAAAATGCGCATCATGATTTCCTCTTCCAAAGAAAATTCCATTCGATTGAGTCTTTCGAAGAATACTTCAATTACTACTGGTCTCATGCAAGAAACTTTGTAACGGATGCTGAAAACCAAAAGAATAGTATTCAACGCATCATCGAATATATCGACCATCACTACAAAGAAGACTTGAGCCGGACGACTTTAGCCGATATGGTGTACCTCAGCGCGGATCACCTTGCTCGTGTCTTTAAGAAAGAAACAGGCGAAACACTCGTTAAATACATTACGGATAAACGTATCCATGCTGCTAAAGAATTGCTGTCGGATACGAAGACGCCGATTTCTCAAGTCGCCTCTGAAGTGGGATATGACAATTATTCTTACTTCACGAAAATCTTCAAAGAGAAAACTGGAGTCTCTCCAGGGGACTACAGAAAGCATCAAGCTGAATAAATAAAAAAAGAGCTAGTTCAATTTGATATGTACCCCCTTTACTGGACAAACCAGTAAAGGGGGTATTTATTATGCGTTACTCATTCGAATTCAAAATGAAATGTGTCGAATTATATCGGAAAGGAACATGGGTAGAAACTCCTGAAAATGTTATGCAAGAGAGTTTTAGAAGAAAAATATTGAATTGGGATAAAATTGAAAAGATTCATGGTCCTAAAGGATTGGAGCGTGTCAAAAAACAAAGAAATTGGACGGTAGAAGAAAAATTGACATTTGTTTTACAGGTTTTAAATGGGAAAGCTCTATCAGAGGTTGCTTTTCCAGCGGGAATAAGTGTCGGATTATTAGGTTCTTGGGTTCACAAGTATAAAACTTATGGATATAATGGTTTAAAGAATAAGAAAAGACGACGACCATTATCTAAGGAGCCTATTATGAATAAAAAAGATGTGCCTGATAACCTTTCAGAATCCGAACGAGAAGAATTAGTTCGATTACGTGAACGAAATGCATATTTAGAAGCTGAAATTGCTGTTATAAAAAAACTGAGAGCCTTGAGAAAAGAACAGGAAGCTGCGCTTCTCAAGGCGAGAAAGCAGCGGTCATCAA
>CAUVGI010000033.1:0-15175 GCA_963551375.1 uncultured Streptococcus sp. | reverse complement strand
AACTGCGCGAAGCAGTTGAAAAGCTAGAGACTGAAGAAATTCTATTTCTAGTAGATTTATGGGGTGGTAGTCCATTCAACCAAGCGAACATCTTGTTTGAAGAAGACCCAGACCACCGTGCAATCGTAGCTGGTTTAAGCTTGCCGATGTTAATTGAAGCGTACGCAAGTCGATTCTCAATGAATACATCACATGAGATTGCAAAAGCGATTGCACCAACAGCTATTGAAGGTGTGAAGATTCGTCCTGAATCACTTCAACCAGAAGAGAAGAAAGAGGAGAAAGCAGAATCTGCTGCTCCAGTTTCAAATGGTGCAATTCCAGAAGGAACTGTCATCGGAGATGGCAAGATTAAATTTGTGTTAGCGCGTGTGGATACTCGTCTTTTACATGGACAAGTAGCAACAAGCTGGACAAAAGCAACAAATCCAAATCGTATCATCGTTGTTTCTGATAAAGTTGCAAAAGATGATCTACGTAAGAAATTGATCGAGCAAGCTGCTCCAACTGGAGTTCGTGCTCACGTGATTCCACTTAAAAAATTAGTGGAAGTTTATAACGATCCACGTTTTGGGGATACAAAGGCATTATTATTATTCGAAACACCTCAAGAAGCTCTTGAAGTGATTGAACAAGGTGTTAAAATTGATGAATTGAATATTGGTTCAATGGCGCACTCAGTTGGTAAAGTTCAAATTAGTAATGCATTATCTGTGGACCAAGATGATGTAGAAACTTATAAGAAACTTCGTGACTTGGGCGTGAAGATGGATGTTCGTAAAGTCGTTTCTGACTCTCCAGCGGATATCTTTAAATTGATTGAAGCAAAGTCTAATGAAGGCTTAAAACTATAACAAACAGATAGGAGATTATTATGGATTTTAATGCAATTCAAATTATTTTAGTCCTAATTGTCGCATTCTTAGCTGGTTTGGAAGGAATCCTGGATGCATTCCAATTCCATCAACCAATTATTGCGTGTACATTAATCGGACTTGCAACTGGTCACCTTACAGAAGCTATTATTCTTGGTGGTTCATTACAAATTATTGCACTTGCTTGGGCTAACGTTGGGGCTGCGGTTGCACCAGATGCTGCCTTAGCATCAGTAGCTTCGGCTATTATTTATATCAAAGGGAATGACTTCTCTGAGGCTGGTCGTAACTTAGCGATTGGTACAGCAGTTACTTTAGCAACAGTTGGTCTTGTATTAACAATGGTTGTACGTACTTTAGCAGTTGGTTTAGTTCACAGAATGGACGCTGCAGCTGAAAATGGAGACTTTAGAGGAGTAGCTATCTGGCACTATGTAGCATTATCAATGCAAGGATTACGTATTATGATTCCTGCTGGAGCACTTCTTTTCGTATCTTCAGAAGTGGTTCAAGGCTACTTAAAATTAATTCCAGATTGGTTTGCAAATGGGATGACAATCGGTGGTAACATGGTTGTAGCAGTAGGGTTAGCGATGGTTATTAACTTAATGGCTTCAAAAGAAACATGGCCATTCTTCTTCATTGGTTTTGCAATTGCTCCATTAAACGAATTAACATTAATTGCTACAGGGGTTATCGCATTAAGCTTAGCATTTATTTATTTAAACTTATCAAACAACAACGGAAATGGTTCTGCGGGTGGAAATTCTAGTTCAGGAGACCCACTTGGCGACATTTTAAATGACTATTAAGGAGAGTGAATGACATGACAGAGAAAAAGGTATCTTTAACTAAAAAAGACCGCTTAAGCGTTATGCTACGTTCACAATTCTTACAAGGTTCTTGGAACTATGAACGTATGCAAAATGGTGGTTGGGCGTTCTCGCTTATTCCAGCATTGAAAAAATTATATCCAAATCCAGAAGATTCAAAAGCAGCGTTAAAACGTCACTTAGAATTCTTTAATACACACCCATATATTGCTTCACCAATCCTTGGGGTAACATTAGCCCTAGAAGAAGACCGTGCAAATGGGGCGCAAATCGATGATGCTACAATTCAAGGGGTTAAAGTTGGGATGATGGGACCTTTAGCAGGTATCGGTGACCCAGTATTCTGGTTTACAATTCGTCCTATTTTAGGAGCAATTGCTGCAGGGTTAGCTGCAACAGGTTCTATCATTGGACCATTGTTCTTCTTCATCGTTTGGAACTTAATCCGTATCGCATTCATGTGGTCTACACAAGAATTAGGATACCGTCAAGGTTCTGAAATCACAAAAGACTTATCAGGTGGTATTTTACAATCTATTACAAAAGTATCTTCAATCGTGGGGATGTTTGTAATGGGGATCTTAGTACAACGTTGGACAAGTATGAAATTCCCACTTGTGTTAACGAGAGTAGAATTGAAACCAGAGCAATATATTCAATTACCTGGAGCAGATGACGTTGTTACTGGAGGCCAATTAGGAGATATTGTTACTAAATTACTAGCTGGTAAAACATTATCACCAGAAGCTGTGACAACACTTCAAGATAACTTAAACAAGTTAATCCCAGGGTTAGCTGCATTACTATTAACATTCTTCGTAATGTGGTTATTGAAGAAAAATGTAAAACCAATTTACATTATCTTTGGGCTATTTGCATTAGGTATTTTAGCTGGATTAACAGGAGTAATGGCTCCTTAATAAAGAGGACTGGAGAGTAGATTATGGTTGTATCGTTAAATACAAAAGCCATTTATAAAACAAAAGCAAACCTATTTAATGGGGGCATTGGATATACCAATGGGGATATACTGATTGGAGACCGTGCTTTTGAATTTTACAATCATCAGAATCCAGAAAGCTATCTTCAAATTCCTTGGGAAGAAATTAAGCTGGTAAGAGCTCATGTAATGTTTAAAGGGAAGTTTATTCGTGCGTATTACGTTGATACGAATTCTTCTAAAACTTTCCAATTTGTCTCCAAAGATTCTGGGCGCACCCTAAAAGTGATGCGAGAATTTATTGGAAACGAGAAAATCGTGAGAACTGAGCCGATTATCAGTTTCAAAAAACTTTTCAAAAGATAAAGAAAAGGCGAATGTGTAATAACATTCGCCTTTTTAATTTTGTCTTGTAAGAATAAATGGATAAGAATCCAATTGAATTTTGATATCTACATTACCATATTTGGTAAATTCGCCATCGGTTTGTGATTTAATGGGTCCGTTAATTTGAATACGAGCCGCAGTACACTGATACTTTTGTAAGTGATTAGGGAAGTGTTTAAAATGACTACCGTTCGTCAAAATAAAAGGAAAAGCTTTAACAATCGTAAACCCACTCACTTTACGAGCAACGACGACTTCAAATGAGTGATTTCCTTGCTTGGCAGTTGGGACAAAACGGATTCCTCCACCAAAGAACGAATGATTGAATGCCCCTACAAGCAGATTATGGGTTACTGTGAAGCTTTCGTTATTATCGACAGTAATTACTGCTTCAAATTCATCACGCTCTCTAAATGCCCTTAAAATTGGTGTGAGGTAAGATGCTTTTTTGATTCCGTTTGATTCAAGAACGGCTTGTCTTTGCTTTTGGTTTAATTCGCAAATAGAAGCATCAATCCCAAATCCAAGCGAATTCAGTGCAATTCCAGATGTTCCTGAATTCTGTTCATGGTACGTAAGGAATTCTAATTCGATAGAAGGTGCATTCTCTATGTTTTGTACGAATACATCCGCATCATGAGTAAGATTCATCTCTCTAGCAAAGTCATTTCCAGTTCCAGCTGGAAGATAGGAGAGAGGTACTTCGATTTCATTCTGCTTTAAATATTGTAACGCTTCGTTAAGAGTTCCGTCTCCACCAATAATGACGACTTTAGTCTGCTCATTTCTTTCTGGTAAATGTTTCTCAAGAAGATCAGGTAGTTCACCGGCTCTTTGTGTTTGGAATAGCTTAAAGTGGATACTATGTTTCGTACAAGCTTCCACGATTTGATTAATTTGTTGTTGTCCGGATTGGCTTCCAGACATCGGATTCCCAAAAATAAATAAATTCATGCTAAACATCCTTTCAATTGCCATTATTATAGCATAAAAGTAGTCAAAATAGAGTGCAATTTTTACGGAATACCGTATAATAGAGACGAGGTGAAAGTATGGCAAATGATTTTTTTGAACACGTATTAAATCCAACGTGGAAGAATTTACCTAGTGAATCGAAAGAAGTTGTCTTTCGAAATGTATTAAGATATTTTGTAAATCCAATGTCGACCATTGAGAACCTAAGAAGTGTCAAATTTGAATTCGGTGGAATCACCAATGAAACTTTTGAAGTCACGATTGATGGAAGAGAGTTTGTATTCGTTCCTGGTCAAAATGACGTTATTTTAGGGTGGGATAGCGGATTGTCAGGCCTTTCTGGTCTTGACTGTAGTGAAGAACGTCAAGAGCTTCGTTTTGCCTTTAAACGTTATTTAAATCAACATCTAACTGGCTTTATGTTCCTCAATCAAGATGTTCAAGAAAAAGATTTATCAAGTGAAAAGTTGACGACACAAATCGTTGAAGACGGCATTAATTTAATGACATCTGACTTACGAAAAGTGAATGTTCCGGCGATGCTAGTCGAAAAGAAACCAAATTTTGTAGGACTACGCTTTATTGGTAACTATTCTGTTGTTACTGGGCAACTCACAGGTGCAGAGGAACCTTCACCTGAGACCCTCGAGATTTTAGAAGAAGCGGTGACTCCAGATAATTCATTGGAAGCTTTATTCCAAGATTTCCCAAGAGCGGTACGTGTGGATCGTTACTTTATGCAACAAGATTTAAAGAATCCTGATAGTTTCACTTGTTATGTTGCAGATCCAGTTGGTTATGAAGAGGCTCGTAAAGAAATTGAACGTACAGGGATGGGTCTCTTAAACGAGGATGAGTGGGAGTATTACTGTGGTAGTGGCACTCGTCGACTGTTTAAATGGGGGAACCAATTACATCGTTCTCTGATTCAAGATGAAGCGAATTCTCCTTTATGGAAGGAAAATATGTTTGGGTTGGAAATCGCAAATGCGGAATTTGGCCCAGAATTAATTGAGGGTAGACCTTATACAAAAGGGGCGTGGCTTGAAGAAAACTTCAAAGCGCCGGTATTAAATTTATTACCATTATCGTCTTATTATTCGGTGAATTTACCGTTATTAGTGGATCCTAACGGGCATCTTGCTGCAGGTTATTACTGCGCTAGACGTGCGATTCGAATTGAAATGTAATGATGAAATCAGTCACAGTTGTGGCTGATTTTTAAATATTTATTAAAGTCAAAAAAAGTCAGAGAAATATATTGACCTTTTCTGACTAATGGTGTATACTTTAATCATGGTCAGGAGACCACAAAAGGAGGAATGAAGATGAATATTGAAAAAATGACTACAACAATGCAACAAGCATTAGGCCAAGCGCAACAAATTGCGATGGTCCGTAAACATCAAGAAATAGATATTCCTCATTTATGGAAAGTATTTATGGAACCAAATCACTTTGCTAGAAATTTAAATAGTGATTTAAAAGTGAATGACAAAGAATTTGAGGAATTAATTGATAAAGAATTAGACCGTATTTCTGTAATAGAAGGACAAAATGTCCAATATGGTCAAAGTATGAGTCAAAACTTATATCGACTCTTTACAGAAGCTGAAAAGATTAGAGAAAGTTTTAAAGACGATTACTTATCTACAGAGGTAGTTGTACTTGCGTTGATGGAATTACAAAATCATCCGTTGACTCGTTATTTAGTACAACATCATGTAACAAAAGAAAATTTGAGAGCTCGAATTGAAGAGCTAAGAGGGGGAGAACGTGTGACTAGTCAAAATCAAGAAGAACAATATGAAGCATTATCAAAATATGCACGTAATTTAAATGAAGCTGTTCAATCTGGTAAACAAGATCCAGTCATTGGACGTGATGAAGAAATTCGAGATGTGATTCGTATCTTATCTCGTAAAACAAAAAATAACCCTGTTTTAATCGGGGAACCTGGTGTTGGTAAAACAGCAATCGTTGAGGGGTTAGCTCAACGTATCGTTAAAAAAGACGTACCAGAAAACTTAAAAGATAAATTAATCTACTCATTAGATATGGGTGCTTTAATCGCGGGTGCAAAATACCGTGGTGAATTCGAAGAACGTTTGAAAGCCGTTCTTAAAGAAGTAACAAAATCAGAAGGACGCATCATCTTATTTATCGATGAAATCCACACAATCGTTGGTGCTGGTAAGACAGAAGGATCTATGGATGCTGGTAACTTACTAAAACCAATGTTGGCTCGTGGTGAATTACATTGTATTGGTGCTACAACTCTTGACGAATACCGTGAAAATATGGAAAAAGACAAAGCGTTAGAACGTCGTTTCCAAAAAGTACTTGTTCAAGAACCAACAGTTGAAGATACGATTTCAATTCTTCGTGGATTGAAGGAACGTTTCGAAATCCACCACAGTGTAAATATTCACGATAGTGCGTTAGTAGCAGCTGCGACTTTATCAAACCGTTATATTACTGACAGATTCTTGCCAGATAAAGCGATTGACTTAGTCGATGAAGCTTGTGCAACCATTCGTGTTGAAATGAACTCAATGCCAACAGAACTCGATGCAGTTACTCGTCGTTTGATGCAACTTGAAATCGAAGAACAAGCGTTGAAGATGGAAAAAGATGACGCTTCTCAAAAACGTCTTGCTATTTTACAAGAGGAATTAGCAGAACAACGTGAAAAAGCCAATAACCTCAAAATGAAATGGGAAATCGAAAAAGAAGAAGTCAATAAAATCCGTAATAAACGCGAAGAAATCGACCGTGCTAAACACGAATTAGAACAAGCAGAAGCTAATTACAACCTTGAAAAAGCTGCTGAACTTCGTCACGGACGTATTCCAGCTCTTGAACAAGAATTGAAAGAATTAGAAGACCAAAACAAAGCGAATGCTGAAAGCACGCAACGTCTCGTGCAAGAATCAGTAACTTCTGAAGAAATCGCTCGAGTAGTGGGACGCTTGACAGGTATTCCTGTAACAAAACTTATGGAAGGCGAACGTGAAAAACTTCTTCACTTAGAAGATATTCTTCATGAACGTGTCATTGGTCAAGATGAAGCCGTTCAAAAAGTGGCTTCAGCAGTACTTCGTTCTCGTGCAGGGTTGCAAAATCCTAGTCGTCCAATCGGAAGCTTCTTGTTCCTAGGACCTACTGGGGTTGGTAAGACAGAACTTGCGAAAGCTCTTGCAGAAGATTTATTCGACTCAGAAGACCATATGGTTCGTATCGACATGAGTGAATATATGGAAAAACATTCAGTGTCTCGTTTAGTGGGAGCTCCTCCAGGATATGTTGGATATGAAGAAGGAGGCCAATTAACAGAAGCTGTTCGTCGTAATCCATATACAATCGTTCTATTAGATGAAATTGAAAAAGCACATCCAGATGTATTTAATATCTTGTTACAAGTATTAGACGATGGACGTTTAACAGATTCTAAAGGACGAGTAGTAGACTTCAAGAATACAGTAATGATTATGACAAGTAATATTGGTTCACAATTCTTGCTTGAAACACAAGGAGATACAATCGATGAAGAAACTCGTACGGCAGTTGAGGGCGTTCTAAAAGCAACCTTCAAACCAGAGTTCTTAAACCGTATCGACGAAACAATCTTCTTCACACCACTTTCTAAAGATAATATTCGTGGTATCATTACGAAGATGTTGAACCAATTAGCAGTTCGTGTGGAAGACCAAGAAATCGTTTTAAGCTTCACAGATGAATTAAAAGATTGGATTGCAGATAATGCGTATAATCCAGTGTATGGTGCTCGTCCAATTGCGCGTTACATTCAACGTGAAATTGAGACACCACTTGCAAAAGAAATCATTCGTGCAAGCATCCTTCCAGGAGACCAAGTGAAATGTGATTTAGGAATCGATCATGTGACATTTGAAGTCATTGGAAAGAATGAATAATAGGTAAAAAGAAAACGCAATGGACTTTTGTCCATTGCGTTATTTTTTGCTTTATTTGTCTTCTTGAACGCGACGTTTTCTTACTCCCCAGAATTGGAAGTAGTCAGTACGAATAGCACCGTTATAGAGTTTGCGTTTCTTCGTCGCTTTTTTACCATAGTGGTCTTCGAATGTTAAGTCGCTTGTTAAGATGTATTTACTCCAAGTTTCAAGTGGAGCATATGTTTCACCCATTTGTTTATAGATAGCTTGAGCCTGTTCTTCCGAAAGAAGACGGTCTCCATATGGTGGATTTGCCACAATAATTCCATTTTCTTTCTTTGTACGGAAGTCCTTTAATTGCATTTGTTTGAATTCGATTTGGTCTGCGACACCGGCTTTAATGGCATTTTGTTTGGCAATTTCTATCATCGAGCTATCAATATCGGCACCTAGAATATCCAGTTGAAGTTCAGTGCGGATTTCTTTCTTAGCTTCCTCCCTGACTTTATCGAAGACACCAGGAGTAAAGAAAGTCCATTTTTCAGCGGCAAATGAACGGTTCAATCCTGGAGCGATATTCTTACCGATTAGTGCAGCCTCGATTGGAATCGTACCAGAACCGCAAGTAGGGTCGTAGAAAGGTTTGTCTGGATACCAGCTTGTTAGCATCACAAGAGCAGCAGCCATGTTCTCTTTTAATGGTGCGCCACCTTTTTCTGTACGGTAACCACGCTTAAAGAGACTTGTTCCACTTGTGTCGATTGTAAGTGTCACAACATCTTTTAAAATTGCCACTTCGATAGGATAGAGGGCACCAGACTCAGGTAAGTGAGTACGACGGTGGTAAGCCTCGCTTAAACGATTGACAATTGCCTTTTTCACGATAGATTGGCAGTTTGGAACACTGTAAAGAGTAGATTTCACAGATTTACCAGATACTGGAAATTCTGCATCGACTGGAAGAATTTTCTCCCAAGGGATCGCCTTTGTTTGTTCAAATAGCGAGTCGAATGTTTTTGCAGTGAATTGTCCCATAATGATTTTGATACGGTCTGCTGTACGAAGCCAAATATTTGTACGAGCAATATCGTAATCGTCACCTTCAAAGAAGGCTTTACCGTTTTCTACTTGAACATCATAACCCATGTTGCGTAATTCTTTACCAACAAGAGCTTCGATCCCTGCAGCAGCAGTCGCTACTAATTTATATTTTGTCATAGATTTCTCCTTTATTCGTAAAAAGAGGAGTGGACACAAGGCCACACTCCTTACAATTCGCTAAAATCCTGAAGTAAACTTCTGTAAGCCATGTTCTGTTCCATTTAATAGCAGGATCTATTAAATTTCAGTAATCATCTGTCTACACATCATGTGTCTCTTTTTTCGTTCATTTCCTAATTAGAGTGCCCCTACCATAAGTTTGGGTTGCTCGCTCGAGGGGTTTACCGCGTTCCACCAATTCCGTTTCCAAAATTGCTTCGTCACTGTGGCACTTTCAAGAATACTAGAGCATAGCATTGCTGTAGCTCGTTTTTCTGCCGTCAACCTAAAGTTGCCTTAGCTTATTGTTTCGCTAAGCACGATCACTACAAGCATCTCAGCCTGTGCGAGCATGGACTTTCCTCAGCAAATTAATGCCGCGATTACTCAAAGTTTACTAAATTTAAAAAAGTTCGTTATATCAAATCTGATATATTAATAATTATTGTCGCGTACTGGTGTAATTACGCGTGTTTTGTAGAAATCGTCATCGTCTTCTGCAACATCTTGAGAAGGAGAAGAGTAGCTATCTTCTTCTAATTTAGAATCGAAAACGTGTTTTTCTAAGTTTGATAAACGTTTTAAGATATCGAAGTTTGTAACTCCAGATGAAGATACATTGCTTGAACGGTTTGTTTTAGAAACTGTAGCTTGACGTGAGAGTTCATCTACTTTAGTTAATAAGCGTTCGTTTTCAGCTTGTAAGAAGCTGATTTCTTTTTGGAATGTGTCATAATCACGAATAATTAAATCTAAAAATGCGTCGACTTCTTCAATGTCGAAACCTCTGAATGAGCGTTTGAATTGTTTTTGTAAAATATCTTTTGTACTTAATGAAATACGTGCCATAATTGCTTTCCCCTTTTTTAATCAGTCAAATAGTCATTAATTAATTTATCTTCTTAATGATACTAAAATCCATGCAAAAATACAAATAGGATAGGGTTATTTTTAGTTATTTTTAATGAAATTTGTTATAATTTTTAAAAAATACAAGTAAAGAAGAGGGTTAACATGAACTGGTTAGAAGTCACAGTAAATACGCATTCTGAGAGCGTCGAAGTCGTAAGTTCGATTTTAATTGAATTAGGATCAAAAGGAGTTTCGATTGATGACCCTCAAGACTATTATCAATTAACAGATGAACAATTAGAGTGGTTGAAAGTACAACAAAAAGACTTATATGAAACGGATACCGTGATTGTGAAGGGCTATTTCCAACCAAGCCAATGGACTGAAGAAGCCAAAACGCAATTAGACGAACAATTGAAAGAACTTGAAAGCTACGGTCTACAAACAGGACCTTTAACCGTTCGTGTTAGTGAAGTTGGAGAAGAGGACTGGGCAACAGCGTGGAAACAATATTATTTCCCAGTACGTGTAACACGCTATTTAACAGTTGTTCCTAGCTGGATTGATTACGAAAAAGAACAAGAAGGTGAACTCTTAATTGAATTAGATCCAGGTCTTGCATTCGGAACAGGAACGCATCCAACGACACAGCTTTCCCTCACAGCGCTCGAACAAACCATTCGTGGTGGGGAAAGTGTGTTAGATGTTGGTACTGGTTCTGGAGTATTAAGTATCGCCTCTAAACTCTTAGGAGCTGGACAAGTAACGGCCTTTGATATTGATGAAATGGCGACACGTGTGGCCAAAGAAAACATCGCATTGAACCCTACAATTGGTTCAATCGATGTCTATGAAAACAACTTACTCGTTGGTGTGGACCAAAAGAGCGATTTAATTGTGGCGAATATTTTAGCTGAAATTTTAGTTCAAATGCCTGAAGATGCATATCGTAACTTGAACGAAAATGGAACATTAATTCTGTCTGGTATTATTGAATCAAAAGCACATGAAGTACAAGAAGCATATGAAAAAGCAGGATTTACTCTAGTTGAACGCATGACGATGAAAGAGTGGAACTGTTTTGTGATGAAAAAGGATGTAGAATAATGCAACGGTATTTTGTAAAAGGAAATGTCAGTGAAACGACGCATTCGCTACAGTTCTCCAAAGACCAAGTGCATCAGCTGAAAAAAGTGATGCGCGTTCGTGTGGGAGAACAATTAGAAGTCGTGGATGATGCAAGTCAACTAGCCATTGTAGAAGTGACAGAACTTGAACCATTCGAAGTGAAAGTCGTAGAACTCGTGGAGCAAAAAGTCGAACTACCCGTATCAGTCACGATTGCAGTGGGGCTCTCTAAAGGAGATAAACTCGACTGGATTGTCCAAAAGGCGACAGAACTTGGTGTGAGTGAGATTATTCCGCTCTCGATGACACGAAATGTAGTTAAATGGACGGGAGACAAGTCGGCTAAAAAAATTGAACGCCTTCAAAAGATTGCCGAAGAAGCTAGCGAACAATCGCATCGCCTGAAAGTCCCACGAGTCACTAGCGTGATGACGTTAAAAGAATTGGCTACTTACACTTCGGATTTCGAGCAAAAGTTGATTGCTTATGAAGAGTCTGCTAAAGTTGGCGAAAGCCTTCAATTGGTTAAGAGTTTGCAGTCATTACAGGAAAATGAACGCATTATTTTTGTGTTTGGTCCTGAAGGTGGCATTGAAGAACAAGAAGTGGAGTTGTTAGAGCAAAGTGGATATCTTCCATGTTCACTAGGTCCACGTATTTTACGCGCAGAAACAGCACCGTTATATGCACTAGCAGCCGTTTCTTATCAATGTGAGTTATTATAGGAACCAATAGTTGACGATAGTCTATTGTCGCGGTACTATTAGGAATACATTAGAGCGCATGCTTAAGGAGTTTACAAATGTCTAAAAATAAGACTTATACCGCAGATGATGTCCTTGCAATGTGTAAGGAGTACATGAACGAGACACATATTAAATTTATTGAAAAAGCTATCTATTTTGCGACATATGCTCATAAAGATCAAATTCGTAAATCTGGAGAAGCTTATATTGTGCATCCCATTCAAGTAGCTGGAATTCTTGCTCAATTAAAGTTGGATCCAGACACGATTGCGACTGGGTTTCTTCATGATGTCGTCGAAGATACTGGTTTTAGTATTGATGATATTGAATATGAATTTGGAAAAGATGTTGCATTTCTTGTTGAAGGTGTTACTAAACTAGGGAAAATTAAATATAAATCTCATGCAGAGCAACAAGCGGAAAATCACCGTAAGATGCTTCTTGCGATGGCCAATGACCTTCGTGTAATCATGGTGAAACTAGCGGACCGTTTGCATAATTTACGTACGTTAAAATTCCACAAGCCTGAAAAGCAACGAATGATTGCGGAAGAAACGCTTGAGATTTATGCACCACTTGCACACCGTCTAGGGATGAATAAAATTAAGTGGGAGTTAGAAGATACGTCTCTACGTTATTTAAACCCACAGCAATATTATCGTATTGTTCATTTAATGAATTCAAAACGTGATGAACGAGAAGAGTATATTAATACAACAATCGAAAATATTAAAGAAGCTACAAAAGATTTGGATATCGAAGCGGTTATTTATGGACGTCCAAAACATATTTATTCCATCTACCGTAAGATGAAAGACCAAAAGAAACAGTTTAGCGAGATTTATGACTTACTGGCGATTCGTGTGTTAGTCGATAGCATTAAAGATTGCTACGCCGTTCTTGGAGCGATTCATACAAAATGGAAACCAATGCCAGGTCGTTTTAAAGACTATATCGCGATTCCAAAGGCGAATATGTATCAGTCTATCCATACAACCGTGATTGGTCCTGGTGGACGTCCGGTAGAGATTCAAATTCGTACATTTGAAATGCACCAAGTTGCTGAATACGGGGTTGCAGCTCACTGGGCTTATAAAGAAGGGAATAAAGAGAAAGTTACAAACGATCCGTTGCAAAAACAATTGGATTGGTTTAAAGACTTAATCGAACTTCAAAATGAAACAAAAGATGCCAAAGACTTTATGAATAGCGTGAAGGAAGATATTTTTGGAGATAAGGTTTATGTTTTCACGCCAAAAGGAGACGTTTCGGAACTTCCTTTAGGGTCTGGACCGCTTGACTTTGCATACAACATCCATACGGAAGTCGGAAACAAAACAGTCGGTGCCAAAGTCAATAATAAGATTGTTCCATTGAACTATCAGTTGAAGACTGGGGATATCGTGGAAGTATTAACGTCTGCCAATTCATTTGGACCTTCTCGTGACTGGATTAATCTGGTTTATACGACTCGTGCCAAAAATAAAATCAAACGTTTCTTCAAGTTACAAGACCGTGATGAAAATATTATCAAAGGTCGCGAGTTGCTTGAAAAACAAATTACAGAACTTGGATTTAACTTCAAAGACTTTATGACGAAGCAGGGCATGAAAGACATTGCAGCCCGTTTTAACTTTGGAACAGAAGAAGATCTACTAGCATCGATTGGTTTTGGAGAAATCTCTTATCAAACAGTTGCTAATAAGATGACGGACAAAGCACGTAAGGAAATCGAAGACCAAAAAGTGGTCGAAACTGCTTTTGAGAAAACGACGACTCAAGGACAGAAGAAGGAAAGCCAAAAGATGAAAATTCGTCACGAAGGTGGCGTCATCATCGAAGGGGTGGACAATCTTCTTATTCGCCTAAGCCGTTGTTGTAATCCAGTTCCTGGAGACGATATCGTTGGTTATATTACAAAAGGTCGTGGAATCTCTGTCCATAGAAAAGACTGTCCAAATGTTCAACTTCCTGAGAGTGAACAAAACCGTCTAATCGAAGTGGATTGGGAAGATACAGCCAATACTGGTCAACAATACGATACAGAGTTAGTCGTTGAAGGATACAACCGTAATGGATTGTTGAATGAAGTCTTGAATGTCATTAACAGTACGACTAAATCGTTAAATTCTGTCAATGGTAAAGTTGATGCAAATAAGATGGCGACGATTTCTGTCAACATCGGAATTATGAATACACAGCAATTAGATTTTATTGTAGATAAAATCAAACAAATTCCAGACGTATATAGTGTACGTCGTGTGATTTCATAGGAGGAGTTCATGAGAATTGTATTACAACGAGTGAAGTCCGCTAGCGTAGCAATTGAAGGTTCAGTTGTTGGTGAAATCAACCAAGGATTCCTGTTATTAGTGGGAGTAGGACCTGATGATACTAGAGATGATGCGTCCTATTTAGCTAGAAAGATTGCCGGAATGCGTATCTTCAGTGATGAGAATGGAAAAATGAATTTGTCGATTGACCAAATCGAAGGAAAGATTTTATCCGTTTCGCAGTTTACATTATTTGCCGACACGAAGAAGGGGAATAGACCTTCCTTTACAGGTGCTGCCAGTCCAGAGCACGCTACAAAACTCTATGAAGAATTCAATGAGAAACTACGTACCGAGTATGGGTTAACGGTTGAAACAGGAGAGTTTGGTGCAGATATGCAAGTGAGTCTTATGAATGACGGACCCGTGACCATTATCTTAGATACTAAAAATCAATAAAAATAAAGCACAGGAGAAATCCTGTGCTTATTTTTTTAGCGATATTCATTATGGACGTTTGTTCTCTAAGTCCGTTCTCACGACTAAAACATCGCAAGAAGCATTTCGAATTACATACTCAGAAACAGAACCAATAAAGAGACGTTCCACAGCATTTAAACCAGTAGCGCCCATCATAATAAGATCGATTCCATAGTCTTTTGGAAGTTGTTTAGAAATGATTGCTTTTGGTGAACCATATTCAAGAACTGTTTCAACATCAGTAAAGTTATGAGTCTTAGCGTATTCTACATATTCTGCAAATAAGTTTTCAGCTTGTTTACGAATTTCATCAGAGAAGTTACCTTCAAAACCAGTTGGAGTTTGAAGTGAACGCGTATCAATCACATGTGTTAAAACAAGTTTAGCATGATTTCGTTTAGCAACTTCAATGGCTTTGTCAAAGGCTAGTTTAGCTTCCTTAGAACCATCGATCGGAACGAGAATTTTTTCATATTCATGAAACATAAAATCACATCCTTATTCTTGAT
>CAUVGI010000032.1:0-16132 GCA_963551375.1 uncultured Streptococcus sp. | reverse complement strand
CCGTATGATGATCCAAAATATATCTTATATATCACGGTGAAACAACCGCGTGTAGCTGTAACTGGTAACCAAATTATTAAAGAAATTTTCAATCCATTAATGAAGAGAAGTTTAGAATATTCTAGACTCTCAGAGTAAAAGAAGGAGGAAGAACATGTTTGCGAAAGAACTAGCGGACTTGTTAGTCATTAAAGAAGTGGAAGGCTCGCTTGAGGGCGTCACTGTAGAAAAATTAGCACAAGATTCGCGCAAAGTTGTGCCCAATACTATGTTTTTCTGTATCGAAGGTGTAACGGTAGATGGGCATCAGTTTGCAGGAAAAGCAAAAGAGCTAGGAGCGAGTGTGTTCGTGGCTTCGAAATCTATCAAAGAACAAGTGGGAGATTCACCTGTGATTTATGTCAAAGACGTGACACGTGTGATGACACTCTTTGCAAATCATTTTTACGGGTATCCATCTGAATCATTAAATATGATTGGAGTTACAGGAACGAATGGGAAAACGACTGTAACGCATATGGTGGACTATTTATTAGAAGAATTAGGGAAACCAACTGCACTGATTGGAACGATGTATCGTAAAATTGGTGAGGAACGTATCGAAACAAGAAATACAACGCCAGAAATCTTAACGGTGCATGAAACATTGCAAAAGGTGAAAGAAATCGGTGGAGACACATGTATTATGGAAGTTTCTTCTCACGCCCTTCAATTAGGTCGTGTGTGGGGAATCGACTATAATGTGGCAGTATTTACAAACTTGACGCATGAACATTTAGATTTGCATAAAACAATGGAAAACTATGCGCATGCGAAAAGCTTATTATTCTCACAATTAGGAAACCATTCTAAAAATGGAAAACCACGTGTTGCAATTCTAAACATTGATGAAGAGCACTATGAACAATTCGCATACTCAACTCCTTGCGAAGTGATTTCATATGGATTTAGTGAAAAAGCGGATATTCGTGCAACGGATGTTCAAACAAACGGAGCGACAACTTCATTTACAGTAACAATTAATGGACAAGAGCTTCCAGTAACAATTCCGATGATTGGACTCTTTAATGTCTATAATGTTTTGGCTGCTTTAGCAGTAGCGGTCGTGAATGGTATTTCGCTTGAACGTGCTGTAAGCAGAATGAAACGATTCCCTGGTGTGGGTGGTCGTATGCAGTTGATTCAACAAGGGCAACCATTCCAAGTGATTATCGACTTTGCACATACACCTGATGGGCTACAAAATGTGCTTGAAACGCTTGAAAAAGTGAAAGTAAATCGAGTGATTACAATCATGGGTCATAGCGGTGGTAACCGTGATTCAAGTATGCGCCCTGAGCTTGGAGAAATTGCGTTTGATAAATCCGATTATGTGATTTTAACAGCGGATAATCCAAGACATGAACCGCTTGAAAAGATTTATGCAGAAATTCTAGCAGGAAGAAAAGATGAACAAACTGCTTATGAATGCATCGATAATCGAGAAAGTGCGGTGAAACGTGCGCTTGAAATCGCGCAAGAAGGGGACATCTTACTATTTGCTGGTAAAGGTGTTGAACCATACCAAGTAATTGGTGATGAATACGTTCCTTATAATGAAGTAGAAACAGTTATTGCAAGTTTAGAAGCATTAGGCTTTCAAAATCACGAGTAGAAGAAGGAGAAGATTATGATCGAAGTCATTTTATCAGTCGGCTTAGCGTTCCTTGCGACGGTCATTGCCGAACCACATTTCATTCAATATATGAAGATGAAACAATTAGGTCAAACTACATTAGATGAAGGTCCATCATGGCATAAAGCTAAAAGTGGAACTCCAACAATGGGTGGACTTGTGTTCCTTTGTATGATCAGTATTTCTAGTTTAATTGTCGGAGCCGTATTTGGACACTTCAATTTCGTCTTATTAAGTGGCGTTATTGGTTTCGCCTTCTTCGGAACAATTGGTTTCTTAGACGACTTTATTAAAGTGTTTAAAAAACAAAACGAAGGTCTAAAGAGTCATGAAAAATTTGGATTACAATTGATTGGATCTGCTATTTTTGTGGGATTATATCTGCTTAGTGGAAATGCACCATTAATTTATATTCCATTCTTTGGCGAAGTAAACAGTATTATCATCTTTGCATTATTCACGATTATTTGGATTACTGGATTTTCAAATGCTGTAAACTTAACAGATGGACTAGATGGTTTAGCAGCTTCAACAAATACGATTGCTTACGGAATTTATGGATTTATTGCCTATGAATCAGGTCAACGTTCAATCGCAACGTTCTGTTTCTGTGTAGTCGGCGGACTCCTTGGTTTCTTAGTATTTAACTGGAAACCAGCCAAAGTCTTCATGGGAGACGTTGGTTCATTAGCTCTTGGTGCAGGACTTGCCATTATTTCGATTATGCTTCATAAAGAATGGACATTATTACTCGTAGGTATCATTTTTGTTGGGGAAACACTTAGCGTTATTTTACAAGTGGGTTCATTTAAACTAACAGGTAAACGAATCTTCAAGATGAGTCCAATTCACCATCACTTTGAAATGAGCGGATGGAAAGAAGTGAAGATTGTTTCTGTATTTAGTGCAATCGGACTTATTGCAGGTTTAATCGTTGCATTTGTCTTTTAGGAGAATTAACATATTTTATTAGGAGAGCTGGTCATTTTTGCCCAGCCTTTCTCCATATACATATTAAAAAAGAAAAATTGGAGGAATCATTGTGCGGAATACACATGCATTTGAAAATAAAAAAGTACTAGTCATTGGACTTGCAAAGAGTGGGGTGAGTGTAGCGAAACTATTACACCAGTTACACGCGGATGTAACAGTAAATGATAGAACACCACTTGAGGAAAGTGTAGACGCACAAGGGTTAGTCGCAGAAGGCATTAAAGTAGTCTCAGGAGGACATCCACTAGAACTACTCGATGAGCCTGTTGATTTCGTCGTGAAGAACCCAGGGATTCCTTATTCAAATCCATTAGTCGCTAAAGCAGTCGAGAAGGGATTGCCAGTTTATACGGAAATCGAAATTGCACAACGTGTCATGGAAGGAACCGTTCTTGGAATTACAGGTTCAAATGGGAAAACAACAACGACAACATTAACGAACCTTATGTTAAAAGAGTCATTCCCTGAAAGAAGAACTTTTGCATGTGGAAATATTGGTGTTCCTTTATCACTACTTGCAGCGGATTCAAAAGAGACAGATATTTATGTCACTGAATTATCAAGCTTCCAATTGATGGGAATTGAAGCGTTTCGACCTAAAGTAGCGTGTATCGCGAATATCTTTAGCGCTCATTTAGACTATCATGGGTCTCGCGAAGAGTATGTAAAAGCGAAGTTGCAAATCACTAAAAATCAAACAGAAGAGGATTTCCTAGTATATAATGCGGATTTCCCAGAGTTATATGAGTTTATTAAAGGTCATACAAAAGCAACATTAGTTCCATTCAGCCGCAAATCTGTGTTAGAACACGGTGCGTATGCGGATGAAACTACGATTTACTTTAATGGGGAAGCAGTTATGCCGCTTGAAGCGATTCAAGTACCGGGTGTTCAAAACATTGAGAACGTGTTAGCGGCGGTTGCCATTAGTAAATTACAAGGTGCAACCAATGAAGGTATCGAAAAAGCAGTTCGTTCATTCCATGGTGTAAAACACCGTACACAATATGTGAAGGCTATTGAGGGTCGTAAATTCTACAATGATTCAAAAGCAACAAATATCATTGCAACACAAACAGCGTTACGTAGTTTTACAAATCAATCTGTTGTATTAATTGCTGGCGGACTTGATCGTGGAAATGGTTTTGAAGAATTAGAATCCTCTCTTGGAAATGTCCGTGAAATGGTTGTTTACGGGGAAACAAAAGAGAAGTTAAAAGCTACTGCTGAAAAACTATCTATTCCAGTAACCGTAGTAGAAACATTAGAAGAAGCAGTGCCAAAAGCGTATGCAGCTAGTCGTGAAGGAGAAATTGTATTACTTTCACCAGCATGCGCAAGTTGGGATCAATTTGCCAACTTTGAAGTGCGCGGTGATTGTTTCATTGAAGCAGTAGAAAAACTGTAGTATATAGGAGAAAAAAGATGAGAGTATTAGTTTCAGGAGGAGGAACGGGTGGTCATATTTATCCAGCTCTTTCCTTAATGAATTATTTGAAAGAACAAGACCCTTCAACAGAGTTTCTTTATGTGGGGACTGAACGTGGATTAGAAAGTACCATCGTTCCAAAAGCGGGATATGATTTTAAAACGATTAAGATTCAAGGAATCGTTCGTTCATTATCACTAGAAAACTTTAAGACATTATGGTATTTCTGTACAAGCTATTTTAAAGCAAAAGAAATCGTAAAAGAGTTCAAACCAGATATCGTTATCGGTACTGGGGGATATGTATGTGCGCCTGTATTATATGCGGCCGCAAATATGGGAATTCCAACGATTATTCATGAGCAAAATAGTTTAGCAGGAATTACGAATAAATTCCTAGCGCGCAAGGTTTCTAAAATTGCGATTTGCTTCGATGCGGTTCGTAAAGACTTTGCAAAATACGAAGATAAAGTTGTGATGACAGGGAATCCTCGTGGGCAAGAGTTAGCCAATGCCCAAAAAGATGATTCTTACTTAGCGTCTATTGGTATTCAAAAAGAAAAACCAATCGTATTGATTTTCGGTGGAAGTCGTGGGTCGCTTCGTATGAACGAATCATTTATCGAAGCGCTTGAAGAATTCGAGAAAAAAGATTATCAAGTAGTCATGGTCACTGGACAAGTGCATTATGACAAAATCAACAATCTCATTACAAGTTTGAAAAAACCATTGCAAAATATCACAGTTTTACCATATATTAATAATATGGTGCAAATGTTCCAAAACACAGACCTCGTTGTCTGCAGAAGTGGAGCAACTACATTGATTGAATTAACAGCACTTGGCTTGCCAAGTATTTTAATTCCAAGTCCATACGTAACTGAAAATCACCAAGAAGCAAATGCGATGTCATTGGTAGAAAAAGACGCCGCAACGATGATTTTAGAAAAAGACCTAAACGGTGAAAGTTTAGTCGCAGAAATCGATCGTATTATGAATGATGAAGCAAAACGTAAAGAAATGGCTGAAAATTCAAAAGCCTTGGGAATTACAGATGCGTCAAGTCGACTTGAAACAATTATTCATTCTCTAGTGAAATAAGGATTAAGGAGGAGAATATGTTTAATCGAAAGAAACCACAACAAACTCCTCCACGTGAACTAACACCTTGGGAGTTAGCGCAACAAAATTCTCCAAGAGTAGAGCAACCTGTTCCTGAAGAACCTGTACAAAAGGTGAAAAAGAAAAAGGAACCGAAGCCTAAAAAGACGAAACCAAAGTCACAAGGTATTACGAATGCAACACTCTTAAAAGGTATTTTTATTGTTTGTGCGGGATGGAGTATTTACTTTATTTCACCACTTTCGAAAGTGTCTGATATTGAAGTTGTCGGATTGAATCAAGTTCCAGTGGAATTGGTCCAAGAAAACGACGGTATCACCAAGGGACAAAGCATCTGGACAATTTTAGCGAATCGTTATCGTACAGCTAACTTGTTAAAAAATGCTAGTCCAAAAATTAAAGATGCTTCCGTACAATTAGTGGCATGGAATAAAATGCGTTTGAATATTGAAGAGAATCCAGCGGTAGGTTATTACCAAAGCGATGATAAGCACTATGAGCTTTTAGCTGATGGTCAAATCATTGAAGTAGAGGCCGATGCAACGCCGAAGGATTATCCATTATTGTATATGTTTACAGATGACTCGCAATATCAAGCACTCGCAAAACAATTGGAGAAAGTTCCAGCAAGTGTGATTCGAGAAATCGTAGAGATTCAGTATCCAAACGATACAAAAAATCACCAAAAGATTTATCTGAAGATGAAAGATGGCAATCGTGTTATCGGAAATCTGAAAGATATTGGAGATAAATTAGGGTATTATCCATCAATTACGAAACAATTGAATGGGAAAAAAGGAACTGTGGATATGGAAGTGGGGATCTATTTCACACCAGATACGACAGTTCAATAAAAAAGTCTTAAAACTCGCTCATATGTTTTTTTAAGTGAACAAAATTATGTTAAAATATAGGGAGTATCACTTATCAATAAACTTTAAAAAATGAAATAGAAATGAATCGTATAGGAGGTTTCAATAAACGTGAAAAATCAGGGAATTTATGTGAGTTTAGATATTGGAACCACTTCAATAAAGGTTGTAGTAGCTGAATATGTCAGAGGGCAATTAAATATTATTGGAGTCGGCAATGAAAAATCAGAAGGATTAAGCCGTGGAGTCATCGTTGATATTGACGAAACAGTTGAATCTATTCGCAAAGCAGTTCGTCAAGCAGAACAAAAATCAAACATTCAAATCAAGGATGTTATCGTTGGAATTCCAAGTAATCAAATCTCAATCGAACCTTGCCACGGTATGATTGCCGTATCAAGTGAAAATAGAGAAATTACAGATGTGGATGTGTACAATGTTATTTCCGCAGCGAAAGTTCGTTCAGTAGCACCTGAACGTGAAATCATCTCTGTGATTCCAGAAGAATTTATCGTAGATGGATTTGATGGAATTAAAGACCCACGCGGAATGATTGGTGTTCGTCTTGAATTGTTTGCGAGCATGATTACCGGTCCTAAGACGATTGTACATAACATTAAACGTTGTATTGACAAAGCGGGCTTAAATATCGAAGAAATGGTGATTCAACCATTAGCGATTAGCCAAGTAGCATTAACACCAGGAGAAAGAGAATTTGGTACAGTCCTTATCGATATGGGTGGCGGACAAACAAGTGCGTCAGTAATGCACGATAACCAATTGAAATTCTCATTCGTGGATCAAGAAGGTGGAGATTTCGTATCAAAAGATATCTCAATCATCTTGAATGCAAGCTTTGAAAATGCAGAACGCATTAAACGTGAATACGGATATGCAATTTCATCAGAAACTAGTGCTGATGAATTCTTCCCAGTAGAAACAATTGGTAAGAAGGACCCAGTTAAAGTAGATGAACATTACTTATCAGAAATCATCGAAGCACGTGTGGTTCAAACATTTGAAACTGTTAAACGTGCATTAGACCAAGTGGAAGCTTTAAAACTTCCAGGAGGAATCGTGTTAACAGGTGGAGCTTCTTCATTAGCAGGAGTTCAAGAGTTAGCACAAGAAATCTTCGGAGTTCAAGTGAAAACTTATATTCCAGAACAAATGGGCATGAGAAATCCTATTTACGCAACAAGTATGGGATTAATCAAATATGCTGCAAGCTTAGATGATGTTCACCGTATTGCTCAAAAGGGCAAACCGGTAACGGAACCACGCCCAGTACAAAGCACACCTCAAAGTGCTCCTGTACAAGTACAACCAACGGCTCCTGTTCAACAACCACAAGAGTATGAACAAGAACCAACTGGTGAAGAACAAGGGTTTGGAGCGAAAGTGAAGAACTTCTTTAAAATGTTTATTGACGAAAATTAAGATGAGAACCAAGGAGGAAATATAATGGATTTCGAATTCGATACAAATTTAGATGGCGCAGTCATTAAAGTCATTGGTGTTGGTGGTGCTGGTAACAACGCTGTTAACCGTATGATTTCAGAAGGAGTACAAGGTGTAGAGTTCATCGTAGCAAACACTGATACTCAAGCATTAAGAAACTCAGAAGCAGAAACTAAAATTCAATTAGGACCAAAACTTACAAAAGGTTTAGGTGCAGGTTCATTACCTGAAATCGGTCTTAAAGCCGCTGAAGAAAGTGAAGAACAAATTCGCGAAGCTTTAGTTGGAGCAGACTTAATCTTCGTTACTGCTGGTATGGGTGGCGGTACTGGTACAGGTGCTGCACCAGTTGTTGCTCGTATTGCGAAAGAATTAGGCGCATTAACAGTGGGTGTTGTTACACGTCCATTTAGCTTCGAAGGACCAAAACGTGGTCGCTACGCTGCAGAAGGTGTTGCACAATTAAAAGCAAACGTAGATACATTAGTAACAATTTCAAACAACCGTTTATTAGAAATCGTTGATAAAAAGACTCCTATGTTAGAAGCTTTCCGTGAAGCAGATAACGTATTACGTCAAGGGGTTCAAGGGATCTCTGACTTAATCACTGCACCAGGTTACGTAAACTTGGACTTCGCTGACGTGAAGACAGTGATGAAAGATCAAGGTTCAGCATTAATGGGTATTGGTGTTGCAAGTGGTGAAAACCGTACTGCAGAAGCTACGAAGAAAGCTATTTCTTCTCCATTATTAGAAGTATCTATCGATGGAGCAGAACAAATCCTATTAAACATCACTGGTGGATCTGACTTAACATTATTCGAAGCACAAGATGCTTCTGATATCGTTGCAGCAGCTTCAACAAGTGAAGTAAACATTATCTTCGGTACTTCAATCAACGAAAACTTAGGCGATGAAGTGATCGTTACTGTTATCGCTACAGGTATCGATGAGGAGCGTAAGCACGAAAAAAAGTCAGCAACGCGCGCTAGTCGTTCACCATTCGCGAATAGCACAGCAACTCGTAAAGATTTAGGAAATAACCCTCAAACTTTCCAAGAAAAACAAGTTCCTTCAAAACCACAACCAGTGGAAGAAAAGAAACCTGAGAAAGATTTATTTGGAGACTGGGATATCCGTCGCGAAACAACTGTACGTGAAACTACTTCTTCAACTGAAGCAGATTCACCATTCGCACAAAGTAACTTTGTAGAAGCTCCAGTTGAGCCAAAACAAACTGAAAATGATGGATTAGATACTCCGCCATTCTTCAGAAAAAGAAACAGAAATTAATGAGTATCATTAAACAGAATGTAAGTCGTATTATGAACTTGGTTGCATCTTCTTGTAACCAAGTTCATAGACTATCTACGGAAGTTTGTCCGATTGTTGTAACGAAAAATCGTACCGCTCGCGAAGTTCAAGAAATGTACGATTTAGGATTTCGACATTTTGCGGAGAATCGTGTCGAAAAACTATTAGAACGACAAGAACAATTTCCGCAAGAGGACATTATCTGGCATTTAATTGGGCCACTCCAAAAACGAAAAGTGAAGCAAGTCATAAATCGTATCGATTTATTTCATGCGATTGACCGTCTTTCGATTATGGATGAGATTGAGAAACGTCTCGAGCACCCATTAGATTGTATGCTAGAAATTAACGTGTCTGGGGAAGAGTCTAAGCATGGATTCACACCCGAAGAGGCACTGGATGCTTATAGAGCAAGCAAACAATATGAAAAGATTCGTATTGTCGGTTTGATGACGATGGCACCATTTGACGCAAGCGATGAAGAAATTCGCTTCTTTTTTTCGAGTTTAGCACAAATTGCTAAAACCATAGAAAAGGAAGAAGAATTAGAAGTGCCGTTATACCTCAGCATGGGGATGAGTGGAGACTTTGAAACTGCGATTGAATGTGGTGCGACGCATATTCGAATTGGTACAAGCTGGTTTGAAAGGGAGGAAGATTAATGGGATTCATGAATAGCTTAAAAAACTTCTTAAGTCCAGAAGGTGACTACTACGAAGAAGACAATCAAATGGATTACTATGAAGAACCTGTAACACAGACAGCTCCAGAAACACGTTCAAGAAATACGTCAAATGTTGTTCCATTCCAAAGTCCTGGAGTGAAGAAGACATCTAAGATTTATGTAATGGAACCAAGCGTGTATTCTGAAGCGGAACGCATTGCAGATGCTCTTTTAAAGGGAGAAGCTGTGCTGATTAACTTTAAACGTATGGAACCAAAAGATGCTAAACGCGTCATTGATTTTGTAGTCGGTGTGGCGTATGCTATTAATGGAGACGTACAAAAAGTGAGAGATGAAATTTTTATCTGTTCGCCTGCGAATTTCCAAGTACAAGGAAATTTTGATGACGAGATGGTTGAAACATTCCGTCATAGCGAATTTTAGAGGAGTGTAACTTAGTGGGTTTAGAAATTATTAGACTGATAACAACAGTAGCAGGGGTTTATCAAGTTATGCTAATCCTATATGGATTAAATATTTATTGGAGATTATATCTTCCAATGTTCTTAGCGGACTTATTAGATGCTTGTTGCCGTCCGTATGTATCTTTATTCAAAGATGTACGATTTGGAAAATATAGTTTAGCATTAGTAACGTCTATTTTAACGATTTACGTTGCTGTAGGAGTCCTTGTATTTATTGTCGCACAAATTTTTGGAGTATAAAAATGGGAAATGGTGTAGAACAACACTTTAGAAAAGAGGAATACTCTTTTCTTAAACAAGTGGAAGAATGGGTAGAAGAAGTACGTTTGCAATATGCGCCAGTATTAACGAATTATCTTGATCCACGTCAACAGTTTATTGTGGAGGCGATTGTAGGTCAATTTGACAATGTTCGTTATTATTTTGATGGCGGGTATATTGATGCTGAACGGAAACGTTGTATGATTTGTCCGGAATATTATGAGCCAACTTCAGAGGATTTCGAAAATGCTCTATTTCATATTCAATATCCGAAGAAATTTGCGACACTTGGGCATGGTAAGATTTTAGGTTCACTGATGAGCCTTGGGTTTGATCGTAGCTTGATTGGCGATATTATTTCAAACGGAGAAGACTGGCAATTTTTCTGCGCTCAAAATATGAAGGAATATATCAGACAACAGTTAGAAAAGATTGGGAAAGTGGCTGTCCGACTTGAAGAAGTCGACTATACGAAATTGATTGTACCAGTGGATCATTGGACTGCTGTACAAACAGTCGTTAGTTCGCTTCGACTCGATACGGTGATTGCTTCCGTATTTAATGTGTCAAGACAGCGTTCAAAAGAAATGATTGAAAGTGGTAAAGTAAAGGTGAACTGGACTGAAGAGAACAGACCTGACTTTATGCTGGAAATTTTAGATATTGTATCCATTCGTGGATACGGTCGCCTTCAAATTCAAAAGATTGAAGGGCGTACAAAGAAAGATAAGATTAAAGTAGAACTAGGATTACTAGAAAAGAATAAAAAATAAAGGGGATTTTTCAATGGCTATTACACCAAACGATATTCATAACAAAGATTTTTCAACAAAATTCAAAGGCTTCGATCCTGAAGAAGTAAATGACTTCTTGGAAGAAGTGAAGAAAGAATTAGAAACATTAATTCGTGATAACAAAGATTTAGAAAAACGCGTTAAATTCAACGAAGAAAAAGTAGAATACTTTAATTCGATTCAAGAAACATTGAATAAATCAATCCTTGTTGCACAAGAAGCAGCAGATCGTCTTCGCGAAAACGCACGTAAAGACGCTGAAATCATCGTGTTTGAAGCTGAAAAAGCAGCACAAGCAATGTTGAGAGAAGCAGCTGAAAAAGCAACAGAAATTAACCGTGAAACAGATTTAATTAAGAAAGAAACACGTATTTTCCGTCAACGTCTTCAAATCTTAACACAAACACAATTAGACATGATTAAAAACGAAGAGTGGGATATCGTATTAAATACACCAACTCACATAGAAGTAACACCACCATCACTTGATGCTATTATCAAAGATCGTGCTAAAAAATCTGAAAACGAAGAATCAAAAGAACAATAATCATGAAGGGGACAATTGTCTCCTTTTTTGATAGGAAGAGGAAAGATTATGGACTTTACAGTTACTGAAGCAGCAAAAACAAAATTGGACGCCATGTTACAAGAGCGCGGCTTAACAGATGTGTTCTTTGTCATGGATTATGTCGATGGGGATAGTCCTTTTTATGAGGGTATGGTCGGATGCCATTGCCAAGTGTACGATAAATATCATTTAGTGGTATTAAAGAAAGGGCAAAAAGAGATTCTTCCTCCAAAGTATGACCAAATTTTTGAGACGAATATTGGGGAAATGGCTTTTACGAGCCACTATACGATGATGTTTGATCAACATAATGTCATTGATTATAGCGTGGATAAATACGGCTTCTACTTAAAGAGTGAAGCAGGAATTTTATCGATGCAACTGAATATCGATTTTGTTGGCTAGAGAAGAGCTTTTCTTCTCTAGTCTTTTTTTATGTTCTTAAACATTTCTTTACCACTAAAAACTTGCAGTTGGTGACGGAACAAAGTATACTAATGTTGTTCACAAAAATACGAGAGGTAAATAACATGAACAAAACAAATCTCGATTTACTAAAACTTATTAAACAACAAGATATTCAAAATCAAAGAGAATTAGCAGAGCTTTCAGGCTATTCGCTTGGTCTCGTGAATCGTGAATTAAAACGACTACGAGAACTTGAACTTGTGGATGCTAAATTTAATCTAACAAGTAAAGCGAAGACGCTCTTTAAGAAAAATAAACCAAAGAATGCTGTTATTTTGGCTGCAGGATTTGGAATGCGTATGGTTCCAATCAATACCGAAACACCAAAAGGGCTTCTTGAAGTGAAGAAAGAGCCGCTGATTGAACGCTTGATTAAGCAACTACAAGCAGTAGGGATTACGGACATTACCGTAGTCGTTGGCTTTATGAAAGAGCAATACGAGTACTTGATGGATAACTATCAAGTGAAACTCGCTGTGAATAGAGACTATGCGACAAAAAATAATTTCTATTCATTACAATGCGTTGCAGGAATTCTAGGCAATACGTATATCGTTCCTTGTGACTTATGGTGTAAGGAATCTCCATTTGATACAGATGAATTGTATTCATGGTATTTACTTGGCCAAGAAGAGGTGGAACAAAGCTTCTTTAGAGTAAATAAGAAACAAGAAATCATTACAAGTGATAAAAGAGGAAAAGGAAATCGTCCATACGGTATCTGTTATTTAACAGAAAAAGATGCTAAGGCAGTGGCCAAACAATTAAACGCTGCGGCTGCAGAAGAAAGACATGAGAAGTCGTTCTGGGAAGTAACACTTGAAGACGAGAATAGAAAATATACGGTCTACCCAAAACTAATGGATGATTCAACCATCTTTGAAATCAACACGTATGAACAACTTCGTGAACTCGATAAATCATCCTCGCACTTAGAAACGGATGCCTTGCAACAAATCTCGAAGGCTCTAGGAGTAACGCGCGACGAAATCGTCAATATCGAAGTGTTGAAAAAAGGAATGACGAATCGTAGCTTCCTATTTACTTGTAAGGGTCAAAAATACATTATGCGTATTCCAGGAGAGGGAACAGACCATCTCATCAATCGTAAGGAAGAAGCAGATGTATACCATGTCCTAGAAGGAAAGCAAATTTGCGATGATGTCGTGTATATGAATCCAGACAATGGATACAAGATTACAGCCTATTTAGACGGAGCGCGTTCATGCGATAGCACGAATAAAGAAGACTTACAGCGCTGTATGGCGAAATTACGCGAGTTCCATCAGTCAAAATTAAAAGTGAAGCATACTTTCGATCCATTTAAGCAAATTGAGTTTTATCAAAGCTTATGGAATGGTCAATCTTCTTATTATAAAGACCATGCTGAAGTGCAGAAGAAAATTCTAGGGCTAAAGAGCTTCGTTGAAAAATATAAAGCAGAGCCCGTATTAAGCCATATCGATTCAGTCTATGACAACTTCTTATTTACAAAAGAGGGAGACATTCGTCTCATTGACTGGGAATACGCTGGAATGCAAGATACGCATATTGATATTGCAATGTTCTGTATTTATGCAGGATATGACCGCAAGCAAGCTGATGCGCTAATCGACCTTTATTTTGAAGGGAAATGCGAGAAGATGACACGTTTAAAAATTTATGCGTATATGGCGATTAGCGGGATGCTGTGGAGTAACTGGTGCGAATACAAACGTACACTCGGTGTTGACTTTGGTGAGTACTCATTAATGCAATATCGTTATGCCAAAGATTTCTACCGCATTGTGCAAGAAGAATTAGCAAAAGAGGAAAAATAATGACAAATACAGTAAAACGAGCGATTATTATGGCTGCGGGTAAAGGGACAAGAATGCGTCCTATTACAAACACCATTCCCAAACCGCTTGTAAAAGTAAATGGAAAACGAATGATTGACACTGTTATTGGTGCACTTCATGAACAAGGGATCCATGAAATTTATGTCGTAGTAGGCTATTTAAAAGAGAAGTTTGCTGAACTTAAAGCAGACTATCCAGAAATTAACATCGTTGAAAATCCATACTTTGATGTCGCTAATAATATTTCATCACTGTATGTAGTTCGTGACCATTTAGAAGAAGTGATTATTCTAGATGGCGACCAATTAATCTACAACAGTGAAATTCTACATCCAGAGTTTACACGTTCAGGATATGCGTGTATTCCAGTAGAAAATGGCACCGACGAATGGTTGATGCAAGTGGATGACAATGGAGTCGTTACGAGCTGTAGCCGTACTGGAGGACAGAAGGGATGGCAATTATTTAGCATTTCTCGTTGGACGAAAGAAGACGGGCAACAGTTAAAACGTCATCTTGAAATCGAATTTGAAGAAAAGAAAAACCATGATATTTACTGGGATGATGTGGCGATGTTCTGCTACCCAGATGAATATGAAATGGGAATTTATCCAATGCAAGAAGGGGATATCGTTGAAATCGATAGCCTTGAAGAATTAGTAGCAGTAGATGACTCTTACAAGAGTGTTCTAGAGGAGGCAAATCATGAATAATGAAGTAGAAAAGAAAAATCTTCGCGACGAGATTGACTGGGTCGCAACGCTTGTACCGCTATTTGGAGTAGTAGTGTTAGGAATTCTCTTTATGATATTTCCAGATGCTAGTTCAGCGGTTCTTGAAGGTGTTCGTGGCTTTTTAGGCGACCAATTCAGTATTTACTACGCAATGCTTGCGGTGGGTGTTTTCCTTTGTAGTGTGTATGTGGCTTTTTCAAAATACGGCCAAATCGTTCTTGGTGGCGAAGATAGTGAAGTCGAATATTCCAACTTTAAATGGGGTGTGATGATTTTTACGTCTACGATGGCAGCAGATATCGTGTTCTATGCGATGATCGAATGGGCATTATACGCACAAGAATCTTATCTTGGAGAACTCGGTAGCGTGCAAAAATGGGCGTCCACATTCCCATTATTCCACTGGGGACCAATCGCATGGAGCTTCTACATCATGCTTGCGGTGGCCTTTGGATTTATGTTGCATAATCGTAAAGTAGAGAAACAAAAATTCTCTGAAGCTTGTCGTCCACTTCTTGGAGACAAAGTTGACGGTTGGATGGGGAAAACCATCGACTTGATTGCCATCTTCGCGTTAATCGCGGGTACTGCTACAACATTCTCGCTAGCAACACCGCTTCTTTCAGCGGCGATGAGCCAAGTGTTTGGGATTCAAAATTCGAAGATTATCACAATTGTAGTATTATTATTAATCGCAGCCGTATATACAAGTACTGTAATGCTTGGAATGGACGCCGTTTCTAAACTAGCGGCCATCTGTACGTATTTATTCTTTGCCTTACTAGGATACTTCTTATTCTTTGGTGGCGAAACAGTGTACATTTTAGAAACAGGATTCAGCGCTCTTGGAAACCTTGTCCAAAACTTTATCGGAATGTCTACGTGGCTTGATCCGCTTCGTGAAACAAGCTTCCCACAAAAATGGACAATCTATTATTGGTCTTATTGGATGGTTTGGTGTGTGGCTACGCCGTTCTTTATCGGTAGTATTTCAAAAGGACGTACGGTTAAAAACACTGTTCTTGGTGGATACGCATGGGGGATTGCTGGGACATTTACGGCGTTTATCATCCTTGGAAACTATGGCTTAGCGCAACAGTTAAAACATGGCTTGGATATTACTGGTATTCTAAGTAATAACGCAGATTACGCGGCAGCTATTTTGAAAATTTTTGATACCATGCCTTTAGCGAACATTGGATTGTTATTATTGGCTGTGACGATGATTGCGTTCTATGCGACAACATTCGACGCTTTAACACTTGTAGTGTCTGCTTATTCGTACAAAGAATTAGAGCACACACATGGTAGTGATAAACGTGTCCGCATGTTCTGGTCACTCGTATTTATCTTATTCCCAATCGCATTGATTTTCTCAGAAAACTCAATGTATAACTTACAGTCTGTTGCGATTATCGCGGCACTTCCAATTGGGATTATTATTGTCATGAT
>CAUVGI010000031.1:0-16193 GCA_963551375.1 uncultured Streptococcus sp. | reverse complement strand
AAACTTTATAGCGGTTAAACGATATCGTATATAAACGATACCTCGACAGGAAGAAACATACAAAAAAGGCACAAAATCCAATCGTGGAATCTTGTGCCTTCTTTTATTTGAATTATAGTTCTTTAATCGAGTGTGAAACGATTTGACGGTAACACATCATATTCTTGCTATTATTCGATTTGATCACGTTACGCAAGATTTTAAATGAAGAACGTCCTAATTCGAGGGTATGCACGTCTACATAAGCATCGATTTGAACAGAAGGGCGTACAGAGTCGAATGTGATAATCGGCATCTGAATATGCTTCTCGTTTAAATAGCGCGCAGCTCCTTCTGCAAAGAGGGAGTCGGCTGTCACGAGTCCATCAATCGTTCCGACCTCGAGAAGCTCTTTAATCGTCTCGTAACCACGCTCAATCGTAAATTCATCTACTTGAGCAATGAGTTTTTCGTTAACATCAAGTTCATATTCTTTTAAGGCTTTGATATAACCATTAAGACGTTCTCTGGATACGAAAAGTTGGTCACGACCACCGATAAAAGCAATCGATTTGGCGCCTTTATTAATGATGTATTCAGTAGCATCAAGGCCCGCTTTTTCATTGTTATTATCGACAAATGAAATAAGCGGGGAAAGTGTCTTACCGATAATCACCGCTGGGAATTCTTGGTCAATAGCAAAGTTCACAAGAGGGTCTTCCAATTCCCCGTATAGGAAGATTAGACCGTCCACGCGTCGTCCTAAAATCGTGTCCTTTAGAATCGCTAAGCGCTGATGATTATCTTGTCCTGTACATAATTGAATCGAGTACTGGTGGTCAGCAGCGATTTGCGCAATCCCTCGGATGACTTCCGGGAAGAATGAATTTTGGTAGAACGCATCAGAGTCTTCTGGGAGAACTACACCAATGACATTCGTTTTATTACTAGCTAAGCTACGAGCATTGACGTTTGGGTGATAGTTTAATGTTTCCATCGCCTGACGTACTTTCTTCTTTGTTGCGTCGCTGATGCTTGATTTATCTTGCAATACGCGCGTCACAGTTGAAGGGGAGACCCCTGCGAGTTTAGCCACGTCTTTAATCGTGGATGCCATCTGTATTCCTCCTTTCTTGTAATAAATGATTTCTAAAAGAAAACACTGGATACGAACTTACAAAAATCCATATCCAGTGCCAAAATGGTTCTAAGATTTAATCGCTCCATCAACCATACCTTTCATGATATGTTTTTGTGCGAGAATGAATAGGATAATAACTGGTAACATAATGAGTAATGTTGAAGTTAAGATCATATCCCATTGTTTTGTAAATGAACCGGCGAAGTTTGAAACCGCGATTGGTAATGTTTGAATCGCATTTCCTTTACCAAGTAATAGAAGTGGTAATAGGAAGTCGTTCCAAATCCAGATACCGTTCAAGATTAAAATTGTAACGTAGATTGGTTTTAGGATTGGAAGAACTACGTAGAAGAATGTTTGCATTTTGTTACATCCGTCTAATTCAGCAGCTTCTTCGATTTCTAAAGGAACACCTTTGATGAATCCATGGAACATGAATACTGAAAGTGACATACCGAAACCTGTGTACGCTAGGATAATCCCTGGGTAAGAACGTAATAAGCTGAATCCGAAGATTGGCATTGTAATGGCGTCACTCATGATTTTGAACCAAGTTACTAAAGGATACATTACAACTTGGAAAGGAATTACCATTGAAGCTACGAAGATGAAGAAGATCACTAATGAAGCTTTAGAACGGTAACGAACTAATCCCCATGCAGCAAGAGCAGAGAATAAAGTGATTGTAAATAATGAAATCACAGTAATAATCGTTGATGCTAAGAATGATGAAGGATAGTTAATAGATGGGTTTTTCCAAATAGTAACAATGTTTGTCCAAAGTTGTCCGAAACTTGCAGGAAGTGCAAGCGGATCTGCTAGGATGTCAGCAGAACTCTTTGCAGAGTTGATCACTAAAAGAACGATTGGACTCAAGAAAAGTAAGAATAAGAGAAATCCTAAAATTTCGAGAAGTAAGATTCCAAATTTTTGTTTTTTCATTATAAGTCAATCTCCTTCCGTTTAGTGATAGATGTTTGAATCAAGCTGATGACTACTAAGATGAAGAATAAGATAACAGCACGAGCTTGACCTTGAGCCATTAAGTTATCTCCTGAAGCAGTGTTGTAGATGTTCATCGTAATGAACTCTGTACTTTGGATGGCTTTATCATGCCATAGTAGTGAAGGTCCACCACCTGTTAATGAGAAGTTCACATCGAAAATCTTGAATGAGTTTGTAATTGTCAAGAAGAGCGATACAGTGAACGCTGGCATTACCATTGGGATGATAATGTGACGTAGACGTTGCCATGCATTAGCACCGTCAAGTGAAGCAGATTCTACAAGACTTGATGGTACGTTTTGTAGGGCTGCAAAGTAAATCATCATGATATAACCTGCATATTGCCATGTGTTTGTGATAATTAACGCAGTAACGGCTAATTTCACATCTCCAAGGAATAGGTTATTGATTAAAAAGTCGCTTCCAATCATTTGACCTAAAGCAGGGAATACTGAGTTATAAATGAATTGCCAAATGTAACCTAGTACAAGACCCCCGATTAAGTTTGGAATGAAGAATCCAGCACGGAAGATGTCTTTAAGCTTAATTTTACTTGAAACAAGTAGAGCTAAGCCGAATGATACAATGTTAATCACGATTACGTTAAATAATGCGAAGATTACTGTGATCATTAAAGAGTATTGGAAACGTGTGTCCGATAAACTGTCTGTAAAGTTTTTAAGTCCCACAAATTGTAAGTTAGTTTGTGTAACGCTCTTCCAGTCAGTTAGTGAGTAGTAGAACCCTAAGAAGAAAGGCACGATAATAACAAGTGCAAAGATGATAAATGCAGGTAACACTAAGCGGTAAAAATTGCGTTTTGCACGAGCTTCTCTGCTTAAAGCTTTCTTATTCTTAGACATATAAGAGTTCCTCCTTTATTAAAATTAAGCGGTGAGGGTAGTCACCGATTTGGTTCTATTGTAGCACATAACCCACAGTCACTGAAAGTGGCTGTGGGCCCCATGCAAACAATATTAATGATTATTTTTTAAGTAAGCTAGGCACTTCTTTGATTTGATTAGTAATCAATTCTTCGAATTTAGCTTTGTCGATTTGACCTTGAGCATATTGTCCATAGATTGGTCCTAATTTGTTCATTAAGAAGTTATCAGGCATGAAGTATGGGTTATCAAATGAGTAAACAGGTTTCTTCGCGCTAATCCATTCAGCTAAGAAACGAGATAATGGAGCTGATGGTTTCTCAGTTGTGTTAGAGAATGGAGAAATCATGTTAGCTTTGTTTACGATGTAGTCTTGACCTTCTTTAGTATCAGCTAAGTCGTTGAAGAATTTGTTGATGTATTCTAAAGCTTTAGTGTCTTTGTTAACTACGTAGTAAGATGGAGCACCGATGAATAATCCGTCAGCGTTTTTATCTTTACCAAGAGTTTGATAAGGAATGAATCCCATTTCGAAGTTAGCGTTTAATTGTTTTAGGTTAGGATCTTTCCAGTTACCTTGGTGTAGGAAAGCAGCTTTACCTGAAGCGAACGCTGAGTCCATGTCTTCTTGTGTACCAACTGTTAAGAGTTTTTTCTCTGTGTGATTGAATAATAATTCAACCCAGTTAGCGTAGTTGTCTAAACGAGTTTTGTCCATTTCGCCTTTAAGAACTTGTTCAGTTACTGAACGGTCGCCGTTTGGAAGACCAGAACTTAAGTAAGCACCGAAGTCGTGGATACCCATAATCCAAGTTTCGCCTTCTTTAGTTGCAGTAGCAACAACAGTAGATAATCCTAACTCAGATTTTTTGCTTTCTAATGTGTCCATTGCTTTTTGAACAGCTTCAAATGAAGTTAGAGTAGATGGGTCGATACCAGCTTTAGTTAAGATGTCTTTGTTGTAAGCTAATCCGTATCCTTCTACAGATACTGGGAATCCGTATACGTCGTTTCCTTGTTTGAATTCGAATTCAGTTTTGTCGATCCAGTCACCTTTTAATGGTTGGATGCTGTCTTTCCACATGTCGTAACCAGCTTGACCTTCGATTACGAATACGTCAGGAGCTGTACCAGCTGTGAATTCTGTTTTTAATTGGTCAGAGATTTTACATGAACCAGAACATGTTTTAATGTTAACAGTTACTCCGTTCTTTTCTCCCCATTCTTTTGCATAAGCTGTTAAAGCTTCTTGAATTTCACTCTTGTTACTATATAAAGTGAATTCTTTTTTGCTCTCAGAGCTTCCTCCGTTAGAAGATTCTTGTTTTGCTCCACATCCAGCTAATGCTAAACCAGCTAAACCAAGAGCTAATGATTTTGTAAACCATTTGTTTGCCATAATATTTTCCTCCTTAAATTTCGTTATAGATTACGCAAACGATTTCTTAACTGAACTCAGTATACCGCTTTCATGAAACGTTTGCAAGTATTTTTATCAAAAAAATTTTTCACTTCTTAAAAATGCGGATTTAAAGCGATTTTCTTAGGTTATTAATATTTAAATAGTGCTAACAACACGATAAAAACGCCGTTATATACAAATAGAATAAAAAAGTTGGAAAATATTACTTGAGTTATTAAACAAAATATTCTAATATTAAGGCAAACGGTTGCGCAATGTTTGCGCATTCAATGACTAGTAGAAATATCTATTATATAGAAAAGAGGGATTTATGAATGAGCAATAGAGAATCAGGTGTGTTAATGCATATCTCATCATTACCAGGTAACTATGGTATTGGTTCTTTTGGAAAATCAGCATATGATTTTGTAGATTTTCTTGTTCGTACAAAACAAACCTATTGGCAAATTCTTCCATTAGGAACAACAAGTTATGGAGATTCTCCATACCAATCATTTTCTGCTTTTGCAGGAAATACGAACTTTATTGACTTCGACATTTTAATAGAAGAAGGTTTAATTAATAAAGAAGACGTCCTTACAAACTGGGGCGAAGATGAAACGACGGTTGACTACGCATTATTATATGAAAAACGTCGTCCAGTTTTAGAAAAGGCAGTAGCTGCTTTCCTTGCAAAAGGAAAAACTCCTGCATACGAGAAATTCGTAGAGGAGAAAGCAGAGTGGTTAGAACCATTTGCAGAATACATGGCGATTAAAGAATCTTTCGATATGAAACCATGGACAGCATGGAGCGACGAAGCCATCAAACGTCGTCAACCAGATGCGTTAGCCGAGTACCGCACACGCCTTGCGGATAAGTTAGAATATCACCGTCTAACTCAATTCTTATTTGATGAACAATGGCATGCTCTTAAAAAATATGCCAATGACCACTTCATTCAAATTATTGGTGATATGCCAATTTATGTGGCAGCAGACAGCGTAGAAATGTGGGCAACACCACATTACTTCAAAACAGATGAAGAAGGTAATCCACTTTGTGTAGCTGGATGTCCTGCGGATGATTTTTCTCCGCTAGGTCAATTATGGGGGAACCCAATTTATAATTGGGAAGCAATGAAAGAAGATGGATACACTTGGTGGAGCAAACGACTACAAGCAAGTTTTGAATTATTTGATGTCGTTCGTATCGACCACTTCAGAGGTTTCTCAGCTTACTGGGAAATTCCAGCAGAAGCAGAAAACGCAACAATCGGGAAATGGGTTAAAGGTCCTGGGTATGATTTATTTAAAGCGGTGAAAGAGCAACTCGGAGAATTGCCAATTATCGCAGAAGACTTAGGTTTCATGGATGAAGATGTCATCAACCTTCGTGAAGCTACTGGATTCCCAGGAATGAAAATCTTGGAATTCGGGTTTATGGGTGAAGATCCTAAGAGTGGAGATTTACCTCATCATTATCCTGTCAATGCGGTTGCCTATACAGGAACGCACGATAATGATACAGTATTAGGGTGGTATAAGTCGGCTACAGAAGAAACTCGAGAATTTTGTAATCGTTACTTAAACCGCCGCGACGAAGAGCCAATTAGCTTTGCGTTACTTCGCGGACTATATGGTTCTGTCAGTCGTATGACAGTTGCAACAATGCAAGATTTACTACAATTAGACGAAACAGCTCGTATGAACATTCCAAGTACACTAGGTGGGAACTGGGTATGGAGAATGACAGAGGAGCAGTTAACGGAATCAGTAGAAGAGTTCTTACTTGGAATTACTGAATTGTACGATCGAGCAAATCCACATCATAATGTGGATGTTAAAGAGGAGTTAGTCGAGGAAGAAAAATAACCTCGCGCACACTAAAAAGGAGAGAACAATGAAAGATTTTAAACAATATGTAGAAGGAAACTTAGGTAAGTCGTTAAAAGACTGCTCAAAAGAAGAAGTTTACTTAGCATTATTACAATTTACAAAAGAAAAAAGCGCAGCCTTACCACAAAATAATGGTAAGAAAAAAGTGTATTACATTTCTGCTGAATTCTTAATCGGTAAATTATTATCAAACAACTTAATTAACTTAGGCCTTTACGATGAAGTCAAAGAAGAATTAGAAGCAGCTGGACATTCATTAGCTGAAATCGAAGAAATCGAATTAGAACCATCTTTAGGAAATGGTGGTCTAGGTCGTCTAGCAGCATGTTTCCTTGATTCTATCGCAACTCTTGGTTTAACAGGAGACGGCGTTGGTTTGAACTACCACTATGGTTTATTCGAACAAAAATTCAAAAACAACCAACAAGATGCAGTGCCAAACGTTTGGTTAACACCTGAAAGCTGGTTAGTTCCAACCGAAACTTCTTATAAAGTACCTTTTGCAGACTTTACATTAACATCAAAAATGTTTGATATTGATGTATTAGGATATGAACAATCTACTAAAAACAAATTACACTTATTCGATGTTGATTCAATCGATGAGTCTTTAGTTTCAAGTGATTCAATCTCATTTGATAAAACACAAATCGCTAAAAACTTAACATTATTCTTATATCCAGATGATAGCGATGAGCAAGGTGAATTATTACGTATTTACCAACAATACTTCATGGTAAGTAACGGTGCTCAATTATTAATCGACGAAGCACTTGCTAAAGGAAGTAACTTACACGACTTAGCAGAGTACGCAACTGTTCAAATTAACGATACGCACCCATCAATGGTGATTCCTGAATTGATTCGTTTACTTGAGGAACGTGGAATTGAATTCGATGAAGCAGTGGAAATCGTATCTGCAATGACAGCTTACACAAACCACACAATCTTATCAGAAGCGTTAGAAAAATGGCCTTTAGCATACTTAGAAAAAGTAGTGCCACATTTAGTGCCGATTATTAAAGAATTAGACGCTCGCGTGAAAGCAAAATATGAAGATCCATCAGTAGCGATCATCGACGAACATGACCGTGTTCACATGGCGCATATGGATATTCACTACGGATATAGCGTAAACGGTGTTGCGGCACTGCATACGGATATCTTAAAAGAAAGTGAATTGAAGAATTTCTATGAAATTTATCCAGAGAAATTCAATAACAAAACAAACGGGATTACTTTCCGTCGTTGGTTAATGCATGCCAACCCAGAACTTGCTAAATTATTAGATGAAACAATCGGAACTGAGTGGAGAAAGGATGCTACTAAATTAGAAGCGTTGAAAGCTTTCCGTCATGATGCGATTGTTCGCGAAAAATTAGACAAGATTAAAATTGATAACAAAAAACGTTTAAGTGTTTACCTACAAGAAAAACAAGGTATCACAGTGAATGAAAATTCTATTTTTGATATTCAAATCAAACGTATGCACGAATACAAACGTCAACAAATGAACGCTTTATATGTGATTCATAAATACTTAGATATCAAGAGCGGAAACATTCCAGCTAGACCAATTACAATTATCTTTGGTGGTAAGGCTGCTCCTGCGTATGTCATTGCACAAGACGTGATTCATTTAATTCTTTCATTATCTGAATTAATCGCCAATGACCCAGAAGTTAGCCCATACTTACAAGTCGTAATGGTTGAAAACTACAACGTAACAGCGGCAACACACTTAATTCCAGCATGTAATATTTCTGAACAAATTTCTCTTGCTTCAAAAGAAGCCAGCGGAACAGGAAATATGAAATTCATGCTAAACGGTGCATTAACTCTTGGTACTGAAGATGGTGCGAACGTGGAAATCCACGAACTTGTGGGTGACGACAACATCTATATCTTCGGTGAAAAGAGTGATGAAGTCATTGCGCACTATGAAAAAGGCGATTACAACGCTAGTGAATTTGCGAAGAGAGATGCAATCCGTCCATTAGTGGAATTCGTGAAGAGTGACGCTTTACTAGAAGTTGGAAACCAAGAACGTCTAGAACGTCTATACCAAGAATTAACAACAAAAGACTGGTTCATGACATTATTAGACTTAGAAGATTACATTGAAACAAAAGAACGTATGTATCGCGATTTCGAGAACAGAGACGAATGGAATGCTAAAGTGGTGACAAACATCGCAATGGCTGGCTTCTTCTCAAGTGACCGTACAATCGAAGACTACAACCGTGACATTTGGAAATTAAAATAAATCGATTGAATGAAGGGACACGGTGAATTCCATGCAAATTAAAAACGAAGCAATGCTGATCACTTACTCAGACAGCATGGGAAGCAATATGAAGGACTTAAAAGGCGTTTTGGATAAATATTTCCAGGGTGCCATTGGTGGGGTCCATTTATTACCATTTTTCCCATCAACAGGGGATAGAGGATTTGCTCCAAGTGACTACACACGCGTAGACCCATCACTTGGAACTTGGGAAGATGTGGATGCTCTAGGGGAACAATATTATTTAATGTTTGACTTCATGATTAACCATATTTCTCGTGAGTCTAAGTTCTTCCAAGATTTTAAAGAAAATCACGAGAACTCACCTTACAAAGATATGTTTATTCGTATTCATGAGTTTTTCCCAGAAGGACGTCCAAACCAAGCGGATATTGACTTAATTTATAAACGTAAAGATAAAGCACCATTCCAAACGGTTCACTTTGCCGATGGAACAACAGAAGAAGTATGGAACACATTCGGGGAAGAGCAAATCGACCTTGATGTTCGTAAAGAAATCGTGAAAGAGTTTATTCGTGAAACGATTAAAGACATGGCAAGCCATGGTTGCTCATTAATTCGTTTAGACGCATTTGCTTATGCGATTAAAAAACTCGATACAAACGACTTCTTCGTAGAACCAGATATTTGGGATTTATTAAATGAAGTACGTGATGAAGCAGCGAAATACCAAGTAGAATTGCTTCCTGAAATTCATGAGCATTATTCAATTCAAATGAAGATTGCTGATCATGATTACTTCGTTTATGACTTTGCATTGCCAATGGTAGTCTTATATTCACTATACTCAGGGAAATCAAATCGTTTAGCAAACTGGCTTTCAATGAGTCCAATGAAGCAATTTACAACACTTGATACGCATGACGGAATCGGTGTCGTGGATGCTAGAGACTTATTAACTGATGAAGAGTTAGATTACACTTCAAACAAATTATATGAAGTAGGTGCCAACGTAAAACGTATCTACTCAAGTGAAAAATACAATAACTTAGATATCTATCAAATCAACAGTACTTACTACAGTGCCTTAGGAAATGATGATGCAAGTTACTTATTATCACGTGTATTACAATGCTTTGCACCTGGTATTCCGCAAGTGTATTATGTTGGATTACTTGCTGGGGAAAATGACATCGAGTTATTAGAATCTTCAAAAGAAGGACGTAACATCAACCGTCATTACTACACATTAGAAGAAATCGATCGCGAAGTAGAACGTCCAGTCGTGAAAAAACTAATCAACTTATTACGCTTCAGAAATACATCAAAAGCGTTTGATTTAGAAGGTTCTTTTGAAGTAGAAACGCCAACAGAAAACACCATCGTGATTACACGTAAGGACGCTTCAGGAGCGTTCGAAGCACGCTTAGAAGCAAACCTTGAAATAAAAGAGTTCACTATTTTCGAACAAGGAAATGTTGTGACATTATAAAATGAAACATAGATTGACGTGTGGAGTTCTTCCACACGTCTTATTTTTTCGCAAAAGAATAGTACTTAATGGGCAGATATGATAAAATGACTCTGTATGACAAACTTTGTATCTTCTAGAGTCATCTTACTTTAGAAATAAAAGCGGTTGAACCCGTCGAACGTTTTTATTTCTAAAAGTAGGTCTGGAAGATACGCAAATAAGAGAAAAGGAGATTAGTTATGTCAGAAAAGAAAGTTTTTAGCTACAACTGGGGCGGACGTCAATTAACAGTTGAAATCGGCCAATTAGCAAAACAAGCCAATGGTGCTGTGTTAGTACGTTACGGTGATACTGTTGTGTTAACAGCGGCTGTTGGTACAAAACAAGCAAAAGATACAGATTTCTTCCCGTTAACAGTGAACTACGAAGAAAAAATGTATGCAGCAGGTAAAATTCCTGGAGGCTTCATCAAACGTGAAGGCCGTCCAAGTGAACATGCGACTCTTACAGCGCGTTTAATCGACCGTCCAATCCGTCCAATGTTTGCGGAAGGTTTCCGTAACGAAGTACAAATCACAAATACTGTAATGTCAGTAGATCCTAACTGCCCACCAGAAATGGCAGCAATGTTTGGTTCTTCATTAGCATTATGTATTTCTGATATTCCATTTGATGGACCAATCGCTGGGGTAGACGTAGGTCGTGTAAACGGTGAATACGTAATTAACCCAACAACAGAACAAAAAGAAAACTCAGATATCGAATTATCTGTAGCTGGTACTGCAACTGCCATCAACATGGTAGAAAGTTCAGCTAAAGAAGTGAACGAAGAAGATATGCTTGGTGCATTATTATTCGGACACGAAGAAATCAAAAAATTAGTAGCTTTCCAAGAAGAAATCGTTCGCGAAGTTGGTAAAGAAAAAATGGAAGTGACTTTGCTTTCATTCGATCCAGCTATCGAAGCACAAGTAAAAGATTTATTCAGCGAAGCGATGGTTCACGCGATTCAAACAGAAGAAAAATTAGCGCGTGAAGCCAACATCGAAAAAGTAAAAGAAACAGCTATCGAGCATTTCGAAGCAGTGTTAGAAGAAAATGACGAAAAGGCAGGCCTTCTAAAACAAGTTTCTCAATTAGTCGATAACTTAGAAAAAGACGAAGTACGTCGTTTAATCACTGAAGAAAAAGTACGTCCTGATGGTCGTAAGATTGACGAAATTCGTCCATTATCTTCAGAAATTGACTTATTACCACGTGTTCACGGTTCTGGTTTATTCACTCGTGGACAAACGCAAGCATTAACTTCAGCAACCCTTGCACCTCTTGGAGAATACCAAGTGATTGATGGCTTAGGAATCGAAGAAGGGAAACGATTCATTCACCACTACAACTTCCCACAATTCTCTGTAGGTTCAGTTGGTCGTGCTGGTAGCCCAGGCCGTCGTGAAATTGGTCACGGTGCGTTAGGGGAACGTGCATTGAAACAAGTGATTCCAAGTCCAGAAGACTTCCCTTACACAATCCGTCTTGTATCAGAAGTATTAGAATCAAACGGTTCTTCTTCTCAAGCAAGTATTTGTGCGGGAACATTAGCATTGATGGCTGCTGGTGTGCCAATTAAAGCACCTGTAGCAGGTATCGCGATGGGTCTTATTTCAGACGGTACAAACTACACAGTCCTAACAGATATCCAAGGGTTAGAAGACCACTTAGGAGATATGGACTTTAAAGTAGCCGGAACAAAAGACGGAATTACAGCTCTTCAAATGGATATTAAGATTCAAGGAATTACAGAACAAATCTTACGTGAAGCTTTAACACAAGCGAAGAAAGCACGTTTTGAAATTCTTGAAGAATTAACATCAACTATTGCTGAACCTCGTAAAGAGTTAAGCCCATATGCACCTAAGATTGAAATGATTTCTATCCACCCTGATAAGATTAAAGTCGTTATCGGACGTGGTGGGGAAACAATCAACTCTATCATCGACGAAACAGGCGTTAAAATCGATATCGACCAAGAAGGTCACGTATCAATCGCTTCTACAGATGCTGCTATGATTCAACGTGCAAAAGAAATCATCGAAGATTTAACACGTGAAATCGAAGTAGGTCAAGTGTACGAAGGAACTGTACGCCGTATCGAAAAATTCGGTGCATTCGTAGAAATCGCTAAAGGAAAAGATGGATTAGTTCACATTTCTGAATTAGCACACGAACGCGTTGGTAAAGTAGAAGATGTACTTGCACTAGGCGACAAAGTGACTGTTAAAGTTATCGAAATCGACGGACAAGGACGTATCAACTTATCACGTAAAGCATTATTACCAAAAGAAGATAAAGAATAATCTTTCAATTCTAGCCTCTGCATTTTGCAGGGGCTTTTTTGTTTCTTCAAAAAGTACAGCAATAGAGCACTTCATGGATTCTTTGATATTCGCAAAAAAACGACAAATATGATATTCTTATAGAGTATATAGGGTGGTGGAATCTGCCCAAAAGAATCAATTTAAATAATAGAAAATGAGAGGTAAACCATGAGTTCAATTAAAATCATCGCACTTGGTGGTGTGAGAGAAAACGGTAAAAGTTTATATGCCGTTGAAGTGGAAGAAGAGATCTTCGTTTTAGATTGCGGTCTTGTCTATCCAGAAGATGAACTATTAGGGATTGATGTTGTCATTCCTGATTTCACATACTTAGAAGAAAATAAAGATCGTATCGCAGGGGTATTCTTAACGCACGGGCATGCCGATGCAGTAGGCGCGTTGCCATATTTCTTACAAAATATTGATGCACCGGTATTCGGTTCAAAACTAACGATTGCTCTTGCAAAATACTATGTAGAGTCTTCAAATGTTGTTAAAGGATTTAACGACTATCATGAAGTGACAGAAAATACAGAAATCGATTTTCCAACCGCAACCGTGAAGTTCTTTAAAACTACGCACACAATCCCAGATTCATTAGCGATTGTCATCAAGACAAGCGAAGGAAATATTGTGTACACTGGGGACTTCAAATTCGACCAAAGTGCTGCAGTGGAATATCAAACAAACTTTGGACGTATCGCAGACGTAGGTGAAGACTATGTATTAGCACTACTTAGTGATTCAAGTGACGCTGAAAGCACTGTCGAAAACGTCAGCGACCGTAAAGTGGCCGAAACGATGTTGGAAACATTCCTCAATGCGGAAGGCCGTATTATCGTTGCCTGCGTTGCAAGTAATATTTTACGAATCCAACAAGTCATTAATGCAGCCTTCGAGTCAGGACGCAAGATTTTCCTAACAGGATCTGAGCTTGAAGAAATCGTCAATATCGCATTAAGCTTGAATAAATTAACAGTTCCTGATAAAGAGTTAATCGTGAACTTCAATCAAATGAAGAAATTAGCCGATGATGAATTAGTCATCCTTGAAACTGGAAATGCCGGAGAGCCAATTAAAGCCTTGCAAAAGATGGCGCTTGGACGTCACCGTCAAGTGAACTTACACGAAGGCGACTTAGTGTATATCGCAACAACTCCATCTGTAGCAATGGAAACACAAATCGCTCGCACAAAAGACTTAATCTACCGTGCGGATGCGGAAGTGTTCGAAATGGCTAACAGCAAAAAATCAAGTGGGCACGCAACTCCAAACGACTTGAAACTGATGATGAACTTACTTCAACCAACATTCTTCATCCCAGTTCAAGGCGAGTATCGTAGCCTCTTAGCGCATGCAGAACTTGCGAACGAATTAGGCATTCCATATAAAAATATCTTCATTCCTGGTAAAGGGGATGTCGTGGAAATCGAAAATGGCCGTATGAGCGTTACTGGACAAGTTCCAGCAGGAAATGTTTTAGTAGACGGAATCGGTGTTGGAGATATCGGAAATATCGTTCTGAAAGACCGTAAGATTCTTTCTGAAGACGGTGTGTTCGTAGCCGTTGTGACGATTTCAAGACGTCTAGGAAAAATCCTTAGCGGACCACAAATTATTTCACGCGGATTCGTATATATGAAGACGAGTGAAGAACTCTTAACAGAAGCGCAAAAGATTGTGACAGATGTTGTCGAAGAAAACTTAGCCAGTGATGATTTCGAATGGCCGCGCCTCAAACAAGAAGTCAGAGACGCATTAAGTCGTTACTTATTCGATAAAACAAAACGTCGCCCAGTCATCTTACCGATGATTATGGAAGCTTCTAACTATAAGAAATAATTGGATTTAAGGAGATTAGAATGAATTCAAAAGCAGTTAAAATCTTACTTGAAGTACTTGGAGCCGTTGTGGTAAGTGCGGTATTATCGTTTATCCCACAAGAGGCACTTCCATTTGTCGTAGACCTTGCGATTATCCCATTAATCTTCGTGGCATTACGTCGCGGTTTAGTATGGGGATGTATTGCGAGCACCTTGTTTGGTGTCATCCATATGTTCATTCACCCAAGCGGAGCAGGATACTTTATGGTTCCGTTCCACGATTCTGTGATGGCATACGGATTCGTAGGTGTTGCAGGATTCTTTGCTCGTAACACTGTTCGTACAGCCTTCAACGCTCGTACGTCTTCAACAACATTAAACGTTGTGACAGCAAGCTTGATTGCAACATTTGTGAGCTACGGTTTCCATGCGATTGGTACAGCCATCGGTGCACCATCTCTATTCTCAGCTGAGAAAGTAGCCCTAGCACAAGGATTCTTCGGCTTTGGCATGAACTTTGTCGTGACATTAGTAGTGACACTTGTACTTTTAGTAACACCAATTTACGTGAAACGTTCGCTATATATTCCAAAAGGAACACGTTTCTTATCACGTCGCGAACAATCACATTTATTAAACGATTAATAGTAAAAAAGAGAAAGCCCCTGATTCGTCGCGGTCTTTTTTCTTTCAATTTTGAGAGGAGAGCCAATGGCATTTATTAGTTCGATTCTTTATATCATCATTTTACTTAATACCATTGCCGCAATTATCACGGTGTTTCGTGAGCCTCGTGAAATTGCTGCGACATGGGGATGGCTGATTGTCCTTGTGATGCTACCGGTCATCGGATTTATTATTTACTTCTTCTTTGGACGACGCATCCGTAAAAAACGCATCTTTAATTTGCGCGCTCAAGAAACGGTCGGTCTGCAAGAATTAGTCGAGCAGCAACAGCGTGATTTGGCCTATACGAAGGAGAAAATCGGTCCTGCGAGATTTCGCTTTAAGAACCCGTACCAAGAAGAATTAGCATCCTTCTTCCTGGAAGCCGATGATGCGATTATTACCGAGAATAATGATGTAGAGATTTTTGTGGACGGACAAGAGAAGTTTGACCGTCTAAAAGAAGATATTAAAAACGCCAAACATCATATTCACTTGCTGTATTACATCTTCAACCAAGATGAAATTGGCGAGGAAATTATGCAACTCTTAATCGATAAGGCGCAAGAGGGCGTCGAAGTCCTTGTTATTTATGATGCCCTAGGGTCACGTATGAAACGCAATTCTTTCTGGAATAAATTGCATGAAGCAGGCGGTCAGTCTGTTGCCTTCTTCGGGTACACACTTGGTTTTATCAACTGGCGTATTAACTACCGTAACCACCGTAAGATTGTGGTCATTGACGGTGATATCGGCTATGTTGGCGGCTTTAATGTCGGTGATGAATATTTAGGCAAAGGCCCGCTTGGTGCTTGGCGTGATACGCATATTCGCATTGCCGGAGATGCGGTCTATTCATTGCAATCGCGATTCTTAGTCGATTGGAATGCCGCGGTTAAAGAGGAAAAAAGACGTGAATTTATTCCAGAGTATTTCCCTTTAACTGAAACCAAGGGAGAAAATACGATGCAAATCGTCTCAACTGGTCCAGATAGCGATGTTCAGAAAATCAAGTTTGGCCTTGTGAAGATGATTTTAATGGCGAAAAAATCAGTGTGGATTCAAACTCCATACTTTATACCGGATGAGAGTATTCAAGAGGCGCTATCAATTGCCGCGATGTCTGGAGTGGACGTGCGCGTGATGATTCCGTGTAAGCCGGACCATCCAGTCGTCTACCGTGCGACAGAATACTATTCAAGCCAATTATTGAAATCGGGCGTGAAGATTTACGTCTATCAAAAAGGATTCCTTCATGCCAAGACAATGGTCGTCGATGGTGAAATGGCAACCGTTGGGAC
>CAUVGI010000030.1:0-16753 GCA_963551375.1 uncultured Streptococcus sp. | reverse complement strand
AAGTCCATAAAGACCACCTCCAATGAAATTGAAAACTATTAACCGACTATTGTTATCTTCATTATAGCACTCCTAATTTGAAATTCAATAGAGGGTTTGCTTGGAATAACAAAAAAAAGACTATCCATAAAAGGATAGTCTAACGATTATGATTTCGACATAAATCTTGCAAAGAATTTTCCATACCATTGCTCATTGGTAATATTAAAGTACTCTCTGTATTCTTTTCGATATTTAAAGAAATAAAAGGATTTTACAAAATTTTTCAAAATCTGACCTTCTGCAAATAATAAGAGACTAATGAGCGGTATAAATAACCAGCCAGACAAAAAACTCATAAGCCCTGGATTATCTTTACTAAATTCACCAAAATTAAAAGTCCAACGATTTAGAATAGATAATCCTAATAATATTCCACCATATCTTTTTACAAATTTATTGATAGGGGTTCCCCAATCTTTATCTTTTATTTCTTTTTCATTATAAAGGGATGTCTTAACTTCCTTCATTACATCGACAATAAGTTTCTTAACTAAATAACCAAAAAAGATTAGTTGAACAATAAATGCGAGTGTTCCAAGCGCTCCAATTGTTAACCCAATTAATAAAGGTAACCCAGAAAAAATTGTTACTAACCCGAACATTATTAATAAACAATTTCCATATATTAATTGATAAGCATAATTAATTTTTGGCAAAATATTTAAAATAATTATTGCTGTAAATAAAATTACTAAGACCAAATTGATTGGGCGAAAATACAACCCCACTTCTCCAATCAAAGCTCCCGTACTTTTAGAGATTACTTGAACACTATCTGTTGGACTTCTGAAACCATCGGTCAAATATATCCCCGCCCCGTAAGCAATAAAACTAAACATTAATCCAACTAGCCCAAACACTCTTTTCCAAAAACTCATAGAAACAGACACTCCCATTTGAGCGCCATCTTCGGTTGCAAAACTTCTTGGAACAATCCTTTTCGATTGCTCAAAACTTGCTCCAAAGAGTTTGTTTTTCTCCTGCACCATTCTTTTTCCCTCTACTAATCATTTTTGGTTCGACATAAATCTAGCAAAGAACTTCCCGTACCACTGCTCATTAGTAATATTAAAGTATTCTCTGTATTCTTTACGATACTTATAGAAGTAAATTGTTCTAGTCAGATATTCAATCCATTTTCCAAGCATCAATGTGAATGCAAACATAGAAATTGGGAATAAGAGGCCCATTAATATGCGCACTAACTCTGGATCTCCATTTACATTTTCACCGATTTTAAGTGTCCATCGATTTAAAATTGCTAGAAACAACAAGATTCCACCATATTTTTTAACAAAGCTCATCAATCGAACATCCCAATCAGATACTCTTTCCTCTCCAACATCAAATAGATATGCTTTAAATTTCTTTGTCCCATCGATAACATGCTTTTTAACAAAGTATAAGACCAAAATAATCTGTATATAAAAAGCCGTAATTCCAAATGCATCGATAGTAAGTCCAATGGCCATTGGTAATAAAGCGGAAAAAGTTACTAATTGAAAAACAAGTAAATAGAAAATGCCATATAACAGTTGATTAGCATAATTACCCTTCGGCACAATATTTAACACCGTTAAAGCAATTAAAGTAAACATTAACACTATAATTACTGGTCGAAGATAGAGCCCTATTTCTCCCATGAGTGCTGCAGATTGTTGCGAAATGACTTGCACACTTGCTGTAGATTGGCGAAATTGATCGGGCATTGCAACTCCAACACCATAGATTACAATCATCATTAATAACCCTACTAGCCCTGTCGTTCTTCTCCACAAACTCATCGAAGAAAAGACACCCATTCTTGCTCCATCTTCTGTTAAAATACTCTCATCAATAATTTTCTTCGATTGCTCAAAACTCGCACCAAAGAGTTTGTTTTTTGTTTGCATCATAAATCCCCTTTTCTAATCCTTCTCTTTCTTGTTTGAGTTATTCCCATCATTTACTCAAACTTCTCATAGTTCTTAAGATATCAGTTTTTGTTAAAATGTCAACGTTTTTCCCGCAGTCCTCACCCTACTTTTTCAAACAAAAAAGCCATTCCTACCACTTGCCTGATAGGAATAGCCTTCTAAGCTTTATTTCCAAAAATCATCGTAGATTGTAATTGGTAAGTGACGTTTATGTTCTGTCTTTCGATACCAATTTTCAATTGTCTCTGCTGCCTTTTCGTTGATGTCTTTTCCTTCGAGATAATCATCAATCTCTTCGTAAGTCACCCCAAGCGCTACTTCGTCTGGAAGTGATGGACGATCTTCTTCAAGGTCTGCCGTTGGAACTTTCAAGTATAGATGTTCTGGAGCACCTAGTACTTGTAACATCGCACGGCCTTGACGTTTATTAAGACGCCAAAGCGGAGTGATATCCGCAGCCCCGTCCCCAAACTTCGTATAGAAACCGGTCACTGATTCAGCCGCATGGTCTGTCCCGATTACTGCACAACCTGTTTGGCCGGCAATCGCATATTGAGCGACCATTCGTTCACGCGCCTTGATATTTCCTTTGTTGAAGTCTGAAATTTCCATTCCTAAGGCTTCAATACTGCGTTCAGACGCATCTACTGCATCCTTCACGTTTACTCGCAGCACATCCGTCGCCTTCATAAAGGCAATCGCGTCCATGGCATCTTGTTCATCTGCTTGCACGCCGTAAGGAAGGCGCACGGCATAGAAGCGATACACTTTTTGGTCTTGTTCTTCGTTTAATTCATCAATCGCCATTTGTGAGAGTTTCCCAGCAAGCGTTGAGTCTTGTCCGCCGCTAATCCCAAGGACATACCCATTCAAAAAGGGATGTTTCACAAGATACGCCTTTAAGAAATCGACGGTTTTACGAATCTCTTCTTCCGGATTGATCGTTGGTTTGACACGGAGCGTTTCGATAATTTTTTGTTGTAATGGTCTCATAACGTTCCCCTTACTTTGCGTTTTCTTTGGCCAACTGTTCTGATTTAAGACGCACTTCTTCTCTGATTTCCGCAATACTTGCCAATTTTTGGTCGTATGTCTTTTGAGAGAGGTCGACTGGATATTGCTCTGGGTTCAAGATACGTTTGTATTCGTCCCATAGCGCTTCGATTTGCTCGTTTTTGTACGCTTTAATCTCTTGAAGTTTTGGCAATTCATACACTAATTTTCCGTTATTGAAAATTGGTTGTAAAATTGGACGCGCAGTAAAGTCTTTCACTGTTTTATTGATATAAGTGTAGACTGGGTGGAACATAAAGAGTTCGTCTAATTGATCTGGACGTTCATCCCATAGCGCAATGTAGTCCCCTTCAGATTTTCCGTCTGAATTACGTGTAATACGCCATACTTGTTTCTTACCAGGTGTAGATACTTTTTCCGCATTGTTCGAAATCTTCATTGTATCCACCATTACGCCGTTTTCGTCTTCGATACTTACAAGCTTGTACACACAGCCAAGCGCTGGTTGGTCATACGCTGTAATTAAACGAGTACCGATTCCCCAAACGTCGATTTTAGCACCTTGCATCTTCAAGTTGAGGATTGTTTTTTCATCTAAGTCACTTGATGCGTAAATTTTCGCTTTTGTAAATCCAGCTTCGTCTAATTGTTGACGAACTTTTTTCGACATATACGCCATGTCACCACTGTCGATACGAACGCCTAAGAAATTAATCTTGTCACCGAATTCTTTGGCTACACGGATGGCATTTGGAACACCAGATTTCAAGATATCATACGTATCCACTAAGAACACGCAGTCACGGTGACTCTCAGCATACGCTTTAAACGCTTTATAGTCATCACGGTACGCTTGTACTAATGCGTGGGCATGTGTCCCAGAAACTGGAATGCCAAACATCTTGCCGGCACGAACGTTACTTGTCGCATCACATCCACCGATGTAGGCTGCACGTGTTCCCCAAATGGCCGCATCTAATTCTTGCGCACGACGAGTTCCGAATTCTAATACTGGATCGTCTCCTGAAACCATACGTACACGGCTAGCTTTTGTTGCAATAAGTGTTTGGAAGTTGACGATATTTAATAAGGCTGTTTCAATTAATTGGCATTCCGCAAGCGTTCCTTCTACTTGCACAAGAGGTTCGTTCGCGAAAACGAGTTCCCCTTCTACTGCTGAACGGATGCTTCCTTTGAATTCGAAGTTTTCTAAGTATGTTAAGAATTCTTCTGGATAATGTCCAAGGCCACGTAAATAGTCAATATCCGTTTTTGAGAAACGTAATTGTTCAATGTAACGAACGATGCGTTCTAGACCAGCGAAAATCGCATATCCATTTTCAAATGGTAATTTTCTGAAATACGCTTCGAAAATTGCTTTTTTCTCATAAACGCCTGTTTCCCAGTAGGTTTTCATCATATTAATTTGATATAGGTCTGTATGTAGCGTTAAACTATCATCATTGTAAATTGAGTTCATCTATCGATACCCCTTTTTTATTGTAGTTACCACTTTATTTTACAACAGTTCTTGGGTAATGTACATGATTGGCGACTTGAGGGCTATTAAAACGCAAAAAAGGACAAACTTTTTCAGCCTGCCCTATAAACGATTCGTCTATTAAACGTCTAAGAACCCTTCGTGCGGAGTCATGTTGAAGTATTCCGCAATTTCTTGTAATTGCACATCTGTAATTTCTTGTAAGATTTTTCCGCCTTGAGCCCCTACTTGAGAGTAAATCATCGCAGCTTTCTCAATCACTTCGATTAAACCATATGTTTCATCCAAAGTATCGCCTGATGCAAATAATCCATGATGTGGCCAAATCACAGCTCTAAACTCAGCCATTTTCGCAGCTGTTGCTTCCCCAATGGCGTTTGTTCCAGGAGTCATATACGGAATCACGCCAATCCCTTCTGGGAAGACGACGATCGATTCAGCTTGCATTTTCCAAAGAAGTCTTGATAAATGACGTTCGTCTAATGGTTGTGTGAAGCTTAAAGCAATTAAATTTGTTGGGTGGCAATGGAAGACCACTTTATGATTTGGATTCACTTTGAGTCGTTCGATGTGGCTCATTAAGTGACTCGCGAATTCTGAGGTTGGTTTTCCGCCATCTTCGAATCCCCATAGCAATTCTGCTTTTTGTCCGTCTTCTGAAATACGAACCAAGCCTAAATCAAGAAGCGGTTGGTTGGTCACGTTTCTGAAGTAACGGCCTGTACCGGTTACTAAGTAATAGTAGCCCGCAAGTGTGGAAGCGTCGAATCCTAAGTCGAGGACGCGTTTCACTTCTTTCACGTCTTCATAGCCTTCTACTTCGCTCGCTTCCAAGCGTACTGAAACGTTCCCGCCATTACGTTCATCCCAATAACGTAAGTAAGATTCTTTTGTAAGTTCACATAATTTTTTTACCGCTGGTGATTCAATAAATTTTGTCATTTTCTATTCTCCCTTAGTTTCTTTGTGATAAAACTTGTTCTTCGTATGCTTTGACTTCATTATACCATGCAAGTCCGACTGGAACACCATTAATTTCGCAGAAATAATTCCAAACGTCGGCATATGGGAAGTCTTTTAATTCTTCTGTTACAACTAAACGTTTAGTTAAATCTTGCTCGAGTTCAATTGCTCGTAAATCTTCAGTAGGTTCTAGTAAAGCTTTTAGTAATGCTTTTTGAGTATTGCGCATACCAACAACCCATGCTGCGATACGATTAATTGTCGCGTCGAAGAAGTCTAACCCGATCACGGCTTTGTCGAGCAAATCATTACGAACGATTTCTTTTGCGATTTCTTGAAGTTCATCATCCATAATGACTACATGGTCACTATCCCAACGAACAGGTCTCGAAACGTGAAGCATCACGCCTTTACTGAACAACGCCAGTGAAGATAATTTATTAGAAATTGTTTCTGTTGGATGGAAATGTCCTGCATCTAATAAAATCATTTTTCCACGTGTAAGGCCGTATCCCATATAGAATTCGTGAGAGCCGACTGTGTATGCTTCGGCACCGATACCGAATAATTTACTTTCGACAGCATCTTTGTTATAGCGTTCGTCAATATGTTCACTGAAAATTTCATCAAGGGATTCCATTAAACGTTTGCGAGGTGCTAAACGGTCTACTGGATTATCTTTAAATCCGTCTGGAACCCAGAAGTTTGTGTAGCAAGTTTCTCCAAGTTCTTTACCGAAATATTCTGCGACACGACGTGAACGTTTGCCGTGTTCAATCCAAAAGGCGCGAACTTCTGGATCTGGGCTAGCTAGCGTAAACCCATCTTTCATCATCGGATGTGAGAAGAAGGTTGGGTTGAAGTCTAAGCCCACTTGGTGTTCTTTGGCCCAATCCACCCATTTTTGGAAATGACGTGGTTCAATTTCGTCTAAGTCTACTTTTTCATCTGTATCCAGGTAAATCGCATGTAAGTTTAATTTATGTTTCCCTGGTATTAATGAGTATGCTTTCTCGATATCTTGACGTAATTCCTCTGGAGTTCTTGCAGCACCAGGATAGTTCCCTGTCGATAAGATTCCTCCTGTTAATTCTCCGTCAGCGTTCCAAAATCCGTGAACGTCATCTCCTTGCCAGCAATGCATCGAGATTTTAACGCCTTGTAATTTTTTAAGGACAGCATCTGTGTCAACGCCAATTGCGGCATATCTTTTCTTTGCAACTTCATAGGCTTGTTTTACTGCTGATTCAACCATTGTTTTTCCCTCTTTCTGTTTGTTGTTTCCATTGTTGTAATAGTTGTTTATGTTCGATTTCTTCTGGTTCAAATGTATTTAATTCGATTTGTTCTCTTAGAAATTGGCGCGCATGTTGTAAGGATTCGAGTTTCCCATCTGCAATCATTTGTACGAGTAGATTTCCAAGAGCTGTTGCTTCCCCTGGACCTGCCACCACTGTTTTTCCAGTAACAGTTGCCGTCAGTTGGTTGAGAAGAGTCACATTGGATCCCCCTCCTACAATATGAATCGCGTCAAAGGAATGTCCGACGAGTCGTTCCAGGTGCTCTAATTCATAGGCATATAATAATGCGAGATTCGAGTACACACACATGGTAAGTTCTCCAACCGTCTCTGGCACTTTCTGATTGGTTTCCGTACAGTACGCTTGAATTTCTTCAATCATGTTTTGTGGATTCGTAAACCGTTCATCATTCAAATCTACAAATTGTTCAAATGGGGCGACTTTTTTTGCCGCTTCTGCCATTTCCTGATACGAGTATTGATAGTCCAACATGCGGGCAATTTCTTGAATACTCCACATACCCGTGATGTTTTTTAAGAAGCGAATCGTTTCGTACGCTCCCCATTCATTCGTATAATTCTGTTTCTGCGTTTCTGCAGTAATAAGCACTTCTTTAAGCTCTGTTCCAATTAACGACCACGTTCCACTTGAGATGTAGGCGAAATGTTCATCGGTAGCTGGAACCCCAACGACCGCAGATGCTGTATCATGCGTGGCTACTGCATACACATGAGTCACTGGCAAATTGTAGGCGGCTCTTAATTCTTCCGTTACATCTCCAATATACGTTCCAGCAGCTACCAACTCTGGTAATTGATGTGGTGCTACTCCAGCGATTTCGAGCAACTCTACATCATACGTTTTGTGATGTGGATTTAATAATTGAGTTGTTGAGGCGTTTGTTTCTTCTGCAACCATCACCTCTGTTAACTGATATGCTAGGTAGTCCGGAATCAGTAAGCTCTTCTCAGCTCTTCGTAATACGTCGCTTTCTTCCGAAGCATATTGGAATACCGTATTGAACGGCAGGAATTGAATTCCAGTTTTTGAATAGAGATCTTCTTTTGAAATTTTCGAAAAGACATTTTCCACACCTTTTTGTGTGCGAGAATCTCTATACGCAATCGGATGTCCTAATTTTTCTCCATCCTTTACTAGAACATAATCGACTGCCCAAGTATCAATTCCAAGAGTGCATTCCGCAATGCCACGCTCTTTTACTTTTGCTAATCCCTTCAAAATATTGTCAAATAAGTCATCAATATTCCATCGGTCATGCCCATCTACTTGACCAAAGCCATTTTTAAAACGATGGACTTCACTTACTTCGAAATGATTATCTTCATATTCTGCTACAATGACACGTCCACTCGAAGCGCCAATATCTACTGCTACATGCACACTCATAACTTCACTCCTTTACGGTTCTCTCAAATTCATTTAACTATGTTTTGACTTATGCTACAATAACAACAAGTTATTCAAATCGTATCAAATATACAGGAGAAGAAAATGTTTTCAATTATCGATTATTTAACCAAAGAAACAGACATTGAAACAAAGCAAAAAGAAACTGGAAAACATATCCCCGATTATGACAGTCGATACGCGGGTCTTCCTCGTTTGACAAACGATTTATTTCTAGCCAATCGCTCGATTTATATTAGCAAACATAACCGTTACGCTCCCTATCCAAAACACACTCACCAATTTTTGGAGTTGAACTATGTACTACAGGGCCAATGCCAACAAATTATTAACGATACCCCCTATACGTTTTACGAGGGGGATATCCTGTTGATGGATGCCGGTAGCGCGCATGCAATCGAAGCACTTGGAGAAGACGATTTGTTAATTAATATTGTTTTTAAAGATACTCAAATTTCCTTGAAGAACTTGGAAGAATTGCAGGGACAAAATAGTATTTTGTATCAATTTCTCTTAAAGAGTCATACACATATTCAGTCTGCGGAAAACTTTATCGTTCTTCAGTCGGATAAGACAAATAAATCAAAGAACTTAATTGAATTAATGCTGAATGAATACTTTGATCCAAAATCATTTTCCAACCAAATCTTGGAACATTACTTAAGTATTCTCCTATTCGAGCTTGCGCGTTCCCTACCAACCCTTGGCGATACCGTTCGTGATGCGAATGACCCATATGTGCAAGTACTTGAATTAATCGACCAAGAATACTCGACGCTGACTCTTGCCAAGGCAGCGAAGGAATTGAACTTTAATAAAAACTACCTCAGCAATCTGATTAAAGAAAAAGGAAATGCTACCTTTACCGAACTGCTCAATCAGAAAAAAATAATGATAGCCCAGTTGCTCTTAAAATCAACCAACTTCTCGATTGAAAAAATCTGCCAAACAGTTGGTTATTCCAACAAGACTTATTTCTATAAACAATTCCAAAATCAGTTTGGAAAACTGCCCTCACAAGTACGAAACACAAAAGAGCTGTCCTGACAGAACAGCTCTTTCACTTTATATTTTTTCTTCCACAAAATTATCCCATGCTTCTTTAAGTAGCGTAACAGTTAACTCCTTTGTGCTTTCGACTCTTTTAAATGCTTGAGAAAGAGTTTCGTCTCCAACACCTACAGAACAACTTCCTGCACTATTAATAGCTGCTATACCTGCAATCGAATCTTCAACACCAACACAGTCGTTTGACGCTAGACCTAATTGTGCGGCTGCCACTTCAAAAATTTCAGGATTCGGCTTGCCTTTAGTTACTTTTCCTGGATCTACAATAGTATCAAAAAAATAGAGTAATCCGATTTTTTTAAGTATAAAAGGTCCATTATGGCTTGCTGACGCCAGTGCTATTTTGACGCCTTTTTGCTTCAAGTCATTTATTAATTCTTGAATTCCTGGCAAAATATCCTGATCTGTTAATTGCTCTAATGATTCAATATAAAATTGATTCTTTTTATTCGCTAAATACTGAAATCTTTCTTCATCTACAGATATATTCAATTCATCAAGAATAATTTTTAGCGAGTCCTCTCTACTGACACCCTTCGTGCGTTCTTCAATATTTTCTGGCAATGTGAGGCCGAACTCATCTTTAACGAGTTGACTCCACGCAGAAAAATGATAGGTTGCTGTGTCTGTAACGACACCATCTAAATCAAATAATACACCTTTCATTATACAATCACATCTTTCATTTTATTATGACCTGGTTTAAGATAGATTTCATCTCCATTTGAGGATACATACTTGGCAATTGTACGTCCTGGTAATATAACATCGACTAATACCTCGTCGCCACTGTATCTCCAAGAAACCGATAATTCACCATTAGCAGTTTGAAGAGCTCCTTTCACCCATTCTAGACGGTTGGTAAAGTTTGGTTGAATCACATACGTCTCTGTATCGTCTAACACATTTGGCAATTGAATTCCCACTAGTTTTTCTATGATAAAATCTTCTACTGCACCATAAGCGTAATGGTTTAAACTATTCATGTCAGTACCACTAATTTCACCATTAGGAAGTATAGAATCCCATCGTTCCCATGTTGTAGTTGCGCCCATTTTTACCTCAAACAACCAGCTCGGTGTTTCCTTTTTAAGCAACAGGTTTATAGCTTCTTCACGTAGCCCCGCGTCTAGTAATGCATGTGGTAAATCTCCTGTCCCTGCAAAACCAGTTGTTAAATATCCATTATGTTCAACCATTTTTTCTTGAAGTCGTTTTGCCAGTTTGTCTCGTGCAACTTCATTTGGATATAATCCATGACGGAGCAATATCGCTAATCCTGTTTGAGTATCGATTGCAGTTGGAATTGTAACTCCTCCATAATTTTGTGCCATAGATTGACGGATATTTTCTACCTCTGATTGCAACGTCACAGGATTTGTATTCAATTCATCTCCATTAAAGTAAGTATTAATTATTTTTTCACGAACTTCTTTTGCTAAAGTTCGATAAAATCCACTTCGGTTATCCTCCAACACAGACAACATTTTCGCAGTATAATCTGCAGAGATATAATAATAAGCGGAGGCAATTAACGCAGAGTCTGTCGCACCAAATACTGAACCTTTAATGCCCGTATCTAAAGCTAACCAATCTCCTAATTGCCACCCAAAATCCCACAGTCTATTTCCACCACGTGCTTCATCTTGTCTATAAATCCAATCCACCCAATCCGTCATCAGATTCAAATATTGTTTTAACAATCCCTTATCTCTAAAATGACGATAGAGATTAAAAGGAATGAATGTTGCGGCATCTCCCCAGACGGCTGCACCTGCATTTGTTAAGAATGGATTTTTTGCATCCTCCACTTTGGGAACTGGAGCAAAAAACGGCGTAGCCCCATCAAGTAAACCTTGCTCTAATTTCAAATTTTCCATAAAGTGAGCTAAAAAGGCTCTCGTTTCCATGTTGTAACAAGCTGTGTTTGCAAAGACTGTTAAATCCCCTGTCCATCCCATGCGCTCATCTCGTTGCGGACAATCAGTTGGGATACTCAAGAAATTATCTTTTTGACTCCAGCGAATATTACTTAGTAGTTGATTCAACTCACTATTAGAGGAGCTAAATTCAAAGGTTTCATCCATCTTACTTTGCAATGCCTGTGCAACCACTAAATCCGCTTCTTCTTGACTCAACCCCTCTACTTTTACATAACGGAATCCAAAAAAAGTAAAATGCGGACGCAGTTTCATACCTTTGACTCCATTTTTTATTATAAATTCTTGTTTTGCAGTTCTAAGGTTTTCTGTATAAAAAGCTCCATTCTGTAATAATTCGCCGAATTGGAATCGCACACTCTCTTTATTTTCAAGTAACTCGGTACAGATCCAACCTGTTATTTCTTGCCCAAAATCTAAGATCATTTGATTTTTTGTATCGAAAAATATCCGTGGGGAAAATTCTTCCACTACTTCAACAGGCAAATCCAAACGCGGTGTTAATAACGCTGTGTTGCCGTCAATCACCTCAGTTGTTAACACGTTTTTTTCATAAGTGAAGTCAATGATTTCTCCATCATAAATGGAATTTTCTTGAATGCAATTTGTTTCTACTAACCATGTTTCATCTGACCCAAATCGCTCCCAAGTCCCATCTGTATATTCCACTTGCAACTCTGCAATTAGTTGCTGTTTATTTCCGTAAATATTTTCAAATCCACCTTCGAAAATAAAACGACCACGATACCAACCATTTCCTACAATAAAAGAAACCTCAGTATCTTCTATTAAGAAATCTGTCACGTCATAGGTTTGATATTGCTGTAATAAATCATAGCTATGATACCCAGGTGTTAAATATTCATCACCTAATTTCACTCCGTTTATATACACTTCATACAACCCATGAGCCACAGTATATAATCTTGCCTGTTTAATTTTCTTTAAAAACGAAAATTTCTTGACGAACGATATCGACTCTTTGGTCTCCTCTTTATATGAAAGCCATTTAGCTTCCCAAGGTTCATTCATTTTTGAAGTTTCAAAAGTACTAATAGCTTCAATCTTGCCAAAGCATACTCTCCAATAATACTTTGTTTTTGGTTCTAAAAAATTTGCATTCGTTGAAATAGTATTAAAACTACTCTTGGTTGTTCCACTCCATAAAATTTCAGCAAAGGTTTCACTTTTAGAAATTTCCACGCTACATTCCTCTAATGGTTCTAACTGACCTTCCAATCTCCAAGAAAATGTCAAGTAATCAAAACGATACCCTAAAGGAGCCTTCACTCCATTCACTTTTAAATGACTAATCTTCATTTTTTAACTCCTCCAAAAGATTGTTCTCACAAAATGGATTTACTGGACTTACACCTTTAAACGAGCTTTCTCCTGTCACTTTTTTAATAGCCATTTCAATAAAATGATCGTAGTTACAATATGCATTAATCACCGTATCGACCATTGGCAAATCGTACAAATGGTATGGATTCCCAAAACTGAGGAGCATCGTAGGAACTTCTTTTGTAAACCAAGGTAGGTTATTCCCTAATCCAAATAATGTGTGCCAATGAACACGAGTAACTGTCTGGTTACTTGCATTTTGTATATTCGCAACATATAACACCGCATCATAATCATTTGAAAATGAAGTTACCGTTCCTAAATCGAAAAAGTTTATTTCAGGTTCATAAACTGTAATCTCAAAATCTTGTTTCTCTAATTCCGCCTTAACCTTTTCTAGCACTCTCTCATTCGAATCAAACGAACCTAATAATTGTAAAAGGACTCTCTTATGCTTCTCAACACTTAACGGAAGCATATTTTGTGTATCTTTTACAAGAGTTATAGATCGATCTGCCAAATCTAGTTGCTCTTCTCTAAAATCTTCAAACTTTGCTGTCCCGTGGTTAATTGTTTGATGCAACCCTAACGATGCCTTTGTTGCTAAAATTCGAGTAACAGCTTCATCTAATCTTTCTTTTGTTAGAATTCCTTTCGACAATCCATCTTTCATATATTGGATATCTTCTTCTAAAACACGGTTAAATAGTAACATGTCACAACCCGCTTGAATGGTATATGGTACTGCTTCACTTCTCTTCATCGCTGAACAAAATCCAACCATCGGAGTTGCATCTGTAATCGTAAGTCCATTAAATCCAAGTTCATTTCTCAATAAATCTTGAAGTAATTGAGGACTTAACGTTGCAGGCATTTCATCCCCAGAATATGCAGGAAACGCAATGTGTCCAACCATAACTGCTTTCGAACCAAAATCAATTAACTCTTGATACACTTTACCAAAAGTTTTTTTCCAATTATCTACTGATAAAGAATTAATGGAAGTAAGTAAGTGCTGATCTCGTTCATCTACTCCATCTCCAGGAAAATGTTTAATCGATGTCATGATTCCATTATCATGAAACGCTTGTATATACTCTTTAGCATTCTTAATCACTCGTTCTACATCGCTTCCATATGTTCGAACATTTGTAATTGGATTTCTAAAGTTCAAATCTAAATCTACAACAGGCGAGAATCCAAAATTTACACCTACCGCTTTCCCTTCAGAGGAGGCAATTTTCCCTAATGTATATGCATCGCTTGTTTGATTTGTTGCTGCAACTGCCATTTGATTTCCGAAAGCTGTTCCTTCTATAGATGAGCCATTTCCACCATCTTCTAGGTTGGCAGCTGTTAATAGTGGCACTTTACTTGTTCGTTGCATATATTCATAAGTTTGTTGTACCTCTTCAGCCACTCCAGGTCTGAAAAATAAGCCGCCAATACCGAGACTTCTCAAATGATTCAGATATTCTTTTTCAGTTGAAAATCCAATTGGGAAAAATAATTGCCCAATTTTTTCATCTTCAGTTAATCCATTTAGGGTATTATTTACCCACTCAATAGCAGTGTCATCTAAATAAAATGGTTTTCTTTTTAAATCCATTATCTTTCTCTCCTTATAGCACAATTAGGGAGAATGCAATTTGCATCTCCCTCAATGTCTTATTGTTCTGATAGGCCTTGCGAACGTTCTTGAAGATTCTTTACAATCTCAGGTAATTTTTTATCTAAATCATAGAAGAACATCAACACAATCGAAATAATACCTAGTAAAATTGGAATATATGCAAATAATGCTTTAATTGCAAAAATCGTTCCTGGTGTTTGAGCTGCTGCACCTGCTACATATCCCCCGATTGACATTACAACCCCAATCAATAATCCTCCTAAACCTGAACCAACTTTTTCTCCAAAAGTTCCAGCAGAGAAAATTAATCCATCTGAACGAATCCCAGTTTTCCATTCACCATAGTCTGCTACATCACCTAGCATCGCATAACTTGCTACGGCTGTAGGAGCTATACCTAGACCACGTACAATTAAACCAACTTTGATAAGATCGTAGTTTTCTGGGAATAACGCTAAGATAACTGTTCCTAAAACAACAATTGCATTTCCTAAAATCATTGCATTTCGTTTTGACATTTTTGCCATAATGATTGGTGTGAAGAATGAACCTACAATAATTGGTGCAAATGATAGCATACCTATAACCGCAACTTTTTCAACATCTCCTAAGATGTACTGTGCATAGTAAATATTAATTCCACCAAGACCAGAACTAATAAAACCGATTAACATTGTAGAAATCATAATTACCCAATATTTGTTCTTGAATAACGCTTTTACATTATCCATAACTGGTACTTTTTCAACTTGCTCTGCTACATATGCTTCATCCGTTTCTAAAACACGTTCTTTTGAATTCTTGTACAAGATTGTTAATAACACTGCAGATACAAGTGCAAAAACAGCAGCCATTTTAGTCCAAGAAGATGCTTCTGTCACTTCACCAAACATGCCAACTACTTTTAATACAATTCCATTTACTAAGAAAGCCCCTAAGAATCCAAAAATTGTTCTTGATGTTGACAAGAAACCACGTTCTTTTGAATCAGAAGTTGTTGTTCCTAACATTGTGTTATAAGGGACCATTGTCATTGTATAAACCCCAGCTAAAGAAATAACGTAAGTAGCAAATGCATAGAATGCTTTCATTTCTTGAGGTAAAAATGATGGCGATGTAAATAATAGAATTAATGCTAATGCATATGGAATAATCATTCGTTTAATCCAAGGACGAGCTTTCCCTTTCACCGTAGATGTTCGGTCAACAATAACCCCCATTAAGATATCTGTAATCCCGTCAAATACACGTGCGAATAATAGAATAGAACCAACTACAGAAATTGTTAAACCTACAACATCTGTATAAAAATATGTAATAAATCCATTCGCAGTTGTAATCATCAGATTAGCTGCTAAATTCCCAAATCCATATGTTATTTTTTCTCCAATAGGTACGCTTGATACATTATTATTGTCTGTCATAATTTATCTTTCCCTTCTTAAATATATTAAAGCGTTTTACAAAAATTATATTACTGTGGTATTTATCTTTTCACAATGCATTAAAAACAGGTTATAATGAACTATCCACAGATATCAAAGGAGTTAATTATGAATCTTGAAGAATTAGATATTTATTTACGTCATATAAACATATTTGAAAATAAGCAAAGAGAAACAGGCATTTCAGTCAACGATATTTCTAGCGCAAATAAAAATATAAATACGTACATTGATTCAAAATTTAATATATTTCGTTTTCCAAAATCTTTATTTTTTAGCAAGGGAGAAAATATTTACATAAACAAGCACAATCGATTTGCTCCTATGATTGAGCATCTTCATGATTTTATTGAAATGACCTACATTTATTCTGGTACTTGTACTCAAACAATTAACGGAAAAACAGTACAACTTACTAAAGGAAGTTTATGTGTATTAGATAGAGATGTCCCTCATTCTATTGATGCTTTAGGAGAAGATGACATAATGATTAACATTTTGATTAATGAAGAAACATTTTCTTCTCTATTTCTTTTTAGAAACCAAAACCTCACTAGTCTGGAAGCAAACATTCTTGCAGATGTTTTTAACAAGCAAACTGATCATGACAGATATGTCATTTTTGATACAACTCAGAGTATTGCTATCCATTCATTAATTCAATTATTATTGACAGAGTACTGGTCTTATCAACGTCAGGGATCCGAATTCCTTTCTCACTATATTCATTTAATAATGTTGGAACTTGTTAGAATTTACAGCATAAACGCTACAAAGAATTATCATTCCTCTAAAATTAAGATTCATGAAATCCTTGCTTTTATCGATAATAACTTTAGAAACTTAAAATTAGAGACTCTAGCTAGACATTTTGGGTATAATCCGACCTATTTAAGTAATACTCTCAAAAAAAGTACTGGAAAAAATTTCCAGGAAATTCTATTGGAAAGACGACTAATGCAAGCAGCTGATTTATTAAAATCTACAGACTTCACTATGGATACCATTGCTTTCGAATCCGGCTTTCCTTCAACAAGTTATTTCTTCCGACAATTTAAGAAACACTATAATTGCACTCCTAAAGTTTATAGAAAAGAGAACTAATTTGGTTCTATAATTTTTAGGGTTGATGGAAATTTTCCACCAACCCTATTTTAG
>CAUVGI010000029.1:0-17086 GCA_963551375.1 uncultured Streptococcus sp. | reverse complement strand
GAGCCTGTAGTCTCTCACCTATCGAATTCAAAGAGCCCCATGGCGGAACATCCGCTGTGGGGCTCTATTTCATTTCGATTCTTATTCCCTACTATCACTACTATAAAATCCAAGGTTTATCCGTTTCTCTTCAAAGGAGCAGAATATTGCGTAAATCCTTCTCAGTTAGTACGCGACAAGTGCCTTTAAAGGAGATTGCATAAATCCTCCTCGGTGGAAATTTCGGAAACGGAGAGGATGTAAGCTTTTTCTGATTGGCGGTGGGGATGAATTCACGGAAAGTTGGTGTTTTTTCTCATTTTGGCTAAATTAGAATTCTTCTTGATAGAAATTTGCCAAAAAGGTAGTTAGAGCTTTGAAAAATTTTTTAAGGCGGGGAAGGATTTCTAAAAAGGGGTTTGGAATTTTCCATAAAAAGCAATTCGAGCTTCAAAGTCCATTCTTAAAATAGAAGAGTGAAGAATGAATCGAATGGAGATGAAAAACATTATGGTTTCAAACGGAAAAAAGAAATTCTTACTAGCGGCTGCGCTTGTTGGGCTTAGTGCTGTGGCGCTCGCACCTACAAATGTGGTAAATGCGGATGAGATTTACTACGAAAATCAATATGGAGCGAATCAAAACTATCTTCGCTATGAAGCGGTGGACGGTCAGTTGAAGGATGCGGAAATCGTCAATAACCGTACATTTGATGAATTGGCGTATGAAGCTTCCGATAATTCATATGTGAAAGTAGACAACGGCGGAAGTGTGACGTTCACGGTGAAGGAAGGCGCAGATGGGTTAACAATGCGCTATTCCATTAAAGATGGAGACAAAGGGGAAGTCAAGGTTTATGTGAATGGTGAGTCTATGCGCACTTTCCACTTGGATTCGAACTCTGCCTATCAATATGTGGATGGCAGCAATGTCTATGATACAAAGGCGACGGATCATAGTCATGCGCGCTTTAGTTTTGACGAAGTGCATGGATTCTTCGGGGTTCATGTGAATCCTGGAGACACAGTGACCATCGAGAATAATGGTGTTGAATTGGCGCTGGATTTTGTGGAGTTAGAAAATGTCCCTGCACCTATTCCTCAACCAGAAAATAGTATTTCAATCACAGATTCAGCGTATGGTGCCAAAGATGGGCAAGATAGTACAGTTGCGTTTGAAAAAGCGCTAAAAGCAGCGATTGAACAAAAGAAAACTCTCTATATTCCAGTGGGGGAGTTCAAAATTAACAAAAAGATTGATTTTACTGCTGACGGCTTAACCGTTACAGGGGCAGGAATGTGGTATTCGAGATTGAATTTCACAACGAATGCAAAAGGACAAGGCGGATTCGAGATTGGCCACGATTCTAACCGATTGACGTTTAGCAACTTTGCGATGACATCAGCCTTAACGTCACGTTATGACCATTTAGATGATAAGGCTCAATACAAAGCTTTTGCGGGAAGCTTTGGTAAGGATTCAAGAATCGACCATATGTGGATTGAACACTTTGAATGTGGAGCTTGGATTGGCGACTATGCCTCAATAGGTATGAGATACACGGATCATTTGGTGATTGAAAATAGCCGTATCCGCAATAACTTAGCGGACGGGGTGAACTTCACGCAAGGAACTCGTAATTCTGTAGTGCGTAACTCGAATATCCGTAACAATGGGGATGACTCGCTAGCGACATTCTCAAGTAGTATCCACACGAATGTATATGCGGAGAATAATTCGTTTGAACATAACACGATTGAACTTGGTTGGAGAGCTGGTGGTGTTGGTATCTTCGGCGGGAAAAATCATAAAGTAACGAATAACTTGATTAAAGATAGCCGTGGTGGCGCTGGAATTCGTGTATCAACGGTCTTTGCGAAAGATGGAGAAGGCCTTGGCTTCAAAGACAATAACGAGATTTTAATCAAGGATAACATGATTGTAAATTCAGGAACGACGAATGATTTCTATTGGGATCATCCAAAACCTCGTAGTAACATTGACTTTGAAGAAACATTTGGACCTATTAAAGGCATTACGGTTCAAAACAATGTCTTCGTGAACCCGGTGTATACGGCTGAAGCGATTACGCATGCCGGTGTGGAATTAGATGGAAAAGTAAAAATCATTGATTCGAACGTTCAAGGCAATACCTCTTCGGATCCTTATAAGGTAGATGCAAGTATGAGCCATTCTGTTGAAAACGGAAAAGAAGTGTATAACTTTACGTACGGTGATCAACCAACTTTCCTTCCAGAAAACAGCACGGCGTTTGAGCGTGACTACAACTATCGTGGCGAACGCGAAGTGGACGGCCACATCATCCGTCTGTGGGAGCACAAATAAATATTGAAGAAAAAAGCATTGCTGGCTTTCCGGGACTGACCCCAAAAAGTGAGAATTTAATAAAAAGACACCTCCATGTGCATTTGATTATATTGTGTCAAATCCAACTTGGAGGTGTTTTTATTTAGTTCTCATTTACGGGGGTCAGTGCCAAAAAACACTTGACTTAATTAATGAAAAGGGTCATACTATGTTCAAACGAATACTTGAATGATATTGAGGTAAGAATATGATTAAAAAAGATACTTGTGAAATTTATTGTTATGACGAAGAAAAGGTCAATCGAATACAAGATAATTTACAGACAGTAGATATTTCTAGTGTTGCCCAAATATTAAAAGCTATTGCAGATAAAAATAGAGTAAAAATTACCTATGCATTGTGTCAAGATGACGAACTGTGTGTGTGTGATATTGCAAATATTATAGGTGTTACGGTTGCAAATGCCTCTCATCACCTACGAACGCTGCATAAGCAAGGGATTGTTAAGTTTCGAAAAGAGGGAAAACTTGCATTTTATTCATTAGATGATGAGCATATCAGACAAATTATGATGATTGCATTGGCACTTAAGAAAGAGGTGAAGATCAATGTCTAGTGGGAAAGCAAAACAGTTCGAAGAAGAAATGAAAGCCTATCGTGTTCAAGGATTTACTTGTACTAACTGTGCAGCCATTTTTGAAAATAATGTTAAAGAACTTCCCGGTGTTCAGGATGCGAAAGTAAATTTCGGAGCATCTAAAGTTTATGTTAAAGGGACGACAACCATTGAAGAATTAGAAAAAGCAGGAGCATTTGAAAATTTAAAAATTCGAGATGAAAAAGAACAAAGGGTAGAAGGAGAACCTTTTTGGAAGCAGAAAGAAAACATTAAGGTATATATATCAGCTCTTTTACTTGTAGTTAGCTGGTTCTTAGGAGAGCAGTATGGTGAAGAGCATGTTCTACCGACAATTGGTTATGCAGCGTCCATTTTAATCGGTGGATATTCGTTATTTATTAAAGGTCTCAAAAATTTAAGCAGATTAAATTTCGATATGAATACGCTTATGACTATTGCCATTATAGGAGCTGCAATTATTGGTGAATGGGGTGAAGGGGCAACCGTTGTTATCCTATTTGCGATTAGTGAAGCATTAGAGCGTTATTCAATGGATAAAGCACGTCAATCTATTGAATCTTTAATGGATATTGCCCCAAAAGAAGCGTTAATTCGACGAGGCAATGAAGAAATGATGATTCATGTTGATGATATTCAAGTTGGAGACATCATGATAGTTAAGCCCGGGCAAAAGTTAGCAATGGATGGAATAGTGGTTAAAGGTACATCGACATTAAATCAGGCTGCGATTACAGGTGAAAGCGTTCCAGTAACGAAAATCACAAATGATGAAGTATTTGCAGGAACCTTGAATGAAGAAGGGTTACTTGAGGTTAAAGTAACAAAACGAGTTGAAGATACCACTCTTTCAAAAATCATTCACTTGGTAGAAGAAGCCCAAGCAGAACGGGCCCCCTCTCAAGCGTTTGTCGAGAAATTTGCAAAATACTATACACCAGCTATTGTCATACTAGCTCTTTTAATTGCAGTAGTTCCACCATTATTTGGCGGAGACTGGAGCCAATGGATTTATCAAGGATTAGCTGTATTAGTGGTTGGTTGTCCTTGTGCCTTAGTAGTCTCAACTCCAGTTGCTGTGGTTACAGCAATAGGAAATGCAGCGAAAAATGGTGTATTAATTAAAGGTGGTATCCATTTAGAAGCAGCAGGACACTTAAAAGCGATAGCCTTTGATAAAACAGGAACATTAACCAAAGGGATTCCAGCTGTAACAGACATTGTGACATATGGTAGAAATGAAAATGAATTAATAACCATAACATCAGCCATTGAAAAAGGATCGCAGCACCCTCTTGCTTCAGCGATTATGCGAAAAGCAGAAGAAAATGGATTAAAATTCAATGAAGTAACAGTAGAGGATTTTCAATCCATTACAGGTAAAGGCGTTAAAGCCAAAATAAATAATGAAATGTATTATGTGGGAAGTCAAAATCTTTTTGAGGAATTACACGGAAGCATTTCAAGCGATAAAAAAGAAAAAATTGCCGATATGCAAACTCAAGGTAAAACGGTGATGGTGTTAGGAACAGAAAAAGAAATTCTTTCGTTTATTGCCGTAGCCGATGAAATGAGGGAATCGTCTAAAGAAGTTATCGGCAAGTTGAACAATATGGGAATCGAAACAGTGATGCTAACAGGCGATAACCAAAGAACGGCAACAGCCATCGGAAAACAAGTTGGTGTTTCGGATATTAAAGCTGACTTACTTCCAGAAGATAAGCTTAATTTTATTAAAGAACTTCGAGAAAAACATCAAAGTGTGGGGATGGTCGGAGATGGCGTGAATGATGCTCCAGCCCTTGCGGCATCTACCGTTGGTGTAGCAATGGGTGGTGCTGGAACTGATACAGCTTTAGAAACGGCTGACATCGCCTTAATGTCTGATGATTTGAGTAAATTGCCATATACAATAAAATTAAGTCGTAAGGCTTTAGCAATCATCAAGCAAAACATTACCTTCTCTTTGGCGATTAAATTAGTGGCATTACTTTTGGTCATGCCCGGTTGGTTAACACTTTGGATAGCGATATTTGCTGATATGGGAGCAACTTTACTTGTAACATTAAACAGTTTACGCTTATTGAAAATCAAAGAATAGGTTCTAAAATGGTTGTACTGACCCCAAAAAGTTAGACAGAAAATCTAACTTTTGGGGTGTTTTTATTTAATTCTCATTTACGGGGGTCAGTGCCTTTCAGTAATGCTTTTTTTCTTCAAGTCATTTGTCATGTGTTGGCGTACACTATATAATAAAGATATCTTTACTTTGAAGGAGTACTTATGACTCAAGGAATTATTATTAAAGCGTTGAGCGGGTTCTACTATATCGAATCGGATGGAGTGATCTATCAAACTCGTGCGCGCGGAGTTTTCCGCAAACGAGGCCAATCGCCACTTGTTGGGGATGTGGTGGAGTTCGAGAGTAGTAACTTGCAAGAAGGGACGCTAACGAAAATCTTGCCGCGAAAAAATGCCATCGTGAGACCGCCTGTCGCCAATGTGGATGTCGGGATTATCGTGATGTCGGCTGTCGAACCAGAATTTTCGACGCATCTTGTCGACCGTTTCCTTGTCTACTTGGAAGGCTTGGATGTACATCCGGTCATTATGATTACAAAAACCGACTTGCTCGATGAAGCAGGAATGGCACGTCTCGTGGACATTAAGGCGCGTTATGAAAAAATCGGCTATCCGGTTTATTTTGGACAGGAAGTCATGAAGGACAAGGCGCCGCTCTTAGAGAGCTTGCGTGGTGAGAAGGTCATCTTCTTAGGGCAGTCCGGGGTTGGTAAATCCACCTTGCTGAACGAGATGATTCCTGAATTAAACCAAGAAACGGGAGAGATTTCGAATGCGTTAGGGCGTGGACGTCATACGACCCGTCATGTATCGCTTCATGAAATCGAAGGCGTGTGGATTGCGGATACACCGGGATTCAGTACGGTTGATTTTATGGATATTGAAAAAGAGGACTTACCGCATTTATTCCCAGAGTTTGTCCAAGTAGAGCATGAATGTAAATTCAGAGAGTGTTCGCACCAACATGAACCAAACTGCGCCGTGATTGCAGGAGTGGAGTCAGGAGACATTTGGCAAGAGCGATACGACCACTATTTGAATTTCTATGAAGAACTGGACCAAAGAAAACCAGTATATAAACGAAAAAAGTAGATAGAGGAGACAGAACATGAAAGTAGCACCATCAATTTTAAGTGCAAATTTTGCAACATTAGGAGAAGACGTTAAGAAAGTCGAAAAATTAGGAGCAGACTGGATCCATATCGATGCCATGGACGGACAATTCGTTCCAAACTTAACATTAGGACCAAACATCGTTGAAGGATTACGTCCTGTGACTGATTTAGTATTAGACTGCCATTTAATGGTACAAAACCCAGAACGTTTCATTCCACAATTCGCAAAAGCAGGAGCAGACTACATCTCTGTTCACGTGGAAGCAACGCCACATATCCACCGTGCGCTTCAAGCGATTAAAGCAGAAGGCGTAAAAGCTGGTGTCGTGATTAACCCAGGAACACCAGTCAGTGCCATTTCAGCAGTCTTAAGCGAAGTAGACTTAGTATTGGTGATGACAGTGAACCCAGGATTTGGCGGTCAATCATTCATTCCAGAAACATTGGATAAAGTACGCGAATTAGTCGCATTGCGCGAAGAAAAAGGCTACCACTACTTAATCGAAGTGGATGGCGGAGTGAACGGTGAAACAGCAAAACTTTGCGCTGCTGCAGGGGTAGACGTTGCCGTTGCCGGTTCATATGTATACTACGCAGACGATATTAAAGCTGCGATTGATTCAATTAAAGAGGCATAAGAGGGACGAAGATGGAAGTTGTGATTATCTTGGGAGGACCAAACACCAAAGAAAACATCAAGGAGCTCTTAGAAAACCGATACGGTAAGGCCTATGAAGACTTCCGCTTTGTCGGCGTCGATGGTGGCGCGCTTCGGTTATTAGACCAGCATCTTCCCATGGAAGTAGCGATTGGGGACTTTGATTCTGTGACAAAAGAACAGCGCGACTTGATTCATGAAGCAGCGGGTACTATTGTCCAGCTCCCTTCTGAAAAAGACGATACTGATTTTGAGGCAGCTTTATTATGGGTGAAGGAGCATTACGAAGGAACACCGATTCATGTACTCGGTTCCTTTGGCGGGCGAGTGGACCACGCGATTAGCACCTTATGGACGATGATGCGACCAGACTTAGCACCGCTTATTCCATACGTGGTATTTGAGGATGCAACGAATGTCGTGAATTTCATCCAGCCAGGCACATACACGATTGAAAAGATGGACTTTACGAAGTACTTATCTTTTATTAGTATGACTCCTGTGGAAAATGTAACCCTCGTTGATGTGAAATACACGCTCGATTCAAAAAGCTACGCATATCCAGTGGCCCTCGTCAGCAATGAATTTACAAGTGACAAGATGACCATCTCCTTTACAAAAGGACTCATCTTAGTCGCCCAAACTCGAGATCATTGGAGATAAAACAAACATCGCACAATTAAATTGCACCCCAAAGGTTAGATAAAAAAGGCTCTTTGTCAAATAGTGTTGATGAAGAATTTTAGGAAGGGATTAAGCAACTAATTGTTGCTTAATTCCTTTTTGTTTTGGGCCAAACATTTTTGTTATTAAGATAATCCTGTTTCTAAAATGGTAATAGTTTTTAAAACCGTAGGCATTTCTTTTAAGCACTTTTATTTTATTGTTTATTCCTTCGATAGGGCCATTTGTTCTAGTTGGATACTCACAAGTATTTTGAATATATGGCAAGTAAGTTATAAGAGTCTTTAATACTCTTTTTAAACCAGGAGATAGGTCTAATTGCGTAGCTGCTTCAATCGTTTCCTTGAATTCTATATAATCTCTATCCTGTATACATTCACGAAGTGAATGTACAACCTCATAATCATGTTTAAGAGATGGATTGTTTTCTAAGATATAATCCACAATTCCTTGGGTTGTCATAAAGCTTTCAAAAAGCTTATAACGATTATATTTATAGTTCTGAAGTTCATTAGGATTCTTTAAAATTAACTTCCAATAATGTTTTAACTTTCGATATAATTTAGCGTCTTTATAACGATGCTGATTCATGACACGTACCCGAGTTCGATTTAATTCTCTATTTAAGGCTTGTACGATGTGAAAAGGATCAATGATAATTTTAGCGTTAGGAAACATTTCTTTTATTAATTGAATGTACGGTAAGTACATGTCGATTGAGATAGTTTTTACCTTTAATCTAGTCTTAGGCTCAAAACGATGAAAATATTTTTTCAAACTGTAAGATTTTCTATCTCGTACAACATCGACCAGCTTGTGTGTAGTGCTATCACAAATAATGAAGCTCATATTACTATCGGAAGATTTGACGGATTTAAATTCATCAAAACACAAATGCTCAGGTAAATCGTGTAATGGTTTAATGGTCAATAATCGTGCTGTATCATCTATAATACGTCTTACAGTATGAACTGAAACATTTGTTTCTTTTGCGATATATGTTTCAGATACTGTTTCACTTATTTTTGATTTGATTTCGTTTTTTAATCGTTTAGAGATATGACAGTGTTTTTCTACGATTCGACTAGTGTCTGCAGTAAATGAAGAGCCGCATTCTCTACAGAGAAATCTCTGCTTGCGTAGATTTAAGTAGGCCGGAAGGCCTGAAACAGAACAGAGAGTGATACGAGATGTTTTCGTGCCGTTTTTAACGATATTATTATTTTGGCTAACACATCCACAGACAGTACAAAATTCTGGTTTATGCGTATATGTAGCTGAATAAAATAAAGATTTTCTCTTTTTAAATATCTTCTCTTGAACTGTATTATCCCAGATAATGTTTTTATCTTTGATTTGTAGCGTGGCTTCTAGTATATTGTTCATATGGTCATCATCCTTTTGTTTTAGGTTTAGGCGCTTTTAATATAATGGATGTTGGCCTTTTTGTATACACTAAAATAGGGTTGATGGAAAATTTCCATCAACCCTAAAAATTATAGAACCGATATAAACAAGGCATTCTCTAGTAGAGAATGCCTTGTTTGTTTGAACTATTGATTACGAGCTTCTTGAGTCGTTTGTTCATTGTTATTGTTGCTATTATTGTTGTTTTGCTGACGATTGTTTTGTTGCTGGTTTTGTTGAGTCGTACGTTCCTCAGCTGTTGTTGGTTGTTCTAGTTGGAATTCATTTGTAATAGGGTCAGAACTATCTTTACCAACCGTTACAACTAGAGTTACCGATACGCTAGGTCCACTGATATTTTGGAATGTCACTTTATTTGTTGAAACAGTTTGCGTTTGCCCGTTTAGAGTGACTTTGTATTGTGGCTTATCTTTAGAGTTCGTTTGATAATTATCCCACGTTACTGTCAACGCCTTCTTACTCTTATCGTAAGTAGCTTTCAAACCAGTTGGTCCTTCAATCTTCGTACCATAGTTCATAGATTGTTGAGTAGGGACATGTCCTTTAACAAATAACTCTGTTGCAATCATGTTCGCTGGAGTTCTTGGCCCAGGCAAGCTTAATGGGTCAGATCCAATTTCGATTTGTTGTTTGACAACACTGTCTGGTTGTACCCAATCATCTCCGCTAGAAGATTCAGCCATATATTTCATTAAGTAGTAATAAATAAGTCTTGAATATTCTTGTTCGGTAGTGTCAACACCGCCACCTTGTTCATACGGATTATCATAACCAGTCCATGCAGAAATTGTGTAGTTGGTAGAGTAGCCGATGAACCATGAGTCAGGAATGATATCTTCATAATCACTAGCTCCCATTGCGCGTTTTTGTTCAACAGTGTAGTTAGATGAACCAGTTTTCGCTGCAGTAGGTAAACCAGGAATAGCCGCTTGAGTTGCGAAACCATATTTGAATGAATCTTTTAGTACATCTGTAATCATATACGCTGTTGAATCTTTCATCGCTTGTTTTTGTTCAGGTTTAAACTCTGTTACTTGGCCATCACGAGTTGTGACTTTCGTTACTGTATATGGTTTTGAATAAGTACCGTAATTACCAAATGTGGCATATGCGGCAGCCATTTTAATTGGTGAGATATCTGCACCAATCGAGTTACTTTCTACTAAATAGTCTTGACCATCATTTTTAATTTGAATATCTAGATTATTCAAGAATGACTTGATATTTGTTTCGCCAACAGCTTTAAAGGTTTGCAAGGCTGTTGTATTTCTAGAATAAACGAGGGCAGTACGTAAGGTCATTGCACCTTTGTGACTGAAATCCCAGTTGTTTAATTCAACACCGTTTGAATATGTTGTTCTTTGGTCCATGATGGTTTGACCAGTAGAATAATTTAAGTATTCGATGGCTGGACCGTAGTCGATAACTGGTTTGATAGTTGAACCAGTACTACGTGAATTGTCAGTTGCTCGGTTATAGCCGAGTAATGAGGTTTGTTTACGGCCACCATTTACGGCACGAACCGCACCAGTTTTTGTGTCTAACATTACAACCGCATTTTGAATTTTGTCATTCACGTATTGAATGTAATCATTCGTATTAACGATATCGTATAAACGTTGTTGCGCTTTTGAGTCGATAGTTGTTTCAATCGTAAGTCCATCGTTATAAGGATCAAGTCCTGTTTTTTCTTGAACTTCTTTTAAAACCATTGTTACGAATGAATCGTAAACAAGTGCTTTATCATTACTAGCGACATTGTTATTATGTGCCATTAATCCTTCAGTAACTGGAGTCGCAACCGCTTGGTCATATTGTTCTTTTGAAATCTTTCCATTTTCTTTCATGGAATAGAGTACTAAGTCACGTCGTTCTTTTGCTTGATCTGCATTCGCATATGGATCGTATGAGTTAGGTGCTTGCGGCATCCCGGCAAGGAGTGCGACTTGGGCTAAACTTAAATCAGATAATTCTTTATTGAAGTAGTAGTGTGAAGCAGTACCAAATCCGTATACATTATTTGCCATGTACACTTTGTTTAAATAATACGTAAGAATCTGTTCCTTAGAGTAATTACGTTCTAATTGAAGTGCAAGCATGATTTCTTGAATTTTGCGTTTATATGTTTGGTCTTCTTTCTTCGTAGAGAATACGGCTAACTTCACTAATTGCTGAGTAATCGTACTACCACCTTGAGTAATTTGACCGGCTTTTGCATTTCGTAGGAATGATCCTGCGATACGGATTGGGTCAATCCCCATATGAGAGTAGAAGCGTTTGTCCTCAATTGAAGTAATCGCATCTTTTAGTAATTGAGGAACTTGTTCGCTGGTGATAAGATCTCGTTTTTCACCACCGAGTGAATAAATAAGTTCGCCATCTTTATCAAGGATTTTAGTTTCAGTAGCTCCTTCTAAATCACTTGCTTGAATGGTAGGAGCAGTCGCACCGTAGTAAGCGAAGATTGCGACGATCGCAATAATAGCCACCGTCACAAAAGCGGCAATACCAATTAAAATTTTCTTCCAGAGTTTTTTCTTAGAAGAAGTAGGTGCCTTTTTCTTTGTATGACGGTGCTGAGATGAACGGGTTTGTTCAGTATTGTTTTCAGTCATAGATTGACCTCCTTTATAATAAGCTATCTACTGCATCTAAGTAATTTAGCGTCATTTGCAGCGATAGAGAAATTGATTGACCATGTTCTTTAATATAGGTCAACGGGATTGATTGACGATTTGTGCTTGAATCATGAACGAATTGTTCGATCCATTTATATTCAAGTAAATAATATTCCTTCAAACTAGAAAAATAAAAAATAACAAATGCGATACCGCCTTGTTCACAGCACTCTTTCATATGTTCTAGCTGATGCTCATGAATATTCTTTAATGGGAAAGAAGTTTTATTCTTCGTTTCCTTCGCTTCAAAATCGATATATCTTCCTTTATACACACCGTTATAGTCGGTTGTCGATGCCTGACGAAAATAGGCTTCCGTAATCTGCGCTGCACTACGGGCAGGGTAGTTTACTTTAACGACTTGAATCGGTGTCGGTTTCTTGTGGATAACCGCTCGTTTTTGAAGGCGATAGAGTTCATTGGTTTGATTCAATATGTTCTCTAAACCCATACCGCGACTACTATAATTTGTTTGCATTGTTTGAGACCGAGTAGCCCGTGATAATTGTTTTTGTCCTTTTGGATATTGAATCATTTTATCCCTCCTATGGCGTCTATTATAACATTTTGGGCAAAAAATGAGAAAAACTATTGCTTTTGTTACCTTTTCTTAATCTCTATTCAAAATTCTTGTTAAATTAAACCCGAATAAGTCAATTATGTTTTACAAAAGAGGAAGAGTATTGTAAAATAAATGAGTATGTAAATCCATTCATCTTTAAGGTGAATAATGAATTTATGGAGGAATAATATGACAGCAAAATTCGAAAAAGTTGAAACAAATAAAGTTGTTTTAACATTTGAAATCTCACAAGAAGATATTAAAAAAGGTTTGGACCAAGCGTTTAACCGCGTTAAAAAGAACGTGAACGTACCTGGTTTCCGTAAAGGTAAAGTAAGCCGTCAAGTATTTGAAAAAATGTACGGTGAAGAAGCTTTATACCAAGATGCATTAAACATTCTTTTACCAGATGCATACGATAACGCAGTTGAAGAAACTGGAATCTTCCCAGTAACTCAACCAACAATCGATATCGAATCAATCGAAAAAGGTAAACCATGGGTTATCAAAGCAGAAGTAATTGTTAAACCTGAAGTTAAATTAGGTGAATACAAAGGCTTAACTGTTGAAAAACAAGATCGTACAGTATCTGAACAAGATGTTGAAGATCGTTTATTACAAGAACAAGCTCGTGCAGCTGAATTAGTTGTAAAAGAAGATGCAGCTGAATTAGGTGACACAGTAGTAATCGACTTCGAAGGTTTCTTAGGTGACGAAGCTTTTGAAGGCGGAAAAGGTGAAAACCACTCATTAGAATTAGGTTCAGGATCATTCATCCCAGGTTTCGAAGACCAATTAGTTGGCGCTAAAGAAGGCGATGAAGTAGAAGTGAAAGTGACTTTCCCAGAAGAATACCATGCTGAAAACTTAAAAGGTCAAGAAGCAGTGTTCAAAGTTAAAGTTCACGAAGTAAAAACTAAAGAATTACCTGAATTAACAGATGAATTCGCTAAAGATGTTGATGATTCAGTTGAAACATTAGCAGAATTAAAAGAAAAAATTCGTACTGAATTAGAAAAAGAAAAGAACGCTGCAGCTGATGAAGCAGTAGCAGATGAAGCTTTACGTAAAGCAGTAGAAAACGCTGAAATCGTTGACTTACCACATGAAATGGTTCACGACGAAGTTCACCGTCAAATGGAACACTACTTAAACGATATGCGTCGTAACGGAATCTCTCCTGAAATGTACTACCAAATCACTGGTACAACAGAAGCTGATTTACACAAAATGATGGAAAAAGACGCTGACGTTCGTACTAAGACTAACTTAGTATTAGAACAAATCGTTAAAGAAGAAGGCATCGAAGCAACTGATGAAGATGTAGCTAACGAAGTAAAAGAATTAGCTGCTCAATACGGTATGGAAGAAGATGCAGTTCGTGCTGCTGTTTCAGTAGATATGTTGAAAAACGATATCTCAATGAAGAAAGCATTAGCTGTAATTACTGATTCTGCTAAAGAAGCTTAATTTTATAAAATTAAATAAGAAAGCGCCGGTTTCGCTAGAGACCGGCGCTTTTTGAAACAACATTTCTTGTTGAAAATAGAGACTTATGGTACTCTTAAAATGAAAAATCAGGAAAAGAATGGAGGTTTCAGATTGTATAAAGATGAAACAAAACAAGTAAGATGTTCATTTTGTGGAAAATCACAAGAACAAGTAAAGAAAATTATCGCTGGTCCTGATGTATTTATTTGTAATGAATGTGTTGATTTATGTAAAGAAATTATTGATGAAGAATTTTCTTCAATGACGATGGATGAAATGATTGAGGTCTTAAAACCTCAAGAAATCCTAAAAGTATTAAATGATTACGTTGTTGGCCAAGAACATGCAAAGAAATCATTAGCAGTAGCGGTTTATAATCACTATAAACGTATTAATCACTTATTTAGTGAAGATGACGATGTTGAGTTACAAAAGAGTAATATTTGTTTAATCGGACCAACTGGTTCTGGGAAGACTTATTTAGCTCAATCATTAGCGCGTATTTTAAATGTCCCATTCGCGATTGCGGATGCGACTACATTAACTGAAGCGGGTTATGTTGGTGAAGACGTTGAAAATATTCTTCTAAAACTATTACAGGCGACAGACTATGATATTGAACGTGCTGAAAAAGGGATTATTTATATCGACGAGATTGATAAAATTGCCCGTAAGAGCGAGAATGTATCCATTACTCGTGACGTCAGTGGTGAGGGGGTTCAACAAGCCTTACTGAAGATTTTAGAAGGAACTGTTGCGTCTGTTCCACCTCAAGGAGGACGTAAACATCCACATCAAGAACTTATTCAAATCGATACAACGAATATTTTATTTATCGTTGGTGGAGCGTTTGATGGTATTGAAACAATCGTAAAAGAGCGTCTTGGTGCAAAAGTCATTGGATTTGGATCTTCAAATAAAAACTTATCAAGTCATGAAAGTTTAATGCAGTTGATTATTCCAGAAGATTTACAAAAATTCGGACTAATTCCAGAGTTTATTGGACGTCTTCCAATCACTGCGGCGTTAGAACCGTTAAGTAAAGACGATTTAGTCGATATTTTAACGAAACCAAAGAATGCATTAGTGAAGCAGTATCAAAAACTCTTTGCCATGGATAACGTGGAATTAGAGTTTGAACCAGCAGCGCTTCTAGCAATTGCTGCTAAAGCGATTGAACGTCGTACAGGTGCGCGTGGATTAAGAAGTATTATTGAATCCGTTATGATGGATTTAATGTTCGAAATTCCAAGTCGTGAAGATATTACAAAAGTGGTCGTTACAGAAGCCATTGTGAACGGAACTGGCGAACCTGATTTGTATGATGAAGAAAATCGATTGATTTCCTAGGGATTTTCAACAAAATATGTTAGGATAGAATGTGATATGATGGGTGCATTATATTGCATTCTATTTTTATTAAAGAATATATGATTAAGGGAGATAACAGCATGAAAGGATTAAAATCCTTAATATCGAAACATTACACAAAAGAAGAGTTTGCTTGGATTATGCAGGACTGGGCCAATTCAGTTTATTCTTTAATGATTACTACGGCCATTTTTCCGTTGTATTTTAAAACCGTATCCTCTAACGCAGGAGTTAGTGCGGCTGATTCAACCGCATTTTTAGGATATGCTAACTCGATTGCGACATTTGCGGTTTCCATCATGGCACCAGTTCTTGGAGCTTTAGCGGATTACAAAGGATACCGTAATCCGATGTTTACATGGAGTACCTTGCTTGGAGTATTTTCAGTTATTGGAATGATGTTTGCTGAAACGGATCAATGGATTTTATTATTAGCATTGTATACTTTATCGGCAATCGGATATTCAGCTTCGAACATTTTCTATGATAGTTCGATTATGGATGTAACCACTTATGATCGTATGGATAGAATTTCCGCAGCTGGATACGGGTATGGATATATCGGAAGTGTATTCCCGTTTGTATTATTTATGATGATTATGCAGTTTAGTGGATTGAATTCAAACGCAATCGTTATGGCTGGTTTCTTCATTACAGCCGCATGGTGGTTTATCTTTACGGTTCCGTACTGGTTACATGTAACTCAAAAATCATTTATTGAAAAACCTGAGAAACCTATTAAAGAAAGTTTTATGCGTTTATGGGGAACGATTAAACGTATTGGAGAACATAAACAAGTATTCTTATTCTTGCTTGCTTACTTCTTCTACATCGACGGAGTAGGTACGATTATTAAAATGGCAACAGCAATTGGTTCGGATATGGGACTCGATAGCAATAGCTTGATTGTTATCTTATTAATTGTTCAAATCGTGGCGTTTCCATTTAGTTTACTTTATGGATACTTATCAAAACGCTTTGGTAACAAGAAAACATTATTCCTCGGAATTGGTACGTATATTTTAATTTGTGTGATGGCATTATGGTTAAATTCATACACAGATTTCCTTATCTTAGCAATTCTTATTGGTACAGCTCAAGGTGGAGTACAATCACTCAGCCGTTCATTATTTGGCCAATTAATCCCGGCCAATAGAGCGAATGAATTCTTTGGATTCTATAATATTTTTGGTAAATTCTCATCAATCTTAGGAACAACACTATTAGGGATTACAGCTCAAATGACAGGTAATTCATTAGATGGTGTCTTCTCATTAATTATCTTGTTCCTAATCGGTTCAGTATTATTATTCTTCGTGAAGTTGCCAACTCAGAAAGGATTAGAAAATGAAGGTTAATAAAGCCGAATTTACAATTAGTGCTGTAGGACCAGCACAATATCCTTCTGGAAACCTTCCAGAAATTGCATTGTCAGGTCGTTCTAACGTTGGAAAATCATCTTTTATTAATAAGTTGATTCAACGTAAAAGCTTAGCACGTACTTCAAGTAAACCAGGTAAAACACAAACATTGAACTTCTATCATATTAATGAACAGTTCTATTTCGTGGATGTGCCGGGTTATGGATATGCTAAAGTGTCTAAGAAGGAACGTGAAAAATGGGGGAAGATGATTGAGGAGTATATTACGACTCGAGAACCTCTTCGTTTAGTGCTCATCTTAGTTGACTTTAGACATGAACCGAGTCAAGAAGACGTTCAAATGCGTGAATTTTTAGAGTATTACAATATTCCATATCGAATTGTGATGACGAAATGTGATAAGATTCCTCGTGGAAAATGGAATAAACATGTCAGCGTGATTCGAAAAGCATTTGGAAAACCACCAGAAGACTTATTCTTAACATTCTCATCTGAAACTGGTGAAGGAGTAGAGAAAGCTTGGGCGTGGATTGAAGAATTTATTGCCGACTAAAAAAACAAGTGATACCGTATACGGTATCACTTGTTTTATTTGAAGAGAAAAAAGAATAGACTTTTGAGGAAAATGAAACTCGGTCCATTGCATTAAATCGCGAATTGTGATATATTATATGCTGTATCATTAGGCGTA
>CAUVGI010000028.1:0-17172 GCA_963551375.1 uncultured Streptococcus sp. | reverse complement strand
TCCATCTCATTAATGGTAAAATAGACCTATAACAACTGTTAAGGAGAACAATCATCATGAAAAATAAAATTTTATTAGGTTCTGTAACTGTCCTGTCTGCGTTAATGGTAGCCGCTTGCGGAAATGGCGAAAAGAAAGCAACGGAAACAACTGTAGCACCAACAACTGAAGTAACTACAGCTGCACCGACGACAACAGCTCAAACGACTACTGCTGGATCTTCTTCCGGGGCAAAAGAAATCTCTCTTGCAGATACTCAACGTGTCGGGGCTGATCATACTGGTTATATCAATCTGCCTAAAGATTGGAAAAAGAACAACGTATCTAAAGTACAATATTATTCACCAGACAAATACAATATTGTGACACTACACAGCTTCAGTAAAGATCAAGTAAAACTCCAAAGTGGTGAAACATTTGGGGCAGAGTTAATCGCTAATCGTACATACTCTAACATTGAAACCTCAAAGGAAGTTAAAGACATTAAAGGTTCAAAAACCAAATTCGCCGGCGAGGATGCTTTCTTCATTAAAGTTCTATTCACAGATGGTAAATACTACTACTGTTGGGTTTTCCAAAAAGGTGAAATAATATATGGCGTTCAAATCGAAGGTTCTGAGGAAATCCTAAACGCATTAAAACCTATTTTCGATCAATCATTTGGCTTAGATCCAAACACTCCCGGAAAATAATCAATCGTTAATGACGGAGACTAATCCATGCGATTAGTCTCTTTTGTTATGCTCTATTGTCCCTCTTTTTAGCCGAAAATTTTCCTAGTTGATTTTTCATTCGCGTGTGATATAATACAAGTATAATAAATTTGCTAAGGAGAACAATCATCATGAAAAACAAAATTTTATTAAGCTCTGTGACGCTTCTATCTGCTTTAATGGTAGCCGCTTGCGGAAACGGAGAAAAGAAAACAGCGGAACCTGCTGTTGCACCAACGACTGAAGTCGCTAAAGAAACTACAGCTGCACCAACGACAACTACTCAAACGACTACTGCTAAAACAACAACTCCTGGGACTTCTTCAGAAACAAAAAAAGTATCACTTGAAGATACTCAACGTGTTGGGAACGATAATATTGGCTATGTCAACGTCCCTAAAGACTGGGTAGTATTCAAAGCCTCAAACAACCCTGATAACTTCTATTATTCGTCACCAGATCAATATAATATTATGTATCTAGAGTCTTATTCTAAAGATAAAGTTAAACTCAATGATGGTGAAACGTTTGGCGCAGAGTTAATTGCAAACCGTTTGCTCAATGGCGTGAAAAATGATAAAGAACAAACTAGTGTTCAAGGCGTGAAAGCTGATTTTGCGGGAGAAAAAGCTTACTTAATAAAAGCAACATTCTCCGATGGTAAAACTATGTTCGAATGGATTCTCCAAAAAGGGGATATCGTTTACGTAGTCTCAATCGAAGGTACAGAAGACATGGTTAAATCGTTAAGACCAGTTTTTGAACAATCTTGGGGCTTAAATGCAAAAACTCCTGGACAATAATATAAAAACCAGGTATTAACCTAATCAAGGAGAAAAACAATTTGAAAAACAAAATTTTATTGAGCTCTGTAACGCTTCTATCTGCTTTAATGGTAGCGGCTTGCGGCAATGGAGAAAAGAAAGCAACAGAAACTACAGCGGAACCAACAACAGAAGTAACTACAGCTGCACCAACGACTACAGCTCCAACAACTACTGCTGGCGCTTCTTCTGGGGCAAAAGAAGTATCTTTTGCAGATACTCAACGTATAGGAAATGAACAATTTGGTTATATCAATATCCCTAAAGATTGGGTCATATTGACAATTAAAAATAGCAAAGCGCTCAATTATTCTTCACCAGACAAATACAATGTGTTAATAATGAACGCATACACTAAAGATAGTATTGAACTTGGCGAGAACGAAACCTTTGGCGCAGAGTTACTTGCGAACCGTTTATATAGCTTCTTGGGAAAAGACAAAAATAAAACTAGTATAGAAGGTGTAAAAGCTATATTTGCCAATGAGGACGCTTACTTAATAAAATTAACATTTACAGATGGGAAAATTTCATATGAATGGGTATTCCAAAGAGGCGATAAAGTATACAATATCACAATCAAAGGTTCAGAAGATATGATTAAAACCTTAAAACCTATGCTTGAACAATCTTGGGGCTTAGATCCAAACACTCCAGGAAAATAATGACTAACATACTAAAAGAGACTAATCACACATGGATTAGTCTCTTTTATCCTTATGCTCTTGTAGCCCACTCTTCTCGTAAAACTCCATACTTCAAGCTGTCATAATACTGTCCTTTGTAGTAGCGAACTTTACGAATTTGGCCTTCTTTTAGGAATCCTAATTTCTCGGCAACGACCATCATTGCACCGTTCCCGCTCCAAGTCGTCATTCCAATATGTTCAAGCATATCGGTTTCGTGGAAAATGGCATCCACCCACTTTGTTAGCGCAGTAGTCGCAATTCCTCGGCTCCATAACTGGTCGTCATAAATCACAATCCCGATTTCTAGCCATCGTGTTGCTTCGTCCACCCATGATTTTGAAACCATACCAACAGGCTTACCGTCAGCGACAATGCACTTGCAATCTTCGCTCATTAAAAAGTCCGCAATCGGGCTTGCTCCAAAACTTTCCGCATCATCAAACTTGCGATAGTCATTAAAATACGGCGCGTTAAACTTCGTCCACGCTGGATGGTCTGTAGAAAAACCACTCTTCCAAATCGTTTCAAGGAAGCTTTTGTTAAAAGGAACTAGTTGCACCTCGGTCGTTTGCTTTAAGCTTTCCACTGATTCATTCCTCCTTCAACGTTTACCACATCAAACCCTTTTGTCTCCAAGAACTGGCAGGCCCGTTCAGAGCGCATGCCGCCTTGGCAAATCACATAATAGCGTTTAGACGCATCCAGCTGTTCATACCCCTTATCTAACGTACTAAGCGGCACATTCACAGCACCTTCGATATGTCCTGCTTGGAATTCATCCACTTCACGAACGTCTAGAATCGTGATGTCCTCTTTTTGATGCAACGCTTGAAATGCTGCTGGTTCAATTCTTTCCATTTTCTTACTCCCTTTCTCCTGCTTCATTTTCTCTCACTTCCTACTGTATCGTATTTCAGCGAAAATACAAAGCGCCATGCACGAATTCATGCACGGCACTGTCATTATTTAATATTATGTTTGTTCATTTTTTGTTGGAAAATTCCAGTGATGATTTCACGCAATTCTTCGCGTTCTTTTTCAGGGAGCTCTCCTTCTTGTTTTGCGACTGCATAAAGTTCAGGATTTTCTTTTGCGATGCGTTGAACTGTTTTTGTTGTCGCATGGCCTCTGACTAAGAACGGAATCGCCTTAATCCATTCTTCTGGCACTAGCGCTAAAATTTTCTTAGCCGCTTCTTTATCCGTCAACACCGCTGTGCTCAATCCTTTTTTAATTTGTTCTTGTTCTTTTTCTGTAAAATCTTTTAGATCCATCTCTTATCCCCTTTTCTAACTCTAATCTCTACTCTATTTATTATAATCAAATCGGATGACTTGTGCATCCACATCAACTTGAGCATGTACTCCAAAAGGAACAATACTGCGTGGTGTCGCATGTCCAACATTAATATTGTAAACAATAGAGACCTCTTTGTCTTCCAGCTCCTCTAGCAGGACTTCTTTGTATTCTTCGTAATGAATTTCATTTTGAGGTTTACCCACCAATACACCAGAAACTACATCAAAGATTCCATACTGTTTTAAAGCTTGAATCATCTTTCGATACAACTCAACACTTGGTCGTTCCTCGCTTGTTTCCAGCAACAGAATTTTCCCACTCCAGTCTTCAAGCGTTGGAAATAACTTATATTTCTGAGTAAGCTGTACAGAATCGGCATATCTTGAAGAATCGAAACAATCATACATTGTTTCTAAGCATCCTCCTAGAATCGGCCCACTAAACTGAGCGTTTCCTTTTAATAATTCAAACCCTTGATTTGGAAAACTTGGCATCGAAACCCCTAATCCCTTTTCACTAAAATCTTCTCTTTCTTGATACCAAATGTCACTGGGGCGAATTTCTTTAATTCTTCCCGTTGTCAGTAATTCCTCAAAATACGATTTCGTATATGAAAGCATTTCCGACGAAAGTTCACATACATCCGGTAAGAAAGCCTGCCCATAAAAGCTTTGAATGCCAACTTTATGTAACATTAAATGATTCATTGTTGTATCTGAAAAGCCTAAAAAAATCTTCTGTTTAGCAACCTTTTTAAGCGCGTCCTGTTCAAATAAGTAAGGGAGTAGGCGATACGTATCATCCCCGCCAATCGCACATAAAATCATATCAATCGAGTCATCTTGAAATGCATCTAGCAAGTCTTGCGCTCTACATTCTGGATATTGCTTAATAAATTCAAGCCCTTTTAAAGCATGAGGTAAAAATTCAACTGCTACACCGTACTCTTCTAAACGTTTTTTTCCAAGATTGAGCTCATGCTGAATGAAGTTCTCTCCCATTATTCCGCTAGATAAGCTAACGATTCCTATCTTCTTTACTTTCATCGAACTCTCCTCTGTTTCCTATTTTCTGTAGTTTTCTGCTTCATGCCCCTAAATATTTAATATAGATTTGACACGGATTCCATTCATCCCACAAAGTCGGGAAGCATTCTAACTCCTTATACCCCATCGCCTTATAAAAAAGATTCGTGCGATCATACTGTTCATAATGTCCCATTTTTACAGTCTTCACTTGGGAATAAGTATACCCTAATTTCCCAGCTAGTTGTTCATACGCCTCATTTAATTTTTTGCCGATTCCTTTCCGGTGAAATTCCTTTTTGACTCCCATCACAAAAATATCTGCACAATCCTCACTCGTAGCATTCAACACAACGTATCCTGCGAGCTTATCCTCTACAAAACAAGCTATAAACGGTTTGTCCATCGCATCATCGACATATTCCTGCGTACTTTCTGGCATTCCAAACCATTCCGGAAGATCATATAAAACTTCTTTTGAAATCAATTCTTTTTCTTCTTTATCTATAATTTCTCTAATACTCATGTTCATCTTTAGTGTCCTACTTTCTATAAAACTACTAGCACTAGTGCTCTTCGTCGTTTGTTTTCTGTTTCAGAATTCTACTTAAACTGTACCGTCATTATACCAAATAACGGGAGAAGAGGATATTCTCATCCAACCATTTTCCAGCACATCAAAAACACCTGTAGTACTTTGAAACTGCTACAGGTGTTATCGTTACTTTATAGATTCACAGGACTGACTGCTAATCGTCCAAAACAGAAAGGTTCTCTTCCACGCATCATTTCTTTTTCTTGGGTTTGGGAGCCGCCAGTTCATCATAGATAGCCTTAAACAAATCCGTTAAGTACTCCTTATCTTCTACATTTTCCATCAGTAGCATTTCTTTTTTTCCTTCATATGTGCGTTCCAATGAAGCGTCAGGCATCATTCTCTGGCAGTTGTGTCATTTTTGATTAGGAATCGATCATCATAAATGCCGCCGACAACCTTTTCTCGGTAATACAAAATATATTCCCCCATCATTGCTCTATAGCGGATATCCTCTAATCTCGATATTTGTTCTGAAATATAGGCTAAGTATTCCTTGCTAGAAGCCATCCTTTCTTCCTCCATCGCTACTTCCAAATTCTATGTTCAAGACGAATAACTTATTTTTACTTCATCTCTACCCATTTATCGTTATCCATAATAAATGGCTTCGCTAACCCTTCTCCGGTATAGTCTTGATATTTCGTTTCAAGATACTTGTAGACATCTTCTTTCGTCTTGAACCTAATCGCTTGGTATGGTTCCTCGAAGGTGAGTTTTTCGACAAATAGGAATCCGTCCCCCGTTGGCACTAAGACTCCCACGTGGCCGATAAAGAGCGATTCCCCGTCCAAATTATCGTGAATCACGACTGAGAGCATACGCGCATTCTCGTCAAATGTAAATTGCGACAGAAACTGTTCCATCTTCTTCGCATGCGTCTTCACGTCTGTGGTGGCTTCCGTTTCCACACGCGAGAACAAACGATTCAAGTCTTCTTTTTCATCCGAACTAAAGAGATGTCCCTTATCAATCGCATCATTATCGATAAATAAGAGCTCACTATCCGCAGCAATCTTCGGAATCGTAATCTTATTCTTCAACAACGCATACGTATTGATGCGGCAGTTCGTTCCGACAAAATCGCCGTGTTTTGCAGTCCAAAGCGAACTGATTTTCTCAACGTCATACTCCGTTTTTGTAAACGACGCAAAATCCCCTTGCAAGCCCGTTTCGCCGACAGTCTCATTGTAGTCATTCACGAACTCAAAGAACTTCTCCACACTTTCTTTATCCAAGTACGCAGACAACAATGCCTTCACTTCTTCAACGCTTGAGGGATTGCTGATGTTGGTATAGGTCGCAACCCATTGCGGTGCTTCCTGAGATTGTGCCGCTACAGTTGTCGTCTCTGGTGCTGCCTGTGTCGTCGTTTCTTTTTGCGTTTGTCCGCATCCTGCTAAGCCAATCAGCACGGCTGCACAAAGTCCTAATTTTACTGTTTTCGAAATACTCTTCATTCTTTTCTCCCTTTCACTGTCGTTTTCTACGATTACCCAGCGATTCATCCTCAACTTTAACTTCTCCACGGCATTTGTGGATTTTCCCTCCAAGCCTCTTTCCCAAGAGGTAAGTCTTTGATTTCCCCGATTGACGGATCGAGATCGTAGGCTTGTTTCAAGGTCACTAACATCAAGTCCTCAATGGTATGCTCCTCGTTGCATAAAAACTGCCACATGCCATCGTCCTCGTCGTGACTTACATATAGAATCGGCTGTTCTCCTCTTGCAATATGCTTGCACAGTATCGTTGCCGTATTTGGATCTTCACGAAATGGAAAACTCATAACCATCCTCCTCATTCTACTTGTATCGACGAACCGTTGAATGCGGTTCCATCCCTCACTTATAATCTATCCTATTCTCTAGAAAAATACAATAAAACCTTTGTGAAATTTAGGAAAAGGATATAAAAAACGAGCACCCGAAGATGCCCGTTTCGTTTTAGAATAAATCAAAAATTAACTTGAAGTTTAAAATCGTTAGGATAACGGCTACCGCGTATCCAAGGAAGGTATTCCATTTGGCGTTGGTGAATTCGCCCATGAGTGATTTCTTCGAAGTGAAGTAAATCAATGGGAAGATTGAGAATGGTAACGCCACTGATAAGAATACTTGTGAATAAACCAAGAGTTGGTCCAATGTTTTTTCTTGCGAACCGAATAACATCGCTACGACGATTACCGGTAGTAAGGCGAATAAACGAGTCACCAGACGGATAATCCATTGTGGTAATTTCATATGTAGGAAACCTTCCATCACGATTTGTCCTGTCAATGTTCCTGTGATGGTTGAGTTTTGACCACTCGCTAATAACGCCACGGCAAAGAGTGTCGATAATGTAGAACTTGCGACCACGCCGGCAATCTTCGAATCTTGCAACGCATTGTACATTTGGGAAAAGGCAGAAATTTCAGATGCGTGTCCGAAGAATAACGCTGCCCCTAAGATTAATAGGAGTGAGTTCACGACGAACGCTAAGCTCAACTGGATGTTTGAGTCCCATGTCATGAAACGAACAGCTTTACGAACATTATCTTGATTTGTGTAATCCACTTTTCTCGTTTGTGAGAGTGATGAATGCAAGTATAAGTTATGCGGCATTACGGTTGCCCCGATAATCCCTAGTGACAATGTTAAAATGCTATCGTGTCCAGGAGTTGTTGGTTCGAATAACTGCGCCGTTGGTAGGAATCCTGTGAAAATTCCTGAAATACTTGGTTCTGCTAACGCTACTAAATACACGAAAATTAAAAGGATTGTTAAAATCAACGTTGATACAATTGCTTCGATTTTCTTAAATCCAAGCTTCATAATTCCAAGAAGCAAGAATACGTCCAGAACCGTAATAAAGATGGCCACCATAATTGGAATTCCAAACAAGAGGTTCAAGGCAATGGCTGATCCAAGTACTTCCGCTAAGTCTGTCGCCATCAGTGCTAATTCGACGATCACCCATAAAATGTGACGAAGCCATTTTGGTGCGTGATGCGCTGTGGCTTGCGCTAAGTCCATACGCGTTACAATCCCAAGTTTTCCTGCCATTTGTTGCAACTGCATTGCGATTAATGACGAAATAAGGATTACGAAGAGCAATGTATATTTGTACGAAGCCCCTCCGACCACGCTAGTAATCCAGTTACCTGGGTCCATGTACCCTACTGCTACAAGCGCTCCTGGTCCTAAGAAGGCTTTTAGGTTTTGCCAGAAATTATTATTCTTTGGCGTCTCAATCGATTGGTTTACTTCTGAAAGTGATACTTTTTTATGAGTAGACATCATTTTCTCTCCTTTCTGTTGTAAATAATTTTCAATTTGTGTAAATAAACTGAAAACAAGTCGTGTCCATATAAAAGACAGTGCCTATTATAGCACCCAAGCACTCATCGTGCAATGTTGAGATGTTACTATAGGTACTGCTTTTTCAAATTATTTTAGGGAAACCTTAATCGGATATCGCTTCACAGCTTGAGGCAACTCCTCCAGCAACGCATCATTGACCTTGCTTTTCCCCATGAAGAACATGGTCGTGGTTCCATCCTTTTGTTCAATGATGACGAAATAACGAGCGCCACCACCTTTTCGACCGCGCATGAAATCAATCGAAATCCGGCGAATAGATGATAGAGGAATACGACGCTTTTTGAAACAGAACGCCACATGAATGTAAAATGTTCCTTTTGCGATATGAAAAGCTGCCATGAACGGACCTCCGCTTTGTTTTGCGGCTGTCCATCGGCGAACGAAAATGACAAGTACACATGTCGCAATAAACACTGAACTCACTAGGAATACCAGCGGAATCCCAAATCTCGCTCCACTTTCTATTGTTGCCATCTTCATTCCTCCTTTGCATCAACGATTCGTTATGCCAATTTTTTATATATTTTTGTCGCAATCCATACAATGACGATCGCCATAACTAAAATTCCAGTTTCAGCGATTCCAGCTCCCACGACATTTCGTTGATAGAGCGCTGCAAAGCAATCCGCCATCATATGTAGTAAAACGGCCCCGCATAAATACTTTTTATTCTCTGCAATGACACTGTAATACACGATGATGGTACAGCCAATATGAATCCCCATTGAACTGATTCTTTCGAGAACGGTCATCACAGCTGTTTCAACATTAAACTGTGCCGCCGCTTGAAAACTTTGCATGGCGAAGGCTGCATTCTTTTCAGTGACATGTAATGCCGTCATCGTAGAATCGACACTTCCATTCTGAAGCGATGTCGCAATCACTAAGTAAAGCAGAATTGATGGAAGAATAACTGTTAGAACTTCGATAGCTCCATGCCCAATTCCATACAAAACTGCATTTTCACGGGTGCGGTGTTTTTTCATAATATATTTTAATACAATATAGCGACCACATTCCTCGAAAATCCCTGCCATCATCATTCCATATAACACGAATGCTACATTATTTCCATTTAAAAACTGAGAAATCGGATTATCTGCCAGTAAAAAGAAATAATGGAAAACTGATTCAAGAATACGGGCAGAAACAATAAATCCTAACGCCCCAGCAATGAAATAACTAATTTTCACTTGACCCTTATGTCTTCTCATCCAATAAACAATAGGTAAAATTCCTATTAAAAGAAGCAAAACAATCGTCACGATTAATGAAGGTATCGCCGTTGGTCCAAGAATGATTTGATTAAATCCACTCATGCTTGATCACCGTCCCAGATTTCAATACAGAATCCTTTATGGCCACACTCTGAGCAAGTTAAATTCCGAGTTGTTGGCGTATGCTTTGCAAAGAAAGCCTCTTTCTTTCCTGGTTTAAATTCTTGATGGCACTCAGGGCAAATATATTTAACGTGTTTATAATAATAGTTACATACCCAAATAAGCCATACCGTTGCCAAAAGAGCCCATAGCGCAAATCCCCACCACATTCCTTTGAAAATCCAGAATGCAATCGACACCCACTGAAGTACTCCGACCACCAATCCTGTTGAAAGTATAATCCGGTAAAGTTTTTTGAGTTGTTTCTTACCTTTCATCACTACTGCTATGTCCGCAATGGATTCAAGTGAGAAGGATTCTTTGTTTTGGACTGTCGACTGTAATTCACGTAATTTTTCCAATTGCTCTTGTTTCTCTTGAATTTCTTCCATCAATAAACTTTCCTGTTGTTCTATTAAAATCGAAATCACTTTTTCAGGATGTTCTTCTTCTAACAATTGAGAAATGGCATCGATGGGTACATCCACCTCTCGAAGAAAACAAATGACTTTTAGACGTTGAAGATCACTTTCAGAATATAATCTTCTTCCTCCTTCAGAAAGTTCTGTCGGAATCAAGATACCTCTTTTGTCATAATACTGAACGGTTCGAACAGTCACATTGCAAAGTTTCGCAAGCTCCCCTGTCGTATATTTTGACATAGCTTTCACCTCCTTATTGCCTGCATATTACTACATTACGTAGCGTTACAAGCAATACCTGACGCTAGGGGATTTTTCATTTTTCTATTAAATACTATATTAAATGCTATTTTTATTTTTTTCCACCTCTTTTAAGTACGTTTTAGGTTCATGGTGCAAAGTATAGTTATCCAAACGGAAAGGAGAAGCTCCCCCACCAGGCGAGCGGTGACAAACAATGAAAACTATCGTAATTATTCCAGCATATGAACCAGAGGAAAAATTAATTCCTTTAACGCAACAACTAATCGCCAAAGACTTAGAAGTAGTCGTAGTCGATGACGGCAGTGGGGAGAACTATCTTCCTATCTTCAACCAACTCACAGGAGCGACCGTTTTAACGCATCCTGAAAATAAAGGGAAAGGCGAAGGCCTAAAAACAGCTTATCGCTACATTAAAGAAACATACGCAAACGAGGAAGTGGCCATCGTCACGGCAGACTCAGACGGACAACATAGTCCAGAAGACATCATGCACATCGCGACCAGGGCATCTCTAGAGAATGACAGCCTTGTACTCGGCGTTCGAAACTTCGACGGAGCACACGTCCCACTTAGAAGCCGTGTCGGAAACAAAATCACTTTGAAGATTTTCGAACTCACAAGTGGCACGAAAATTAGCGATACACAAACCGGCCTACGTGGATTCTCTAGCACACATTTAGATAAAATGCTGGAGATTTCAGGATCACGTTTCGAATACGAGATGAATGTGTTGATGGTTTGGGCAAAAGAAAAACGCCCCTTCTGCGAGCTAGAAATTCAAACGATTTACGAGAACAAAAATGAGGGCTCACACTTTAATCCTCTTCGCGATTCATTCAGAATCTACAAAGAGATTTTCCAATTTGCTCTCTCATCAATCCTCTCTTTTTTTCTAGACTACACCCTCTACGCCTTTCAAATCTTTATCGGCGTACCACTCGTGACCGCTAACGTCGTCGCAAGGGTGATCAGCGCAGGATTCAACTTCTTCGTGAATAAGAAGTTCGTCTTTGCCAGCGACAAACCGTTTCTAAAAGAACTCGGCGGCTATATTTTACTCGCCAGCTTCTCATTAACGCTGAACACATTGATTTTAATGGGACTCAGCTACGGTTTCGGCATCGGACCACTCGTTGGTAAAATCATTACCGAAATCGGGATGTTCTTCTTTAACTGGTTTGTACAGAAGAAAGTCATTTTCGGACAAGAGAAAGGTGTGCATTATGTCAAATAACAAAAAAGGAAAATCACTCAGAAAAATCTTAACGACCGCTTATACAGCAGTTCTCATCGGGGCTTCGGGAATGGTCGTGGCCGATACGCTCTTCATCTCAAAGAGCCTAGCAAAGTTCAGTAACGAAACGGCAGCGGCAACGAATACGGCCACAGGAACGAGCGCAAGTGGCACGGGAACGTCAGGAAACTCAAGTAGCTCTAGCACCTCTACAACGCCAACCGTGAGCACGGCGACTGCCTACGAGGACGATACGAAATCCATCACGATTGAGACGTACGAGCGAAATAACACGCAAATCCACGTCGCAACGGTGAAAATCAAAGGCAACGCGTCGATTAAGACCGCCTTAGCCGACGAAACATACGGTCGAAACGTAACCGCGAAGACCTCAACGACCGCAAAAAGCGTGAATGCAGTCCTTGCGATTAACGGAGACTACTACGGCGCCAGAGATGCTGGATACGTCGTTCGTAATGGACAACTTTTGCGAAGCCAGAGCCAGAGTGCCGACCAAGAAGATTTAGTCATCTACAATGACGGAAGCTTCGGCATCATCAAAGAAGGCGACATCACCGCCCAACAGTTAGTCGACAACGGCGCGATGCAAGTCTTGTCATTTGGCCCAGCGTTGATTGAAAACGGACAAGTGGCCGTAGATAGTTCAGATGAAGTTGGGAAAGCCATGGCGAGCAATCCGCGTACCGCTATCGGAATTATCGACGACAGCACTTATGTATTCGTGGTGTCAGACGGACGTACGAGCGAAAGTAAAGGCTTATCGTTGAAACAATTAGCTGATTTTATGAAAGAATTAAACGTCACTACCGCCTATAACTTAGACGGTGGCGGATCATCATCGATGTACTTTAACGGACAAATCATTAACAAACCGACAACAAACGGTCGAAACATCGAAGAAAGAGAGGTGAGTGATATTGTCTACTTATAAAAAGAAAACAGGACTGACATTCTACACAGTCGCAACAGTGGTGACACTCGTCGTTGGAACGGTGTATGAATTCTTCAGCCACCAAGTCTACTCCCCATTCATGTACTTACTCTTTATGATTCCACTCGTGCTTGGAGTGGTGCCAAATCTCGTAGCAAAAATGACTGGGAAAACCTTTTTGAAATCGGAAGACGCACAAGCAGCCTATAAGATGGGTGTCCTCACCTTCATCTTCGGCAGCTTCCTCAAAGGAGTCTTCGACATCTACGGAACCAGCTCCATCTACCCAACCCTCTACTTACCAGTCGGTGCGGTGCTACTAGTCGCAGCGCTGGGATTAGAGATGTACCACAAGAAGGTAGTTGCTAAATAAAAAGAAAGGCCGGAGCCCTGTACGGGGCTCCGGTTTGTTGGTTTTAGAAATAAAACAGCTAGACTTTATCATTATCCCTTAAATCAATCCACTTTTTGAGGGATAAATCAAAATTTTAAGGTGTAGATTGCAAATATTGAAAAACAGAGTTCCTCTTTGGAACTCTGATCTTTCGTTTGTCTTCATTTATGCTAACAGGTAAATTTTTTCGTTATCAAAACAAATTTGTTCTGTATGATTATAAATTTGAACAATATCCTCCATTTTTTCCACAAACACATTAGTACCTGGATCTCCTATTGTTTCAAAAGTTTTTACAGCTTTTTGTTCCATACCCTTGGCATTCTTTTGTAAATTATCTCCTTTATCTAGTAAAAATTCATCTACTGAACCATCTTTTACAATCGGAATACTTCCAATCAATTTACCCATAGCTTTTCCGGCAGTTCCTAATCCCTTTACGATATTTGCTTCAAGTGCAGATTTCCCCATTTTTTCTAATTTGGATGAACATTCATCAAATAATCCTTTGTAGGTATCTGACATTAATTTAATATCCTCTTTAATTCCTGTAACATACTCTTCCTTAAAATTCCCACTTAACATAATTTCCATCATTGAAGCTAATGAAAATGTATATAAGGATAATCGATAATATTGAAACTTTTTCTCTAAATCAGCCAGAGTTGAATTCACCTTATTCTGAGCTACAATAAATTGTTTCGATTTTAGAACTTCATCTACCTTCTTTTGATAGGCATTCATATTTTTTCGCGCAGTCCTTTGAATATCTAAAACTAATTTATGATTACTTGAAACGAAGTGTTTATTGTCCCAATTCATTTTATATTTAGAAATAATATTCATAAGGATTTCAACGTCGGCTTCAATCTCCGCTTCTTTTTCTACTTCTAAAAATTGCAAAATTTGCTTTCCTGTTTCAGAAATCTGTTTTAGTTCTTTTTCAATCGAAAATAACGCAACCGCCATCATCAAAGTAGCTGGGTTGATTGCAGCAGCGGCTTGCTGTGTAGAAGTTGTAATAGATGACACTGCTTGAAGTTGCGCAAATTTTGAGCCACCAGTTGCTGTGTGGAAAGCTCCCCAAAAATTACCATTTTTTGCAAGTTTTAAAGAATCTCCTACAGTAGCGTTTGCTAATCGATATAACGTTTCATTAGAACCTGTTATTGCATTAATCGCTGGTAACAATGCTGCAACTCCTGTTCCAAGTGTTGCCAAACCAGAGATTGGCATACTGAATGTTTTATTATTTTCAATAGTCGCTCTTGCTTCTTGCAGTAATCCTTCCGTTAACTCCACCAATTCTACTTCATCATTAACTTTTTCAAGATCACTATTATTTCCAATTTTTATAATTTCACCCATATTTTCTCCTCCATAACTAATGTTAGTATCTATTTATATAATTATCTATACTACTCCACACCTCCAATTTTTAAGTTTCTAAAAACTCCTTCCCCATCCTCACAACATACAATCTTTCATCTTCACCGACAAGCTGGTTAAGCAGCTCGTTTGCACGCACCATATCGCATTTAATTGCAGCATTCAATGCCTTATAGTAGATGATTTCGAGCTGTGGGTACTTGTATTCGTTTGTTAAGGTTTCGAAGTAGTCGTTGCTCTCGTGTGCGATGGTTAAGTCATAGAGAGCCACACTCATCTTTTGCGTCTTTTCGGCCAGCGTAGGATCTGTTATCGTCAGTTCCCCATTCATCTCCTCCAGCTCTTCTCGGCTCAACTCCGGCTGACTCAATACAACTGAGCGGATTAGATAGCTTTCCAAGACGTTTCGATATTGCACTTGAAGTCCGTCCCGACTCAAGATTTCTTTGGCCTTTCGAATCGCCGTCTCGAAGTCCCCTGTCATGTACGCCAAGGACACTTCCGACGTTGCGGCGTCTAATCGGAGGACCGCTCTTTTTGCATCTTTATTTGCCTCGATATATTGTTCCCACGACGCAAAATCCAAATCCACATGCAGCAATTTCGCCACAGTGGTTAAATACCATTTATTGATCACATAGATAGCAAAGGCTAACCCAGCGACAATCACAAGAATTCCCCCTGTTCGCATCGTAATATCACTAACTGCAAACGTGACGCAAAGTATGAGGAGCATTGTCAAAATCCCCGTGCATCTCGTATAGATCGTATATTTTTTCCGTACTGCTTGATAATCCATATCGTTCCTCCAAAATCGCAACCTGTATATGATTGCGGTTACAAAATTATTTATGTCTTTAATCAAAATGACTGTCTTAGCCCATTATCTCACGTTCCCAGTGTTGCTTCAACGCTTATCGAAGATTTATTTGTCTGAAAATAAAAAAACAGGCAAAATTTTACTTTGCCTGCTTCCATCAAATTCAACTGTTACCCTCGCTCTTTGAACTCATCGAAGTATAGAACCTCGACTTGCCCAGACCAATCCAAGACGCAACCAACGAAGTCCACAAGGTCTAGCCCTGGCATTTCATAAGTGTCCCCGTCATTGACGCTTCCCGTTGCATCTTCAATATAAGTCACCTTATAGCCTCTGTCTGAAGCGATAATAGCAGAAAATAAGCAGCAATATTCCGCGTTCAGTCCCGTAATCACCACTTCATCGACCGGATGGTTCGCAAGAATCGCCTTCAACTCTTCGCTCTGGAAAATATTTGGCGAGTCTTTTTCAACGATAAAATCCGCATCCGCAGAAAGCTCTTCATCAAGCGCTCCTCGTTCATCACCATTATAAATAATACTCTCCTCATTCTCATCAATATGACGCGTATGAATAATGAGATCCCCGCTCGCTTTAAACATCTCTTGTAACTTCAAAATATTCTCTCTAAGCAGGTCAAAATCCCCTCTAGCTAACATTCCTTTTTGACAATCTAAAACAATTAATGCTTTCACTCCATCGTACTCCTTTATATGTTTTTAATGAGTTTATTTTCAATTTGATATTCTTTGATATACAAAATACGGACCAGTATTTAAATATATAAAATGATCTACAACTATCCTAAATCAACTTATATTCATACCACTCTTCATCAACTTTCTGAAATCCCAAAGCCAAAAACATTCTTTGACTTTGAGTATTAAAAGGATAAATTTGAGCAGTTACCTTAACCATTTCTTTCTCTTTGGCCATCTGTATCATTTCAGAAATACACCGTCTTCCAATCTGTAAATTCTGATACTCTTTGCTGATCACTATAGAAAGCTCTGAATTATCTTGAAGTGTCACATCTCCAACTAACACTCCCTCATATTGGACATAATAGCAAGAACCATGTGAAGTTAGGTAATCATACATTTTATGAAGTTTTGTTAGATCGTAAATCTGATCAGTATTATCTACTTGTTTGCATACCTCACTATCTTGATACCAAAGAAGGGAGATGTCATCATTTCTATAATAAGGAATAAGCGTTATCTGATCGTCTACTATTCTATTCAACTTTATTTTTCCTTCTTTCTATTTAGACGCTTCTTCCGATTCTTCAATATTCTCCACAAACCCTTCAACATCTTCAATCTCTACAAACAGCGGGTCTAAGTGACATAAGAAGTGCCAATCCTCGGCGCCTCGTTTTCTGTAGAGAATCGCTTCGCCGTCTTCACTTCCGAAAAAGCTTCGATCGACTTCATACCCACTGCGCTCTAAGAAAGCTTTTGCCTTGTGGAAGTTTGCTTCTCTGGCTTCGACATAGTCTTTCACTTCATCATTATTCACGACATAAGCATCTACTTTTGTAGCTCCTTCGACCACTTTATCGTTTTTAACCGATAGATTCGAAACCTCTTTCCAAATAATCTCGACATTTTCTTCAGGGTCAAACGAAAATCTAGATAAAGGAACAATATTGCCATTGAAGACAATTTCCATATAATCCAGCAAGTGTTTAGGATTCACATACTCCGCTTCAAACCCGTCTTCGCTTTCTAAAGTATATCCCGGAATTTGCGCTACAAAGGCTCTTCCCTCTTCTAAAGAATCAAACGCGACTAAATCCTTTTGATAAT
>CAUVGI010000027.1:0-17649 GCA_963551375.1 uncultured Streptococcus sp. | reverse complement strand
CATATACTGCCTTTCTATACTACCATATTTGACCATTAAAAAAAAGCAGGAGATATCCTCCTGCCTACCCAATTAAGTAAAAGCATCCTAGTCTAATAAGTGCGGCTAAAATCAGGCTTAAAAATAACGTTTTTTTAGAGTCTTGAATGAATATTGCTAGTAGAGTCATCCCTAAAAACAGAATGGGGATTGAACCTAAGACTAGAGGATGAATCCCTCCAATTTCGAAAAGTAAAATTGCCTTAATACAGAACATTACAAAGACAGAAGGCCACATCATCCTCACTAATATTCGCCCTATAAACACTCGACTTCTGCTTCGAACCAGTATTAAAAGTCGCATACTTTCATACTCATTAATAAAATACATCAAAATAAGAACTTCCATTACCATTAAGAAAATACTTAAAAGATGGCCAAAAAGAAAGGTAACGGGTATAAAACTGAAGTGTGCCTCGATATAAAACGACGGTAATGGATGATATAAATTCCATACTATTAACAAACCAAAAATGTAGAGAAGCCACTCTCGAATTGGAAATAACTGTTTCATTGAAGAATCAGCTTCCCTTCTTCCATCAAATATTCCTTATCAAACTGTAATTCGGCCAAATTATCATGAGCAGCAATCACAATTGATTTCCCTTCTTCATGAAGCTGTTGAACTAATTGATGAAACTGATCTAGTGATTTTTTATCTAGACCTCGAGTTGGCTCGTCTAATAAAATTAAATTTTGATCCTCCATCACAGCTTGAATAATCCCCATTTTCTGACGCATTCCAACGGAATATTTTTTCACGTGAACTTTACTATCAAAATCCAAATCAAAATTTTTCACTAATTCTCTAATTTTCGATTCATTGTAATTTTTATTGATAGACGCTAAAAATTTAAGATTTGTTTTTAAACTACTTTCTTCCATAAACGCTGGATTCTCAATCAAAGCTCCAATTCGTACATTGCTATCTAAAACAACTTCACCTTTATCCGGTTCCAAAATATCACAAAAAAGCTTAAATAAAGTAGACTTTCCGCATCCATTAGCTCCTACAATATGAATAAGCTCTCCTTGGTCAATTTTGAAATCAACCTCTTCTAAAATCACTTGAAAGCCAAATTTTTTGGATACATTTTTTAGTTCTAACATGAGTACCTCCCCTTCACTCTCGTAATAGAAATAATATCGTAAAATAAGATGTTAATGAAAATAGGATAGAACCAATAATAGCCATATTTCTATTACACCCAATAGAAATCGTATAGATGATTAATCCCGAACAAATTAAATACACGCTTTTTAATAGAGCAAATATCAGCATCGTTTTTGTAAATGCTTGTCCATTCGTCATTTGGAATAGTAACGCTAAAGAGAATTGAGCGACAAAATAACAAACAACTGAAACTAACACTGTTACCAATTGATAAAATTGATAGTTTTTCTCCCCAACTCTTTGAATGAGAAGGTAACGGATTTGATGTCGTCTCCAAATGACAACCCCTAGTAACACTAATAATAAGGTGTCTGAGAAATATGCTGTAAAATGGGAAGACAATAAGTCCAGTATTAAATCACCGAAAATTTGCCCTTTTAAAACAAAAGAGACTCCAGAAACAATCGATAATCCATACACCCATTGTTGTCTTTTTCCAATGAGGAGTTCATCCATTAATACCCCTCCTTCAAATCCATCTTTCTTCTGATAATTAATAGGAGAATCGTCAAAAGACTATAAAATATCGCAGGATATACAAAAATAACCCAGGCTGAATGAGAAATAGTTTCTGCTAATAATGTGTACATTCCTGGTTGAATGAGTGATAAAACGCAAATTGAATAGCCGATAATCGGGGAAATTCCACCTATAACCATTGCTAATAAAAGCGATATAATCACTAATAACAATCCACTGCATAAATAAATGATATATCGTTTTAGGAACAATCCAACTGAAAAAACAAATGAATAGAAAATGGCGTATCCTAAGGGAATTATTACTATCGTACAGATTAAATTAATAAAACTATTTGTCGAGAAGTTAATCGTGAAAGACCACGTCAAATAAGGACTACTCTCTTCGAAAATAAATGGTGAGTAAAATAAATGAACTAATATCGCCTGAAGGAACATTTTCACTAAGAAAACAAAATAGATTATGATAAAGTTCGTTTTAAATTGTTTTGATATAAGTGGTGAAAAGAATGTTTTTTTATGTTGTAATCTCACAGATTGTAAATAGTCGCAATGTGTTATCCTTTGTTTGATACATTCGCGAGAAAAGAATAGCGGTGGAATCATAAATGCTACAAAACCATATACAGCATCCACTACCTGAAAGGAGCTGAATATAATTTCATAAAACAGTGGTATTCCTCCTTCTGCTCCTCCAAAGTGTCCCGTTGACAAATGATAATGAATATAGTTTAGAATCATAACGATGGAAAGTATCCAATAGAAAATGATTGAAAACATTGACCATTTATTTTTATAAAATATCATTTTTTCACCACCCATATCTTTATCTTTTAAAAGCAACCTTGTTTCCGCTTTCATTATACTCCTCTTATTTATATTCAACAATACAAACTTGTGAAAAAAATCACTTTTATTCGTATAAATTCTCTATTTTTGACACTTAAACGAAAAAAGAAATTTTATGCTATACTAATACCAAAGTGAGGGGAAAGAATGTTAGAGAGATATAAAACAATTAAAGAAGCTGGGACGAATGAAATCGAGATTAAGGGGTCTCGTTTTATCGCGCATTTTCAGCGAGTAACGGATGAAGAACAAGCGCTCGAATTTATCCAAACTATCAAAAAGGAACACTGGAAAGCAACGCATAACTGCTCTGCTTTTCTCATTGGTGAAAACGACCAAGTGCAGCGCGCGATGGATGACGGTGAGCCAAGTGGTACCGCAGGCGTTCCAATGCTAGAAGTACTCAAAAAAAACGAATTAAAAGATGTCGCGGTCGTGGTGACACGTTACTTTGGTGGAACAAAACTTGGCGCTGGAGGACTCGTTCGTGCGTATTCTGGGGCCGTGAGCGAAGGGTTGAAAGCCATCGGAATCGTAGAATGCCGACTCGAAGATCAACTAGCCCTCACCTTTGATTACGCACATGTAGGAAAAGTGGAATATTATTGCCAGACGCAAAATATTCCCATTGTCGATAAAGTCTTCCTCAATAATGTTCAATTCACCTGCAGCCTCCCTGTTCAAGAGGTCGAAGCTTTCCAAGCAGCTATCATTGATCTTTTACAAAATCAAGTGGAGTTTGAGAGCCTTGGAGAAATGTATACAGAATATCCAGTTGGGTAAAAACAGAGGTCTATTCATTCGAATAGACCTCTGTTTCTTATGTTTTATATTCGAGGATGGATGGACAGAGAAGCTGTGAGAGTATTTAGCTTCTCCCCCTTCCAATTCCTACACTAGCGGAAACGTTAAGGGCACGGGTTCTCAACGTTTCACTTAAAAGAGAAGATTATCAATATCATTTTGCGATAATAGAAGATCCATTTTCGCAAGGCTTGAATAACGGTTCATCGTTGGTAATTCATCCAAGATAACAATATCCGTTCCAAGTCGTTTTAAGAGCTGATCGACCATATTCGAGAGTCTCATGGCAAATGGTCCACTTGTAATAAAGCGAAGCGGCACAGCCCCCATCATCATGATGAGTTCTAAAATATAATTCTGAATCATTTTTGTCTCTAAATCTGTTTCTTGTAGGAAGATGATTTCACGTTCATCGGCCATCGCCAGCATAAACGCACCTGTTTTATAAAATCCCATGGCCGCAATTGGCGACAATGTCAACTGGATTTCAAAAGTTTCCGGGAAGATTCCTTGAATCGCCTTTTTTGCACGTAAAAGCGAGAAATCACTGACTGCAACGGGTTCAGGTTTTACTTGGAAGAACGGCTTCAATTCTGCAATCTGATCGAAACTGATTTCCTTACGCGTAATATCTAGCGACTTTACAGCCTTTGTTTTTTGATTATATTCGAGAACAGCATAGCAATCCGCGTCTTCTTGGTCGAGAATACTAGCAGCCTTTAAGAGCTCCTTCCAGTTGCCTTCTTGCAAGAGAATATCACTCACACGTAGCACAAACTGGACTTCTGATTTCTTAAGGTCTGCGAATAAATCAAATGGTTCATTGAAGCTCGATACCATCGGCAATTCTCTGGCTCCTTTAACAGGATACCCTTTCTGCTTCAAATATTCGATTTCCTCTTCATCGAAATCCGCACGTTTTGAAAACTGAATTTCGATGCCTTTTCTAAACCAAAACGCCTCGGTCCGTTCCTCTCCGACTACCTCATCTGACATGGTTACCAGTCGTTCAGAGAGTCTATAACGAACAAGTTCTTCTTCGTTTTTGAAGAATAATAAACGTAAATCTTGCTGTTCATCACGTTCAATTAAAAAGAAAAACTTCACTGCTCCTCGTTTATTCTGAAAAGCAAAGGCAGCATTTTTGAGTTCTGTTTGCTTTTTTACGAGCTTAAATAGCAACGGTATACTTTGGTACAATTCCTGACTCATATACACTACCCCAATCTTTCTTTTATTCATTTTTATTATACTACCATTCACATAAATTTGATAGCGGTTTTATTTTTTATTTAAAATATTATATATTTGACGCTTTTAAACGATTTAATTCCACCTACAAATTCTTTTTCCCACTATCTAATGAATTAATTCGCTTTTTTAATGTTGTATTTTTCAAACTTTTCAAAATTCTTAACATTTTCTTAATCTTTTTTCAGATTCTTTCTTATCATTTCAAGCACAAAAATACCCCCTCAAGCATTGAATCAACAGTCCTTGACGGGGTATCTTATAAACAATATTTAATTAGCGATAGATCTCCGTAATTTTTCCAGTTGCGTTAGAAATCTTAACGTTCACTTGTTGTCCATTCACGAATACATCGAACTCCCAGATAACTTCACCACTATCTTTGTCAACGCTCCACTCACGAAGGACTCCCGTTGGGAATTCTTTTTGAGCGATAGCAGCCATCTCATCTACTTGTTTCAAAGTAGCTAAGTCAATTTTTTCTTCATCATGTTCTTCTTTATCTGAAGTTGTTTCATTAACTTTCATGAAAGTCTTAGCTGAATTATCGTAACGGTACGTATATTCATTCGTATCATTCATCGCTTCTACTTCATAGAACATTCCGTTTGAGTACTCTAACGCAGTAATATTAAGGGTTGGGAATTCTTTTTTAAACGCATCTACAATTTCTTTTTGAATTGCATTTTGGCTTCCCATTGCATCTTCCGAAGCGTTAGTAGCTACAGTTGTATTTGTAGCAGTCGTAGCTGGTGCTTGAGTTGTCGCTTGTACAGTCGTTGCTTGAGCTGTAGTTGCTTGCGTAGTCTCTGCAGGTGCTGCTTGATTTGAACAAGCGGCTAATAAGCTTGCGGCTGCAAGACTTAAGAGTTTGGTTGTTTTTTTCATTGTTCCACTCCATTCTTAAGTTTTAATAATGATAATCTAGAACCTTTGTTTCTAGGAGAAGGTTCTATGAAGTTACCAAGAAAAAACACCCTGTAGCTTTCACTACAGGGTGCTTAAAGTCACAGATTATTCATTTGTGTCTTCTTCAGAAGTTGCTGGTTCCCCAACTAAACCTTCTGTTTGTTCCACTGGTAATACTGGTTCTGAAGTACTTGTTTCCATATTGCGGTAACGAGCCATACCTGTACCAGCAGGGATGATCTTACCGATGATAACATTTTCTTTCAATCCTAGTAAGTGGTCTTTCTTGCCGCGGATAGAAGCATCTGTCAAGACACGAGTTGTTTCTTGGAATGATGCAGCAGACAAGAAGCTGTTTGTTTCTAATGAAGCTTTTGTAATACCTAATAATACAGGACGAGCTGTCGCAGGTACTTCACCGTTCATGATTGCAGAACGGTTACGTTCTGTAAAGTCTGCAATATCAAGTAATGTTCCTGGAAGGATTTCAGTTGAACCTGGATCCATTACGCGAACTTTACGTAACATTTGACGAACCATTACCTCAACGTGTTTATCGCCGATTTCTACCCCTTGCATACGGTATACTTTTTGTACTTCACGTAATAAGTAGTTTTCAACTGATAATACGTCACGAACACGTAATAATTCTTTAGGATCGATAGAACCTTCTGTTAATGGAGCACCACGATCGATGATTTGTCCTTCTTCCACTTTTAGACGAGCTGTAAATGGAACTGTATAAGAACGAGTATCTGTAGAACCTTTAATCGTAATTTCTTTTGTACGACTTCCAGCATTTTCTTCGATAGAAACTACTTCACCCGCTACTTCACTGATTGTCGCAACCCCTTTAGGATTACGCGCTTCGAAGATTTCTTGGATACGAGGTAAACCTTGAGTAATATCGTCTCCGGCAACCCCACCGGTATGGAACGTACGCATTGTTAACTGTGTACCAGGTTCCCCGATTGATTGAGCGGCAATTGTACCAACTGCTTCCCCAACTTCAACTTCTGAACCTGTAGCTAAGTTACGTCCGTAACAGTATTTACATACCCCATGTTTTGTATCACATGTGAAGGCTGAACGAATTGTAATTTCTTCGATTCCAGCTTCGATAATCTTACGAGCAATATCTTCAGTAATGATTTCATTGCGTGCTACTAACACTTCACCTGTTTCAGGATGTTTCACTGAACGTTGTGCGTAACGTCCTAACATACGTTCTTCAAGTGTTTCAATGACTTCATTTCCTTCTTTAATCGCAGTAATTGTTAAACCACGATCGCTTCCGCAGTCTGTTTCACGAATGATCACATCTTGCGCAACGTCTACTAAACGACGAGTTAAGTAACCTGAGTCGGCTGTCTTCAAGGCCGTATCGGTCATCCCTTTACGAGCACCGTGAGTAGACAAGAACATTTCCATAACGGTTAACCCTTCACGGAAGTTTGATGTTACCGGTAATTCCATGATCTTACCGTTAGGAGCGGCCATCAATCCACGCATACCAGCAAGCTGAGTAAAGTTAGAGATGTTACCACGGGCTCCAGAATCACTCATCATGAAGATTGGGTTACGAGAACCTAATGTGCGAATTAACGCTTTTTGGATATCATCTTTCGCTTTGTTCCATGTTTCGATAACACGTTCATAACGTTCATCATCTGTAATTAAACCACGACGGAATAATTTAGAGATGTTGTCGACTTGTTTATGTGCTTCTTCAAGAATTTCTTTCTTGTTGTCCGCAACTGAAATATCTGCAATCCCTACTGTTAAACCAGCACGAGTTGAGAATTTATATCCTAAGTCTTTCATACGGTCTAACATCATTGAAGTTTCAGTGATATGGAATCGTTTGAACACTTCGGCGATGATTTGACCTAAGTTTTTCTTCTTGAATGGTGCAACGATTTCGCGTCCTGCGATTTCTTCTTTAATGTTTGCCCCTGCTTCTAAGAAGTATTTATCTGGTGTAGCCACTTCTAAGTTTTCCATTGTTGGCTCATTTAAGTAAGGGAATTCGTTTGGCATGATTTCGTTGAATAATAATTTACCAACAGTCGTTACCATCATTCTCTCTTTTTGCCACTCTGTAAATGGTTTATGTGGAAGTGAGCTTGCAGGAATTGCAATACGGCTGTGTAAATGAACATATCCATTGTTGTAAGCCAAGATTGCTTCGTCCATGTCTTTGAAGAACATACCTTCACCAACACGGCCTTCTTGTTCCATTGTTAAGTAATAGTTCCCTAAAACCATGTCTTGAGATGGTGTAACAACTGGTTTACCATCTTTAGGGTTTAGGATGTTTTGAGCCGCTAACATTAATAAGCGAGCTTCAGCTTGAGCTTCTTGAGATAGTGGCACGTGAACCGCCATTTGGTCTCCGTCAAAGTCGGCATTGTAGGCTTCACACACTAATGGGTGAAGACGAATCGCACGACCTTCTACTAGAGTTGGTTCGAACGCTTGAATCCCTAATCTGTGAAGCGTAGGTGCACGGTTCAATAGAACTGGGTGCTCACGAATTACTTCTTCAAGGATTCCCCAAATATCGTCATCTAAACGTTCAATTTTACGTTTAGCGCTCTTGATGTTTCCAGCGATTTCACGTTCAACTAATTCTTTCATTACGAAAGGTTTGAATAATTCAATCGCCATTTCTTTAGGAAGACCACATTGGTACATCTTCAAGTTTGGTCCTACTACGATTACAGAACGTCCAGAGTAGTCTACACGTTTACCAAGTAGGTTTTGACGGAAACGACCTTGTTTCCCTTTAAGCATGTGGCTTAATGATTTCAATGGACGGTTACCTGGTCCAGTTACTGGACGGCCACGACGACCATTATCGATTAAAGCATCCACTGCTTCTTGTAACATACGTTTTTCGTTTTGAACGATGATACGTGGTGCGTTTAATTCTAATAAACGTTTTAGACGGTTATTACGGTTAATCACACGACGGTATAAATCGTTCAAGTCACTTGTTGCAAAACGTCCACCTTCTAATTGAACCATTGGACGTAAATCTGGTGGGATAACTGGAATAACATCCATTACCATCCATCCAGGTTGATTTCCTGATTCTTTGAAGGCATCTAAAATATCTAAACGACGGATTGCACGAGTACGTTTTTGACCTTGAGCTGTTTTCAACTCTTCTTTTAATTCAGCGATTTCAGCGTCTAAGTCAACGTTGTTTAATAACTCTTGAACAGCTTCCGCACCCATTGCAGCATGGAAACGAGTTCCGAATTCTGCACGTTTTTCACGGTATTCACGTTCAGTTAATAATTGTTTGTGCATTAATGTTGTGTCGCCAGCGTCGATAACAACGTAGCTTGCAAAATAAATGACTTCTTCCAACGCACGTGGACTCATGTCTAACACAAGTCCCATGCGGCTTGGAATGCCTTTGAAGTACCACACGTGTGATACTGGAGCTGCTAATTCGATGTGTCCCATACGTTCACGACGAACTTTTGAGCGCGTTACTTCAACGCCACAACGATCGCAGACTTTCCCTTTGTTGTTGATTTTCTTTAATTTACCACAAGAACATTCTAAGTCTTTTGTTGGACCAAAGATTTTCTCGCAGAATAAACCATCGCGTTCTGGTTTTAAAGTACGGTAGTTGATTGTTTCTGGTTTTGTAACTTCACCATGTGACCACTCACGGATTTTCTCCGGAGAAGCTAACCCAATCTGCATACTTTCAAAATTATTTACATCTATCAAGGGGCCTACCTCCCTTTCTTTTGGAATTGCCCTACGATTCCAATAGTTCTATTACTCTTCGTCAGTATCAAAATTGTCTTCAACGTCTTCTACATCGGCTGCATCTTCTTCAGCTGTATCAGCTGCTTCTTCTGCTGCTGATAATTCAGCTGCACGATCAGAATACTCATCTAATTGAGCACGTCTATCATTTGTTCTTTCAACGTCACTGAAACGAATTCCTTCGTCTTCGTCCATATCTTCAAGTTTGATTTCTTCATCTTGTGCGTCAAGTACTTTCATATCAAGACCTAAAGCTTGTAATTCTTTTACTAATACGCGGAATGATTCTGGAACTCCTGGACGTGAAATTTGTTGACCTTTAACGATTGATTCGTAAGTCTTCACACGACCAACAACGTCATCTGATTTGTACGTTAGGATTTCTTGTAATGTATAAGCAGCACCATAAGCTTCTAGTGCCCATACTTCCATTTCCCCGAAACGTTGTCCACCAAATTGCGCTTTACCTCCAAGAGGTTGTTGTGTAACGAGTGAGTATGGTCCAATTGAACGAGCGTGAAGTTTGTCGTCAACCATGTGGGCAAGTTTGATCATGTACATAACCCCTACTGACACACGGTTATCGAATGGTTCACCTGTACGTCCATCATATAGAATTGTTTTCGCATCACGAGCCATACCCGCTTCTGCAACAGTTCCCCATACGTCTTCATCTTGTGCACCATCGAATACTGGTGTAGCGATGTAAATACCTAATTCACGAGCAGCCATCCCTAAGTGTAACTCTAACACTTGTCCGATGTTCATACGTGAAGGTACCCCTAATGGGTTTAACATGATGTCAACTGGTGTTCCATCTGGTAAGAATGGCATATCTTCTTCCGGCATAATACGGGAAACAACCCCTTTATTACCGTGACGTCCGGCCATCTTATCCCCTTCATTGATTTTACGTTTTTGTACAATATATACACGAACTAATTTGTTTACGCCAGGTGCTAATTCATCACCTGCTGCACGTGTGAACACACGTACATCGCGGACAATACCGCCACCGCCGTGAGGTACACGTAGAGACGTGTCACGAACTTCACGAGCTTTTTCACCGAAGATTGCGTGTAATAAACGTTCTTCTGGTGATTGTTCTGTTAACCCTTTAGGAGTTACTTTACCGACTAAGATGTCACCATCTTTAACTTCGGCACCGATACGGATAATTCCGTCAGCGTCAAGGTTCTTCAATGCGTCTTCCCCAACGTTTGGAATCTCACGAGTAATTTCTTCAGGTCCAAGTTTTGTATCACGAGCTTCTGAATCGTAGTCGTCGATGTGGATTGATGTATACACATCGTCTTTCACTAAACGTTCACTCATGATAACCGCATCCTCGTAGTTGTAACCTTCCCAAGTCATGAACGCTACTAGAACGTTTTGTCCTAATGCTAATTCACCTTTTTCCATAGAAGGTCCGTCTGCTAGGATTTCGCCTTTAACCACTTTATCCCCTTGTGCCACGATTGGACGTTGGTTGTAACACATACCCGCGTTTGATCCGTGGAACTTAGTGATTTGGTAAGTATCTAATGAGCCATCAGCTGTACGTACACGTACTTCTTTAGCATCAACGAATTCGACAACACCATCGCGTTTACATAACAAGGCAACCCCTGAGTCATGCGCAGATACGTATTCCATACCTGTACCGATAAATGGTGCTTTTGGATTTAACAATGGAACAGCTTGACGTTGCATGTTCGCACCCATCAACGCACGGTTTGAGTCGTCGTTTTCTAAGAATGGGATACATGCTGTCGCAACTGCAACTACTTGTTTTGGAGAAACGTCCATGTAGTCCACGCGGTCTACTGGCACTTCTAAGTTTTCAGATACGTAACGCGCCATAACAACATCGTTCACGAAGCTTCCGTCTTCATTTAATGGAGAGTTCGCTTGCGCTACTACGAAGCTATCTTCTTCGTCAGCTGTTAAGTAGTCGATTTTATCTGTAACTTTATGAGTGTTCCAGTCTACACGACGGTATGGAGTTTCGATGAAACCATATTTGTTGATCTTCGCATATGTTGATAAGCTGTTGATCAACCCGATGTTTGGTCCCTCAGGAGTTTCGATAGGACACATACGGCCATAGTGAGAATAGTGAACGTCACGAACTTCATATCCGGCACGGTCACGAGTCAAACCACCAGGTCCTAACGCTGATAGACGGCGTTTGTGTGTTAACTCTCCTAATGGGTTTGTTTGGTCCATGAATTGTGATAATTGAGAAGATCCGAAGAACTCTTTAATTGCCGCAACGACTGGACGAATATTGACTAATTGTTGTGGTGTCACTGTCGCAGTGTCTTGGATAGACATACGTTCGCGAACCACACGTTCCATACGAGATAACCCGATACGGAATTGGTTTTGTAATAATTCCCCTACTGAACGGATACGACGGTTTCCTAAGTGGTCGATGTCGTCTGTTGTACCGATTCCTTCGTAAAGGTTTAAGAAGTAGCTGATTGTTGCGATAATGTCGCTTGCAGTTACGTGTTTCACGTCTTCAGCAACGTTTCCGTTACCGATGATTTTAATCACGCGTTCTGGGTCAGCTGGTGAATAAACTTCTACTGTTTGAATTGTTACAGGGTCTTTAATCACACCGTCTTCTGATGGATGTAATGTAAATAAGTTTGCACCTTTTTCAAGTACTTCTACTACTTTTTCCATTACGTCGCGCTCAAGAACAGTTCCTTTTTCAACAACGATTTCTCCTGTTTCAGGATCTACTAAGTTCTCAGCGATTGTTTGGTGTAATAAACGAGTTTTAAGGTTTAATTTCTTGTTGACTTTATAACGTCCAACTGCTGCTAAGTCATAGCGGCGTGGGTCGAAGAAACGAGCTGTTAATAAGTTACGTGAACTTTCAGCTGTTTTTGGTTCACCAGGACGTAGACGGTCATAAATATCTTTTAATGCTTCTTCTGTACGAGATTCATCCATACGTTTATGAACATCTTTATCTAATGTTAAACGTAATGTTTCGCTATCTCCGAAGATTTCTTGGATAAGGTCATCTGAACCAAAACCTAACGCACGAACTAATACCGTTAATGGGATTTTACGAGTACGGTCGATACGTACATAAGAAATGTCTTTTGAGTCTGTTTCGTACTCTAACCATGCACCACGGTTTGGAATTAATGTTGAACCATATAATTGTTTACCGTTTTTGTCAGGTCTGTCATGGAAATAAGCACCAGGAGAACGAACTAATTGAGATACAATTACACGTTCTGCACCATTAATGATAAATGTACCCATTTCAGTCATTAATGGGAAGTCACCGAAGAATACTTCTTGGTCTTTTACTTCGCCAGTTTCTTTGTTCACTAAACGCATTTTCACGTAAATTGGAGCCGCGTAATTTGCGTCGTGGTTTCTAGCTTCTTGTATGTTATATTTTGGAGCATGTAATTCGTAATCTAAGAATTCCAATGACAAGTTACCAGTGTGGTCTTCGATTGGAGAAATATCCTTGAACATTTCGCGGATACCTTCATCTAGGAACCATTGGTAAGAATCTGTTTGGATTTCAATCAGATTAGGTAATTCTAATACTTCACTGATTCGTGCATAACTTCTACGCACACGGTGTCTACCGTATTTCACATCATGATGTGCCAACTCTTCCACCCCTATAAAATTAGTATTGATAAATGTTACATTTTGATGACATTTATTAAAAGTTCGTAACAAATGAAGATTTCGGTCGATTTTTAAACAAAAAAAAACCAAAAGAATTGTTTGCTGTCATTTGTGAAAAATGCAAATTCTTTTGTTTTAAGCCTTTATTTGTAAGGAATTGGACAATATTTCAACCCCTCACACCGATTAAAATCCACACTTATTGCGTTATATTATTATACACAAAATCCCAAGTGCCGTCAAGGTCGACAACACTTGGGAAATTTAGATTTTATCTGGTTTTTCGAGGTTAATAGGTACCCTCTTCTACGGATTGATTCTTCACGATTTTCACAATCCGACTTGTTCCAAGACGACTTGCTCCTAATTCGATGAATTTTTCAGCATCTTCAATGCTAGAAATTCCGCCTGCAGCCTTCACAAGAACACCTTCGCCAACGTGTTTCTTCATTAATGCCACGTGCTCAAATGTTGCACCTGCAGTTGAGAAACCTGTTGATGTCTTAATGAATTCAGCTCCTGCTCTAGTCACAACTTCACACATCTTGATGATTTCTTCTTCGGTAAGAAGCGCTGTTTCGATAATGACTTTTAAGATATGTCCATTACACGCTTCATGGATTTGACGAATTTCATCTTCCACTACATCGAAGCGTCCATCTTTCACATCACCGATATTAATCACCATATCGATTTCACTAGCTCCGTTTTGGATGGCATCTTTTGTCTCGAAGACTTTTGTCGCAGTTGTGCTATAGCCGTTCGGGAATCCGATAACGGTACAGATGGCTAATTTGCCATTCACGTATTCGCTCGCACGTTTAACAAAAGAAGCTGGGATACATGCTGACGCTGTTTCGTATTTCATCGCATCATCCAAAATCTCTTTAATTTCACTCCAAGTAGATGCTGGTAATAATAAAGTATGGTCTACTGTTTTTAAAATCTCTTTGATTTCCATAAAATCCCTCTTTCTTATTTAGCGCGGTCTTCTTTAATTAAGTTACGAAGTGCTTCAACAGCCACTTTAATCGCTGCTTCTGTATCATGAACGATTGGGTTTGATAACCCTGCTGCTTCACGCTCTTGGTTCCCTACTACTAGGAAAGTAGATCCAACGCGAACGCCTAAGTGGCTTGCTACTACAAACAACGCTGCAGATTCCATTTCAGAAGCCTTCACTCCAAGACGTTTCCAAGCTTCCCATTTATTTTGCAAGTCATAGCTAACTGGCATTACTTGTGGTTCGTGTTGTCCGTAGAATGAATCTTTACATTGAACAACCCCCGCATGTGTTGTGAAACCTAAGCTTTTACCAGCATTAATCAACGCTGTTACGACATCGTAGTTTGCAATCGCTGGGAATTCGATTGGTGCGTACTCACGTGTTGTTCCTTCTGTACGAATCGCACCTGTCGCAATCACGATATCGCCGCCTTTAACGTCAACATCAATACCACCACATGTTCCGACACGGACAAAAGTATTTGCACCACTGCGCACTAATTCTTCAAGCGCGATGGCAGCTGATGGTCCACCAATCCCTGTTGATGTCACACTGACTTTTTCTCCATCCAAGTATCCTGTGTATGTCACGTATTCGCGATTATCAGCCACTAGTTTCGCATCTTCAAAATGTTCTGCAATTTTTGCACAACGTTTTGGGTCCCCTGGTAAAATCACATAACGACCTACATCGCCTTTACGTGTATGGATATGATATTGTAATCCTTCTTCTGAATATTTCATGAAAAACTTCCTTTCCTTGCACTGTACGTGCCCTGATATTGCCCTAGCAAACTAGGAAGGGGCCATGGTTTTTCCACAGCCCCAGATAGGAGGATGATGACAAATCTTCATCAAATAATTATGTCTATAAATGCCTTTTGCAATTATAGTTGAAAGGATTAAATAATTGGATATACAGTTACCATAATTATCTATATTTGCCTTTTCATCCCTCTACACTCACTAATATTTTACCAAAATCACCCTTGTTTTGCAAACGGTTCATTTTTGATTTTGGATACCCTAGTCTTATTTTTTTATCGGCCAAAAGCTCATCTAATAGCTCCCAGAGGCACGCCTCCATCTGGCTTTTGGGATTTGGAACGGGACGCATGAGCGGGCGCCAAACTTCTTCCACTCGCGCTACAAAATCCATCATTTCAACGTCTCCTGAAAAAGCCATTTGTTCCAACAGAATCCATGCATGCCCCTTCCAGACAAGATTGGGTACTTTAAACGTCTCCGTATAAATCGGAAAAGTCAAGAAACGGCTGGGCAAATCTTCTAGCGTTTGCCTACATCGATATAATTTCACGAGAAAAGCCCTCGTGGGCGGAGAGGCCAATTTCTTAAAGAGCATCGTATCTCTTGGTGTCCATTCTACCCCTTCATCTGGCTTCAAGTGCGCTTTTACTGGAAGTGAATCTTTGACAAGCTTTCTCCATTTTTTCCATGAGAATGATACGAGCGGCACGCGTACGACTTGAAACGTCATCTGCTGCGAGCGAGACTTCACCTTGATTTGCGTATGAAAAATCATCTCACCATTCACAAAGAAAATAAGAAAATTCCCGAGTTGTGGATGATATTTCATTAAGTAACTAAAGGTGTCTGTCAATTTATGCTGACTCTCATAATTCTCCCCTAAAATCCAATCGACAGACATGCCAGCCTCTCCCAGATGCCTCGTCCGTTCCACTATCTCTTCTGTAGGAATCACACTGCATTGATACTCGATGCACCACGCACGTTCTCCTTCTGTCACAACGATATCCGGAATTTGTTCAATAGACGACACATACGGTTCGAGTTCTGCATGAAATCCATGACTCTTTAAACTCGCGAGCAACAAATGTTTCCCCTCTTGATGTGCGATTGTTTCTTCCTGACGATGTTTTTTAGGCATATGTGAAAAGAACACGACTCCATTTCTAGAAACCTTCTTTGTTACTTCTTCCCCGCATTCCGGGCAAAAGTAAACTTCATCTTCTTTAATTTGTGTGGCATGAATCAATTCTCCCGTTTTCGTTCTAACGATATTCATATCTATCACCTCAACAAAAGATACGAAAAAACCTCTCTAATAGACTTAGAGAGGTTTCATTCATTAGATTAAGTTTGCGTCTTTGAGAAGTTCTTCAATCATCGTACCTTTGATTTTCTTTACAGCACGTTTTTCAAATAATTTCACTAAAAACGGAACTTTCACATCGGCTAATTTCTTTCCATCCATCAAGCGGTTTGTTGATTTTGTAAGAACGCGTAAATCGTAAGCTGAAGCGAACACTTCTGGCACACCACGATCGACATCAAGCAATGTATATACAGCTTCCATCGCTGTACGAACAGAATATTCTGTTGTGAACACTGTATCGCGAGGAGTTTCAGCGAAGTTACCGATGAAGGCAATATTTTTTGAACCGTTTGGAACAACGAGTGGACGGTCGCCATCTTTACGAGCCATGAAGTAGCTTGTGATATAAGGCATGTAGCAAGGCACTGTGTTGCATCCTTCGCTAGCAAATTCATGAATTAATTCTTCTGGAACACCCATGTGGTATAACCATTCTTCGGCAATTTCAATCCCTGTACATTCTTCGATTGGTTTTTCCACATAGTTTCCTTTGATTCCTGAATATAATCCGTAAATCCATACGACTAATTCATCTTTACTTTGCGCTTTAAAGTGTGGTTGACGGTTTAATGTGTAGCTCATCATCCAGTTTGAGTCGCGAACTGTTACGATTCCTCCTGTCACCACTTTTCCAGCATAAGGATCACGTTTTGAGATTTTTTGAATGTATTCAGCGATACGTTTGTCTTTTACAGTTGTTGTAGCTGAAACGAACCAACTTTGATCTGGCAAGTTTTCACAGAATACTTCTGGATGTCCGAAGCGTTCATCTTGTTTGGCTAAGTTTTTCCATAGGCTCCATGATCCACCTAATTCTTTTGAAATTGGAGCTGGGGTATTGTTATCCCCGTATGTTGTTGCAGCAGTAATACTACCGTTTGTCACGAATACTAAGTCGTTTTCTGTTAAATTGCGTGTTTCTAAAACACCACCTACTTCTAACACAAGTTCTTTGGCAATCATGTCACTTCCAATATGTTCAACAATCACATTTTTAACAACTGTATCGTATTCAAATTGAACATTATGTTTTTTCAAGTAGTTCACAAGCGGTAAAACGAGTGATTCATATTGGTTGTATTTAGTAAATTTCAATGCAGATAAATCAGGTAGACCATCGATATGATGAATGAAACGTAAAATGTAACGGCGCATTTCAATCGCTGAATGCCATTTTTCAAAAGCAAACATACTAGCCCAGTACGTCCAGAAGTTTGATTCGAAGAACTCTTCACTGAATACATCGGTAATTTTTAACCCTTGCAATTCAGATTCAGAGGTCATATATAATTTCACCATTTCTTCGCTTGATTTATCGCTCAAAGTGAATTGGCCATCATCTGGAATGCGTTGTCCTTTGTTTTCAATTACACGGCAATGTGAGAAGTTAGGGTCTTCTTTATTAAGCCAGTAGAACTCATCTAACACAGAGGCATCTTCCACTTCTAATGAAGGGATTGATCTGAATAAGTCCCATAAACATTCGAAGTGGTCTTCCATTTCACGTCCCCCACGAATAATGAATCCGCGTGTTGGAT
>CAUVGI010000026.1:0-18431 GCA_963551375.1 uncultured Streptococcus sp. | reverse complement strand
GCAACATTAACAGCTCCAATCGATGGACATAACCACCCATTCGTAGAACATTTCAAATTCTTACGTGATTTAGTGAAAGACGAAGATGTGATTGTGAAATTCACAATCCCTTCTCCATCACAATTCTATTTCGAATTAATTCGTACACCTGAACACATTGCAGCGTGGAAAGCAGTTTATCCAACTGAAAAAGAGTTGTTTGAAGCGATTAAAAACGCATATGTAGATGTCATTACAGACTTATACAACGAAGGCCTTCGCACAATTCAATTTGACGACTGTACATGGGGCGCTTTAGCAGACGATGGTTTTTCAAAACGTTTCAACGACAGCCGTCCATTAGAAGAAGTTCGTCGTGACTTTGCGGGTCGTGCATTACAATTGAACAACTCAGTGATTGATGCATTACCAAAAGACTTAGCAGTGAATACACACGTTTGCCGCGGTAACTTCCACTCTACCTGGATTTCTCAAGGGGGATACGAAAAAGTAGAAGATGAGCTATTAGCAGGCGAACATGTAAATGCGTACTACTTAGAATACGATACAGACCGTGCCGGCGACTTCAAGCCACTAGCTAAAGTAAACAATGGTAAGAAAGTGGTTCTTGGTCTTTTAACTTCAAAATTTGCAGACTTAGAAGACAAAGATGAAGTCATCGCTCGTATTAAAGAAGCTAGTCAGTACGTTCCACTAGAAGACTTATACTTAAGTACACAATGTGGATTTGCTTCAACAGAAGAAGGAAATGTCATTAAAGAAGAAGATCAATGGAAGAAAATTGCATTGATTTCAGAAATCGCACGTGAGGTTTGGGGAGAATAACCTCGCATTATAAAACGAACAAAAAGGCTGTGGGGAGAATAACTTTTGAACCGCAGCCTTCCCCTATTTAGAAAGGAAGTATCATTATGACAGCATTTCAACAACAATTAGCAAAAGCTTACGAAACATTAAAACAAGCAAAATGGGTAAACTTAAGCCATCAAATCGATGCGAATAGCCCTCACTTCCCTGCTCTACCAGCATTGGAACAAAAAGATTTATTTACATTAAAAGACGGATTCCACGTTCAACAACTATCAGTCGTGACACAATACGGTACGCATATTGACCCTCCTTGCCACTTCTATGAAGGCGGACGTTTCCTCGATGAAATCGAGTTGAAAGATTTATTATTACCACTCTACGTCATCGACCGTTCAAAAGAAGTAGCCGAAAATCCAAACTTCGAATTAACAAAAGCTGACATTTTAGCGTTTGAAGAAGAATACGGACAAATCGAACCAGGTGCCTTTGTTGCATTCCGTAGTGACTGGTCAAAACGTTGGCCAAACCAAGACGCAGTTCGTAATTTAGACGAAAACGACGTGCAACATACACCAGGTTGGGCAAAAGATGCGCTTGAATTCTTAATTCACGAACGTCATGTGAAAGCTGTAGGTCACGAAACATTAGATACAGACTCAGGCATTCACGCTGCCGCACATGGTTTAACAAACGAATACTACTTATTAAGCCAAGACATCTTCCAAGTGGAAGTATTAGCGAACCTTGACCAAGTTCCAGCAGTGGGTGCTGTGATTTCAATCTCATACCCTAACTGGAACCATACTCCAGGGTCACCTGTTCGCGCTATTGCGTATTTACCAGAAGCTGAATAAACGAAAAGAGGAAAACATATGTCAAATCACGAAAACTGTAGCTGTTGTCAAAAAGCACCCTTTAGACTCGATCACGTAGGAAGTTTCTTACGTCCCGAACGTCTAAAAGAAGCCCGTGCAAAATTTAACGCCGGCGAAATCAATGCCGAAGAACTCGAACGCGTTGAAAACGAAGAAATCATTGCTTTAATCGAGAAAGAAAAAGAACTTGGCCTCAAGTCTGTCACTGATGGTGAATTCCGTCGTGCATTCTGGCACTTAGATTTCTTAGAAAACTTAGATGGGGTTGAACTTGTAGAAGTAGAACACTTCTCTGTTCAATTCAAAGATAAAGATGTGAAGCCAAAAACATTACGTATCGTTGGTAAAGTGGATTTTTCAGAGAAGCATCCATTCGTAAAACACTTCAAATTCTTAAAAGAGCATGCTGGCGATACACCGGTGAAACTAACAATCCCTTCACCAAGTATGTTGCATTTGATTACGCAAGTTCGTGAGAAAAACTATGTGCCTATTGAACGCTATAAAGACAATGAAGCCCTCTTCTATGATGATGTGGTTGCTGCATACCGTAAGGCGCTACAATGCTTCTACGACTTAGGGTGCCGTAATATTCAATTAGACGACACTAGCTGGGGAGAGTTCTGTGCGTTAGACAAACGTGAAGCGTACGAAGCACGTGGATTTGACCTCGAAAAAATTGCTCGTGACTACGTAGATGTACTAAACCGTGTCATTGAATGGAAACCAGAAGATTTAGTGGTGAACATGCATATTTGCCGTGGAAACTTCCGCTCAACATGGTTCTCTAGCGGTGGTTATGAACCAGTGGCGAAGACACTATTTGGTCATTGCCGTGTGGATGGATTCTTCTTGGAATATGATAGTGACCGTGCTGGTGATTTCACTCCACTTCGCTATATTAAAGACCAAAAAGTCGTTCTTGGTTTAATTACGTCTAAATCAGGAGACTTAGAAGATAAAGGCGAAGTCATTGCTCGTATTAAAGAAGCGAGTCAGTACGTTCCTCTTGAACAATTATGTCTCAGCCCTCAATGTGGATTCTCTTCTACAGAAGAAGGTAATATCTTAACGATTGAAGCCCAATGGGATAAATTAAAACTAATCGACGAAATCGTTCATGAAGTTTGGGGATAAATTAAAAAAAATAATAGCTCCTACAGTTTTTGGCTGTAGGAGCTGTTTTTGTTGATTTCATCGTATTTATCGCTTCTTTTTCTTAAAACGAATGTCTAAATCATACCCATTTTTACTCGCAATTTTTTGAAGATGCGCGAGCGTAGGATTATAATTTCCTTTTTCGAGCCTAGAGAGATTTCCTTGCGTCATACCGGCGTTTCTAGCGAATTCCGTTTGTGTTAGTCCAGATTCTCTCCGAAGTCTGATCATCGTTAAAGCATTTTTCTGAAGAAAATATTCCGCTTCAAAATCATCCCTAAAAGTCTCATATTTCGCGTCAAGACGGGCAAAAAGCCGCTTTAAATAATCCACCATTTTTTCTTTTTCCCCCTAATTCCTTTATAAGCCAATTGTAACATATATGCTACATATCAGATATGATATATTGAAACTTTTTTTGCTACTCACAAATTTTCTTGAGCACCTCTGTAGTGCGGATTTCTGTTGCATTCTATAGCTTTGTTTGCTATAATGATTGAACGTGAGTATTAGAAATGATACTCTCCTTGCTTGCTGAAAATTCAGTAGGCCAAAAGTCCATAAGGAGGTGACAGTCAATGAGTCAAACATCAAAATACGAGATTTTATATATCATCCGTCCAAACATCGATGAAGCTGCTAAAGCTGAATTGGTTGCAAGATTTGATGCTGTTTTAACAGACAACGGAGCAGTTGTTGTTGAATCTAAAGACTGGGCGAAACGTCGTTTTGCATACGAAATTAAAGATTTCCAAGAAGGTATCTATCACTTAGTGAACATCACTGCTGAAGATGCTGCTGCAATCGATGAATTCGACCGTTTAGCGAAAATCAACAATGACATCTTACGTCACATGATCGTTAAATTAGAAGCATAATTGTTTATTATAAGTAAACATAAATCTTGAAAGGAGTAAGAATTAAATGATTAATAATGTTGTATTAGTTGGACGCTTAACACGTGCCGTTGATTTACGTTATACTTCAAACGGAACTGCTTATGCTACCTTCACGGTTGCAGTTGAACGTCGTTTCAAAAACCAAAATGGTGAACGTGAGACAGATTTTATTAACTGTGTAATGTGGAGTAAAGCTGCAGAGAACTTTGCGAATTTCACTCGTAAAGGCTCACTAGTAGGAATTGAAGGACGTATTCAAACACGTAGCTATGATAACCAACAAGGTCAAAAAGTTTATGTAACTGAAGTGCTAGCTGAGAACTTCTCGTTATTAGAATCACGTAATGTTACTGAACAACGCCCTGCTAATGATCAAAGCTCTCACGGCGGATTCCAACAAAATCAAACGAATAACTTTAATCAATTTAATACTCCTACTTCATCATTCGGTGGTGGTGCGTCTGACCCATTCTTAAGCAATGGAGAGACAATCAACATTTCAGATGATGATTTACCATTCTAAAGTTTAAAAGGAGGATACCATAATGGCTCAACAACGTAGAGGTGGCGGTCAACGCCGTCGTAAAAAAGTTTGCTACTTCTGTGCAAACCACATCGACTACATTGATTACAAAGATGTAGAATTATTAAAACGTTACATTTCTGAAAAAGGTAAAATCTTACCACGTCGTGTAACAGGTACTTGTGCTAAACACCAACGTACTTTAACTGTTGCAATCAAACGTGCTCGTATCATGGGATTATTACCATTCACAACAGTTGACTAATAATAAATAAAAGGATTGAGAATTTCTCAATCCTTTTTTATTTTATTTAAATGCTATTTTTTATAACTGATTATCTATTTATAAAAATACTGATAATTGATTAAACAGATTGAGGTTTAGCTTTTAATCTAAACTTTAATACATAAATTAGAATGTTTCACGTGAAACATTCGATTGAGAAACTAACCTTTAAAATGTTTCACGTGAAACATTTGTACCCTACCCTCTCTCTAAATTGTTTCACGTGAAACAATTTTAGAGAACTGACGAAGGGCCAAAACTGTGGTAAAATAAGGTATATAGAAAGAAGGTGCAAGAATGAAGAAAAGCCTAAAAGAACGTATTAAGGCTTTACCGACATTTCTTAAAAGTGAAACAATGAAGAAATACGGAATCTCATTTATAGCCATCATTGTCTGTATGCTGATTATTGCGTACGTGATGAATATATGGATGGGACTTATCCTTACTTTATTTGTTATTTTATTAGGAACACTCCTCTATTCGTTTGCAAACTACATTATTAAAGAAACGAATCATTATGTAACGAATTTATCGTACAAAATTAATAAAGGTTCACAAGATGCCTCTATTAAAATGCCGATTGGAATGCTTTTGTTAGATGATAATGGTGAAATTCAATGGATTAACCCTTATTTACAAAAGTATTTCGAACGAAAAGAACTATTAGGATTCAAACTTGAAGCGATTGATCCAGAATTAGCGAATATCGTTAAAAATCTGGATGATGATAAAGATAATGTGGTCCATTGGAAAGATAAATACTTCCAAACAGTCTACCATAACGATATTGGAATGCTCTACATGATGGATATTACGGAATATGCGTTGATTAAAGAAACTTATCTAGACGAAAGACCTGTATTTGGACAGATTTTCGTTGATAACTTTGCTGAAGTCTCTCAATCCCTCAGTGACCGTAAGAAGTCCAACTTGAATAACTTCGTAACAAATCAGCTTACTAGCTGGGCAAATCATAATAATATCTACTTAAAACGTGTAAGTTCAGACCGTTTTGTTGCATTTTTAGATAAAAATATCCTTTCTGAGCTTGAAAAAACAAAATTTGAGATTATTGACCGTGTTCGTGAGACAACTGCTCAACAAAATACCCCACTAACCGTAAGTATGGGGTTCTCATATGCGGATGATACTCAAGAAGAGATGGATTATGGTGCAATTGCTAAATTTGCGCAAGATAACCTTGATTTAGCCTTAGGACGAGGCGGTGACCAAGTCGTTGTTCGTTCTAAAAACGAAGAAACACGCTTCTATGGTGGTAAGAGCAACCCGTTAGAAAAACGTACAAGAGTACGTTCTCGCATGGTTTCTCAAGCATTAGAAAACCTTATTGCAGAAGCGGATCAAGTAATGGTTATGGGACATCAGTATCCAGATATGGACTGCATTGGTGGATGTTTAGGTATTCGAAGAATCGCTAAAATGCACGGTAAAACCTCATGGATTGTCACAAATCCAGAGCAATATTCGCATGATATCAGGAAATTGATGGAAGTAATCAAAGATAATGAACGTCTCTACTCTTCTATCGTAAATCCAGAAATGGCGGAAGCTCTACTGACTGAAAATACATTAGTGATTATTGTCGATGTAAGCAAGCCTTCCCTATGTGCTGCTCCATCGATTGTTAAAAAGGCCAATAAATTAGTGATTATCGACCATCACCGTCGTGGAGAGGAATTCCCTGAAAATCCTGACTTGGTTTATATTGAACCATATGCTTCATCTGTCGGTGAATTGATTACAGAATTGCTAGAATATCAATCTGAAGATGCTGAGAAACTTCAGCCAATCGAAGCAACAACCCTACTTGCTGGTATCATTGTAGATACGCGTAATTTCACGCTTCGTACAGGGTCTCGTACCTTTGATACAGCCAGCTATTTGAAATCCGTTGGTGCGGATACAATTCTGATTCAACGCTTGTTAAAAGAAAATGTAGATACGTACTTAATGCGTTCACATCTACTGAACTCGCTCGAAATGCTTCCTAACAATGTCGGAATTGTTCACGGTGAAGAAAATACCGTATATCCGACAGTCGTGGCTGCACAAACGGCCGATATGATGTTATCGATGGAAAACATTGATGCTTCATTTGTGGTTACAAAACGGAATGATGGTCGTGTGGGTATTAGTGCCCGTAGTTTAGGAAACAAAAACGTACAACGTGTGATGGAAAAAATGGGTGGTGGCGGACATTTATCGAATGCTGCAACTCAGTTATCTGATATCACGATTGAAGATGCAATCCGCCAGTTAATTCAAGTCATTGAAGAAATTGGTAGTGAAATTAACTTATAATTAGGAGGAAGAAACATGAAAGTAATTTTCTTGAAAGATGTAAAAGGTAAAGGAAAAAAAGGTGACGTTAAAAACGTTGCAGATGGATACGCACAAAACTTCCTAATCAAAAACGGTTTAGCTAAAGAAGCAAATTCAGCAAACTTAGCAACTTTATCAGGTCAAAAGAAAGCTGAAGAAAAGCACAATGCCGAATTATTAGCAAAAGCCAAAGAAATTAAAGAGTTCTTAGAACGCGAAGATACAGTTGTAACCATTAAAGCGAAAGCAGGGGAAGATGGCCGTCTATTCGGAGCTATCCCAGCGAAGCAAATCGCAGAAGAATTCAACAAAAAATTCAATGTAGAGCTTGATCGTCGTAAATTCGAATTAGCAGCACCAATTCGTGCCTTAGGATACACTCGTGTACCTGTTAAATTACACCACGATGTAACAGCAATTATGACTGTAAATATCGTTGCTCAATAATAAGAGTTACAAAGGATTTTCCCACGGCGGAGAATCCTTTTTCTTTTGGTTTTAAGTATGTGATATAATTCACAAAGTTGCAAACAAACATTCCAGTTTCCATGCTAGAAAAGACTCACTCTTCTGTTTTATTACAGCGTTTTATGATACAATGAAACTGTATTTTTATGGTTATTTTTAGTAGAAAGGGTGTTTGAATGGAAGAACTATATCCAAATTTAGTTCCACCACAAAATATTGAGGCAGAAGAAGCCGTTTTAGGGTCTATTCTTCTTGCTAGTGACTCGATTATTTCCGTTATGGAATTTTTGACACCGGAAGATTTTTATCGTGTTTCTCATCAATTAATTTTTGCGGCAATGATTGAATTAAACCAAAACAATATCGATATTGACGCAATCACCGTTTCAGAGATTTTAAGACAAAAGAATCAAATGGAGAATATTGGTGGAGAAGTAACTTTAATCGAACTTCTTGATAAAGTGCCAACTGCAGCCAACGTAGAGTACTATACACAAATCGTTTTAGAAAAATCTACGCGTCGCAAATTAATTAAAACTTCGACAAATATTGTAAAAACGGCTTACCAAGAGGATGAACCAATTGCCAACGTTTTGGATACTGCTGAGAAAGATATTCTTTCAGTATCGGAAGGACGAAATAAGGCTGGTTTTATTCCAATCAGCTCGGTTCTTCGTACCGCTTATGAAAGCTTAGAAGAGCGTGCGAAAAACAATGGTGAAGTGACAGGGATTGCAACAGGATATATCGGCTTAGACAGAATGACGTCAGGGCTACATGCGGATGAGTTAATCATCTTAGCGGCTCGTCCATCTGTTGGTAAAACGGCCTTTGTATTGAATATTGCAAAGAACGTTGCCGTGAACTTGAACGAAACGGTAGCTATCTTCAGTCTTGAAATGGGGGCTGAGTCCCTTGTAGAGCGTATTATCTGTTCACATGCTAGCATCAACGCAGGACATTTGAAAACAGGTAAATTAACGCCTGAAGAATATACACAATATTTCGTGGCGACCGGAGCATTATCTGAAGCACCAATTTTTATTGATGATACTCCAGGGATTCGTGTTGCTGAAATCCGTGCAAAATGTCGTCGTCTAAAACAAGAGCGTAATAATCTTGGGCTAGTCGTCATCGACTACTTGCAGTTGATTGAAGGAAACGGAAAAGAGAGTCGTCAACAAGAGGTTTCTGAAATTTCTCGTAACTTGAAGAAATTAGCGAAGGAATTAAAAGTTCCCGTTATCGCACTTTCGCAATTATCGCGTGGTGTGGAACAGCGTCAAGATAAACGACCAATCATGTCAGATATTCGTGAATCTGGATCTATCGAGCAAGACGCGGATATTGTAGCGTTCTTATATCGTGATGATTACTATCGTCAAGAACCAGATGAGAATGGACATGTTCCAGAGGTGGAACCAAATAGTACCATTGAAGTGATTATCGAGAAAAACCGTAGCGGTCCTCGTGGAACGGTTGAATTGAACTTCATGAAAGAATTTAATAAATTTACAAATCTTGTGCCAGACGGAGTCGAGCAAAACGCTCCAATGGCCTAATCATAGACATTTAAATGAATAATACAAAGAAGAGGTGCGTCAAATGTCATCAGTAGTAGTAGTAGGAACACAATGGGGAGACGAAGGTAAAGGAAAAATTACAGACTTCCTCAGTGAGAACGCAGAAGTCATTGCCCGCTATCAAGGGGGAGACAATGCAGGACATACGATTCAATTCAATGGAGTGACTTATAAACTTCACTTAATTCCATCAGGGATTTTTTCACCAGAGAAAATCAGCGTGATTGGAAATGGGGTTGTATTGAATCCAAAATCTCTAATCACAGAACTTGCGTATTTACACGAAAGAAATGTGACTACTGATAATTTACGTATTTCAGACCGTGCGCATGTCATCTTGCCATACCACATTCGCTTAGACCAATTACAAGAAGAAGCTAAAGGCGACAACAAAATTGGAACAACGAATAAAGGGATTGGACCTTGCTACATGGATAAAGCAGCGCGTGTTGGGATTCGTGTGGCAGATTTACTAGACCGTGAAGTATTTGCGGAACGTCTAAGAATCAACTTAGCTGAAAAGAATCGTCTCTTTACTAAAATGTACGATGCAGAACCAATTGAGTTTGATGACATTTTCGAAGAGTACTACGAATATGGTCAACAAATGAAACAATACGTTTGCGACACTTCAGTGATTTTAAACGATGCATTAGACCAAGGAAAACGTGTATTATTCGAAGGGGCACAAGGGGTTATGTTGGATATCGACCAAGGTACTTATCCATTCGTAACATCTTCAAACCCAGTTGCTGGTGGGGTAACGATTGGTAGCGGTGTTGGACCTTCAAAAATTAATAAAGTCGTTGGGGTATGTAAAGCGTACACTTCTCGTGTAGGAGATGGACCTTTCCCAACAGAATTATTTGATGAAATCGGCTCACGTATTCGTGAAGTCGGACGTGAATACGGTACAACAACTGGACGCCCAAGACGTGTTGGTTGGTTCGATAGCGTTGTAATGCGTCACTCTAAACGTGTATCAGGCATTACAAACTTAAGCTTAAACAGTATCGATGTTTTAACAGGTTTAGAAACAGTGAAAATCTGTGTGGCTTACCGTAAACCAAATGGAGAAGAAATTTCTCACTACCCAGCAAGCCTAGTAGAACTAGGACAATGCGAACCTGTGTATGAAGAATTACCAGGTTGGAACGAAGACATTACAGGTTGCCGTTCACTCGAAGAGCTTCCTGAAAATGCACGCAACTATGTTCGTCGTATTTCAGAATTAGTCGGCGTACGTATTTCTACATTCAGTGTAGGACCAGATAGAGAACAAACCAACATTTTAGAAAGTGTTTGGGCATAAAAAAGTAATAGAGTAAAGGAGGATTTATATGAAAAAAATCCTAGTTGTAGATGATGAGAAGCCAATCTCAGACATCGTCAAGTTTAGTCTTACAAAAGAGGGCTTCGAGGTAATCACAGCCTTTGACGGTGAAGAGGGTCTGGTGGCTTTCAACGAAAAAAATCCAGATTTAGTTATTTTAGACTTAATGTTACCGAAAATTGATGGCTTAGAAGTGTGCCGTGAAATCCGTAAAACAAGCAATGTCCCAATTATCATGGTGACAGCAAAAGACTCTGAAATCGATAAAGTTTTAGGTCTTGAACTTGGAGCCGACGACTATGTGACAAAACCTTTCTCAAACCGTGAGTTAATCGCGCGTGTGAAAGCAAACTTACGTCGTCAACAATTAGCTCCAGCGGAAACCGAAGAAGAAAAAACAGCTAACGAAATCGTATTAGGCTCACTCATTATCCATGAAGATGCTTATGTGGTTTCAAAACGTGGCGAAGAAATCGAATTAACGCACCGTGAGTTTGAATTACTTCATTACTTAGCAAAACATATCGGACAAGTCATTACACGTGAGCACTTGTTGCAAACGGTTTGGGGATATGATTACTTCGGAGATGTGCGTACAGTGGACGTTACGGTACGTCGCTTACGTGAAAAAATCGAAGATACACCGAGTCACCCAACATGGATTATGACTCGTCGTGGGGTAGGTTACTACATTAAGACCCCAGATCAAGAAAAAGAAGCTTAAGATTGAAATGCGCTTTTCCTTGCCAACTGATCTACCGGCAAGAAAAGCGTATTTTGCTAAAAAGTAGAGGGGAAAATGACTCATGAATACAATGAAACGATTCTTTCGTTCCATTCAATTTAAGATTCCGATGCTGTTCATCTTGCTCTTAGTTATTTCGCTGCAACTCATTGTCGTGAACTTCTTAACGCAATTAGAGTCGCAAATGATTTCCAACTTCCAAGAACAAATCCAACTGCAAGTAGGGTTCTTGAAGAATAACGTGCAGCCGATTTTGGCAAAAGATGCGACCGATGAAGCGAAGATGTCTGAAATTTCGCAATTATTACAAGATTACCCAACAGGGAATAGTATTGTCGAAATTCGCATCATGGACATGCAAGGATATATTTTGGGAACAACGAACCAAACGCAACAATCTGTTGTAGGAACCCGTTCAACAGAAGCGGACGTTCAACAAGTCGTTGTGTCGAATACCGTGCAAAGTTATAACTTCACGGAAGGCGAAACGCGTTATTGGAAATACGTTTCACCGATTGACCCAGTGAATACTGCTTCAGGGAATCCGGTTGGGATTATTTCAGTAACATCGAATTTCGAATCGCGTTATACGCAAGTCAAAGATATCGGGGTTATCTTTATTAGTTCTTCTATCTTTGTCATTATTTTGGCTATCGTGATTACCGTGATGATTTCACAAGGGATTACGCGTCCAATCGCAGAGATGAAGCAACAAACGGAACAGATTGCTGAAGGAAACTATACGGGTGAAGTGATGATTTACGGAGATGACGAGCTTGGTCAATTAGGGCAAGCCATTAACGACCTCTCTGTGAAGATTAAAGAAGCGCAAGAAGGGACCGAAGCGGAACGGCAAAGGTTGGATAGTGTCCTACGTCATATGAGTGACGGGGTAATTGCGACCGACCGTCGTGGACGTATTGTAATTATCAATGCGGCAGCGTTAGATATTTTAAACTTACGTAGCGAACGAATTGTCGGGACACCATTATTAGATGTATTAAGACTCGACCGTACTGTTACTTTCAGGGATTTATTAGAGTCTCAAGAAGAACGGTTGATTACGTTTGAAGAAGATGGCGAAGATACCATCGTGCAATGTGAGTTCTCAGTGATTCAACGTGAATCTGGATTTATTAGCGGTCTTGTCTGCGTATTAACAGACGTTACCGAACAAGAGAAAATCGACCGCGAACGTCGTAATTTCGTATCGAACGTTTCCCACGAATTACGTACTCCACTAACAAGTATTAAGAGTTATACAGAAGCGTTAGTGGATGGGGCATGGGAAAATAAAGAAATTGCGCCAGAATTCTTACATGTTATCGAAACTGAAACAGACCGTATGATGCGTATGATTACGGACTTACTCAACTTATCGCGTATGGACCAAAACCGTCTTGAACTCGATAAGGAGTTCGTGAATATGAACGAGTTGGTGAAACATATTGCCAACCGTTTCGATATGGTGCTTTCAAGTGACCAATATCGTGAAAAGAATTACCGTATTTTAACGGATATCACACAACGAGATTTATGGGTTGAAATTGACCAAGATAAGATGACGCAAGTGTTGGATAATATTATCAATAATGCGATTAAATATTCTCCAGACGGAGGTCGTATTATCGTTCGTTTAATGGAAACTCATACGGATTTAATCGTGAGTGTAAGTGACGAAGGGTTGGGAATTCCTCGTAAGGATATTCCACACTTATTCGACCGATTCTATCGTGTAGATAAGGCTCGCTCAAGAGCGATGGGTGGTAGTGGTCTTGGACTGGCTATCGCGAAAGAAGTCGTTCAATTACACGGTGGTAAAATTTGGGTGAACAGTATTGAAAACAAAGGGTCTACATTCTTTGTTTCTCTACCATATGTTCCATTTGAAGAGGACGGTGAATGGGATGAATTTTAAACGTTATCGAGCAATGCTAACGGCGCTCTTTGTATTAATGGCCATTAGCTTTGTGTTTACGTATCTCATCGTAGTACGTCCGGTTGATTTCTTTACGAATCAAAAGCAAAATAATAACAATGTTACAACACAACAAGATACAGGTGTGCAAGTTCGTGCAACTTATACAACAGAAGATGTATTTAGACCGACTCGAATGGTTCTAACGAACAAAAATAAGTTCGAAATGACGAGCAGTGCTTCCATTATGAAGGAAGTCAATGCACACTTAAATAAACAATTTACGAATTTAGCGCGTTTAGAAGTCATGGACGAGACTAGTTATGAAAATCTCGTCTTACGTGAAGCCAGAATTCAGATTTTATTTGATGGGTTGCATTCATTTGGAATTGTGAACCGATTCTTTGATGGAAATATCGACGACTTAAATAATGACCGCTTTTCTCGTATTGTGATTCGCACAGATGATCCTTCTACTGCTTATTTCATCAATGATGACACGAAACAACTCTACAGTGCTAAAGTAAATGAAAGTTTCAAAACATCATTAGAGGGATTATACGCGGATAGTGATTTTTACGAAGTTGAATCGTATCGTGGAAAAACAAAACAATTCTTTGTCGAACAAGATAATTTGAATGTGGAACAGTCTGCCTATTTAATCGAGCAGATTCCAATGAGTTTCTATATTACTCAGTTATTTACGAATCAATCAGAAATTCGTACGCGTGGAGACGGAAAGACCGTTGTATACAATGATAATTTATCGCAATTGAAATTAGACCGTACGACAAATGTGGTCACTTTCTTCGAGAACCGCTCAGGAGAGGAAACGTTACTCTATACTAATAATTTAACGCAAACTTTCGGCCAGATGAAACGTCTTGGAGGCTGGCAAATGGGCGTAAGTCTATTCTCGGTAGATTTAAATAATAATCTCGTTGAATATGTTCGTTACGTGGATTCTTATCCAATCTTATCCAGTGGTAAAGAAGGTTTCACGCAAATAAAGGTCAATTCAACAGGAATCGAGAAAATGAGAACCTCATCACTGATTGCACAAACACCTTTGCCAACGAAAAGTAAGAAGGTAACAGTTGTTGGTGGGAAGACAATCGTCACTGAAATGTTGAACGAAGGCTTCGTCATGAATGAAATTGAAGATATTCGTATCGGCTATTCATGGACAATCAGTAGTGAGAGTGTGCAAATCGTTGAGTTTACACCAACATGGTACATTAAAAAGAATGGGACTTGGAAGACTCTGGCTGAATTAAAAGCCGAGAAGAGTCAAACAGAACCAGCGAATGAACCGACAACAACGGGAGGTGACGCAGATGGATTTTAAGAGAAGCGCAGTCGTTCTCATCGTCTGCTTCTTTATACTCGATTTATTCTTATTCGGATTAGTATGGCAAAAAAGATCTGATGTGAAAAATCCGTTGAATACAAGTATTAACGTCATTGACCAAATGAAGTTAGACGGAATTACATTACCAACGCTAAATGCGACAGTAGAGTCCGTTCCGATTATTCAAGTAACACCGGAATCTACAGATGGAAAATTGTCTAGTTTACCAAATCAAGTCGTAACGCTAGAAAAAAATATTATTAACGGGCAATTTGTGACACCAATCCAATTAGACTTAAGCGGATCTGTATCTGCTGATAGCTTTGCGGATTTAACAAAAATCGTTGAAAATAATCAAGTGGCCTTCGGAAATCAATATACGTGGTCGTCCTATAATCCGACTACTCGTAAAGTGATTTATACGCAAAAAGCTGACAAGCTAACGATTATGGACGGTTCGAGTCAAATCATTTTCACGATTAATGCCAATGACCAAGTCGTAAGCTACGAACAGATTTATGCTGGAAGTGTGCAAGTACTTGGGAAAGAGCGTGAATTGATTACGGCTCAAAAAGCGGTTGAGATTCTCTATTTAGCGGGACGAATTTCATCGAAGGCAACCGTTCAATTGGTGAAATTATCGTATTATCAATCGCTTGTATTAAAAGATTTTTCAATATACTCACCTGCGTGGTATATTGAGATTCGTCAAGCTGACGGACAATTAATTGCCCGTCGTGTGGATGCGATTCATGGAACGGTTCTAGCGAATGAAACGCTAGAAACAACCAATACGCAAACACAGCGTACAACAACAAATAACACAACAACGCAAAGTGTACAACAACAATAAGAAGGGAATAAACATGCAAGAACAAGGTTTGAAAGTGAGTTTACTCGCGAGTGGTAGCTCGGGAAATGCTACTTACATCGAAACACCAAAACAAAAAATATTAGTGGACTGTGGACTCACTGGTAAAGCCATTACTGCGCAAATGGAGAAGATTGATCGCTCCATTTCAGATGTGGATGCCATTCTGGTTACCCATGAACATTCCGACCACATTAAAGGGATTGGGGTTCTGGCTCGTAAGTACGGGATTCCAATCTATGCCAATGAAAAAACATGGCAAGCGATGGCTGGAAAGATTGGGAAAGTCGCTCTCGAACAACAGGAAATCTTCAATACTGGAGAAACGCTCACGTTTGGAGACTTAGATGTGATGAGTTTTGCGGTATCGCATGATGCAGCAGCTCCTCAATTTTATAGTTTTCAACGCGAGGGCAAGCAGTTCGTGATGCTGACAGACACGGGTTATGTGAGTGATAAGCTAAGAGGCTTGTTGAAAAATGCAGATGCGTATCTCATCGAAAGCAATCATGATTTAGAAATGCTTCGAATGGGACCATATGCTTGGCATTTGAAACAACGTATTTTAAGCGACAAGGGGCACTTATCGAATGATGATGGCGCACTTGCGATGTGTGAAATGATGGGTGACCGCACGAAACGAATTTATCTAGGTCACTTAAGTCAAGATAATAATATGAAGGAAATCGCCTATCAGACAGCCGAAAGTATCTTCCAAACGCATGATAAAGGCGTTCATCAGGCGTTCGAGCTCTATCATACGGATCCGTATGAACCCACAAAATTATTTACCGTTTAAAAACTTAGCAAGTTCGAAAGAGTTTTTTAAGTACTCTATAAGCTTAATTTCATATAAATTTCACATCAAAAAATTATTGTATATTTACAAATGAGAGGAGTGAGCAGATGTCACAAGAACAATTACAAAGAAAAAAATCATCGAAAGCTTTTAAAAATGGCTTTATCGGCGGATTATTGGGAGGAGCAGTCGCTGTTGCCGGAGGAGTTGGAATTATGGCCGTAACAAATCCAGCAAACCAAGCAACAACACCTGCTACACAGCCCTCACAAACACAAGTAGACACAACTAAAACATCTACAACATCTACAAAAGGTGGAACAGAAATCACTAAAGTAGTTGCTGAAGTGAAAAATGCAGTCGTTTCAGTCATTAACAAACAAGCAACTTCAAGAAATAACTTATACGGCACACAACAAACCGGAGGAGAATTAGCTACTGCGTCTGAAGGTAGTGGAGTCATTTATAAAAATGAGGGTGGATATGCCTATATCGTGACGAACTATCACGTTATTGCGAAGTCACAAGAATTGGAAGTTCTTTTAGCAGACGGAACACGCGAAAAAGCTGAGCTTGTTGGTAGTGACCAATGGACAGACTTAGCCGTGATTCGTATTGCCAATACAAATGTTACAACTGTCGCAGAATTTGCGAATTCAGATGAGGTTGAAGTTGGGCAAACAGCGATTGCGATTGGTTCCCCTCTTGGAAGTGAATTCGCAACAAGTGTAACGCAAGGAATCGTCTCAGCAACTAACCGTGCTGTTGCCACAGACGTTGATGGTGATGGACAAGAAGACTGGGTCGTAACGGCCATTCAAACAGATGCGGCGATTAACCCAGGAAACTCAGGGGGAGCGTTAATTAATAGCGCTGGCCAAGTCATCGGAATTAACTCAATGAAAATTTCGAAATCTTCTGTTGAAGGAATGGGATTTGCGATTCCAAGTAACGAAGTTGTTTCGATTATTAAACAACTCGAAACGGACGGGAAAATTACACGTCCAGCTCTTGGAATTTCAATGGTAAACTTATCAAGTGTGAATGAACGAGTAATCGAGCAATTGAATTTACCACGAGATGTGAAGAACGGAGTCGTTATTGCAGAAGTCATGGCGAAAGGTAGTGCCAAAGCAGCAGGATTACAAGCCTACGATGTCATCGTTGAAATGGATGGAAAAAAGATCGAAGGCATTCAAAACTTACGTAAAGTTCTTTACAGCCATAAAGTTGGCGATAAGCTTGAAGTAACATACTATAGAAATGGACAAAAACAAACAACAACGATTTCTCTAACAGAAACGAACAGTCCAAGTTTATAACAATAACGAAAAAGGAGTCGGATAGCGAAGTGCTATTCGACTTTTTTGTGTATTTCCACGAAGTTATCCACAAAAATGTGGATAAGTCTGTGGAAAACTGTGGGATTATCCCCTTGTCAAGTCTGTGAAGTGGAAAATGAGTGTTGAAAATAGATAGGCTAAAAACGGCTTAATTATCGGATTTTATTGAAAAAAGTTATTCACATGATAAATTTTTATTGTGGATAACTTTGGTGGTCAATTGCTAAAAACGTTGATATAACAGTGTTTTGGTATACACAAAAAGTGTGTGGATAACTGTGGATAACTCGCATATTTCCACCTTTTAGAAATATAACAATTAGATAACAAATAAAAATTTTGAATCAATATCTAGTGTTTTTCATAAAAAAAGCCCAAAATTTAGGGGCGAACATGTGTACATGTGGATAACTTTGTGGATAACTGTGGATAAAGGGATAAAACAAGCAATTTTTTCCAAAAAAAGGTAAGATAATTTGTGAAATGAGGGGATCAAATGAATATCACAATTGTGAGTGTAGGAAAACTGAAAGAAAAATATTTAAAACAAGGAATCGATGAATACGCGAAACGCTTAGGTAGCTACTGCAAGTTCCAGGTGGTTGAAGTGCCAGACGAGAAGGCTCCTGAGAATTTAAGCGATAAAGAGATGGAACAAGTGCTCGAAAAAGAGGGCGAGCGTATCCTTTCTAAAATTAAAGATGGGGATGTCGTTGTCGCAATGGCAATAGAAGGAGACTTAGTGAGTTCAGAACAACTCGCAAAAGAGATGGATACTTTCGCGCTTCACGGCAAGAGCTCGATGGTCTTTGTGATTGGTGGCTCTCTTGGGTTGAGTCCAGCCGTGAAAAAACGTGCCGACCGTAAGATCTCATTTGGTCGTATTACGTTGCCGCATCAATTGATGAGACTCGTTCTAACTGAACAAATTTACCGTGCATTCCGTATTAATGCCGGACATGCATATCATAAATAAGTAAAGATTCTCATAGAAAAATTGAAAAGAAAGTGCAAAATGAAAATTGTATTTTCATAGTATTTTCATAATGTGCCTCTATACTTTAGTTATTCCCAAAGAGAATATTTATCCTCCCAAATAAATATTTCTAATCCTTTTTTCCAC
>CAUVGI010000025.1:0-18549 GCA_963551375.1 uncultured Streptococcus sp. | reverse complement strand
TTGGTTCGTCTTCTTTGTTCAGTTTTCAAAGGTCAATCGTTGTTTTGCAACAACTCCTATATATTATCATAATATAGGGCTTCCGTCAAACGATTACGTTTGCTGTTTTCAAAACTTTTTTTGAAAATGTTTTGAAAGCGAACGTTCGATTCACAGTGATATTAATTTATCATAACTGATAGGCAATTTCAACTAAAATGACGCTATTTTTAGTAAGAATTTTTTATGAAAAAACTTCAAATAAAATGTTTACAGAAATGCTTTTTCAAACATAAAAGAAGACCTCGGCGAACTCACCAAAGTCTTCTTTTTGAATTTGTTTACTATATTATAGTAGAAACTAGTTTTCGAAATCCTCGAGCCACTCTTTTTTGATGTTCTTTTCAAGGTTTTGTTGACGTTTATCTTCTTCCATTTTTGGCATCATAATAAACGCATCTCCAAAACTATCTAAATCATACTCATCATTGACTAGTTCCTCTTTCAATGTTTCAGGAACTTCGAGTTTTTCTTTTTTAAGGAAATCTTCCTTTTTGAGACGAATAGACATATCTATTCTCCTTTCGCCAAACGGTCTTCAAATACTTTTATCTTTTCTAATAATACAGTATTTTTATTCAGTCTGGCAAATGCGGCAGCGTCTCTTATTAATTCTTTAATTTCTTCTTGCTCAAATTTATTTTCATAAGCATTTTCAGCTAGTAAATATTTGATTCGCGCTAAGTAGTAAGTAACATGATTTTCCCCACAAATCGTTACCCCTCGGCGTAATAAAACATCACTTGTATCATATTCCTTAATCGTCGCATAAAATGTTGCTGCGTAATATAGGACTGTTAGGACACGACAAACATCTTCTACAGATTCGATGGTATATGAATCAATTTGGTGAATAGCTTTTTCAAAGAAGTATTCTGCCTTATCATAATCGGCTTGATTCATATAAATAAGTCCAATTCCGGTATATGCTAAAAAGATATACTTATTATCTACGTCTGAATGATCCGCTAATAATTGATTAAAATAGAAGAAACTGTCTGCATCATCTTTGTTCATTAAGGTTTGTGTGAAACCTTTTAAGTATAAATATCGCCACTCTTGTTGAGTCGTCAGATGTGCGACATTAATACTCTTGATGAGCTCTTCTGCTTCTTCGTATTCCATACTCACAATATTAAATTCGATTTTATCAAGTTTTTTATTTAGCACTGAATCTTTAATCGCTACAGATGGAAATAACTCCCCTACGTCCATTTGCAACTTTTTGCAAAGCAAGGTCAATATTTTCATTGAGGGAATTTGACCGTGATTTTCGAATCGACTCAATGTAGCTTGTGTACAAATACCCTCACTCAATTCAATTTGAGATAAACCTAGTTCTTTTCTTCGATTCACAAAAATTTGAATATCCATAAATATCTCCTTTCTTTTATTTAATATATGTTCCCTATATCAAATTCATTATACCTTTATTTATCGATATATCCAAAGGAAAAACTTCATTTTGGTAGAGTTTTGTGGGATTTTTTCTCTTTTTCTGAATGAAAATGACGATTATATATTATTTTATATAAGTGTTTTTTATAATTTTGAAAGTTATTTTCATTACAAATAATTTCATAAAAATGCTTGATATAATAATCATTCTAAGCATTATCCTTTAAAAGTCGATTTTGAAAGCACAAAAAAAGCTTATAACCGAAACGGTCATAAGCTGTCATTTTTCTATTCTGCGATTTCAACTACGAGGTAACGATGTGGTTCTTTACCTTCTGAGTGAGTTGAGATGCGTTTGTTTTTACTTAACGCAGCGTGAATTTGTTTTCTTTCATACGCTGGAAGTGGCTCTAAGTAAACAGGTTGTTTTGTTTTTAATACTTTACGAGCTGTTCTTTCCGCAATTTGTTGTAGTGTTTCACTACGACGTGCACGGTAGTCACCAACATCCACTTGAACTGAAATACGTCCTTTGATGAAGCGGTGTACAGATACTTGCGCAAGTACTTGTAAAGCATTCAAGATTTTACCGTGTTTTCCGATTAAAAGACCTTGTTTGTCTGTGTCGAATACGAAAGTCATGCGATCACGACGTGCTTCAACTGTTACTGTTGCTTCAGCGCCGTATGTTTTAGCGATGCCTTCTAAGTATTCTTTTGTCACACGAGCAGCTTCTTCTAATTGGTCTACAGTTTCTTCGTAATCTGCGTCTCCTTCTTCTTCTTCGAAATCATCGTCCTCGAAGTCTTCTTCAGGAACTTCCACAGTTTCTACTGTCTCGACAGTTGTTTCTTCCACTGTTTCAACAACAGGTTCCACAACTTCTTCTACTACTTCTTCGCTAACCATTGTAGCGACTGGTGTTAATTCCACTTCAGCATTTTTTTGACCGAAGCCAAACAATCCTTTTTTACCTTCAGAAATGACTTCCACAAACACTTGGTCTTGCGGTAATCCTAACTGACGTAATCCTTTTTGGATTGCTTTTTCTACTGAAACGTCACTTACTTTAATTGTATTTGTCATCGTAAACTCTCCTACTCTATAAAAATCATTGTTATTATCTCATGATTGAGACATTTCAACAAGAGCTCTATAAGAATTATTTTCCGTGTCTTCTTTTCGCTTTTTCAAGCGCTCTTGCACGGCGTTTTTTCTCAGCAGCAATCGCTTTTTGCTCTTCTTGGAATTTAAATGGATTATTTAATAGTAATGTTTGGCCTACCATAAATACGTTTCCGACTACCCAGTAGAGTGATAACGCACTTGATAACCCAAGAGACATAAATAGGATCATTGCTGGCATGACATACATCATAACTTTACCAGCACCACCAGTATCTTGCATTTTCATTGATAACCATGTTGTAACAAACGTTGTTAATGCTGCTAAGACTGGTAAGATGAAATATGGGTCTGGTTGGTCTAATTGGAACCATAAGAAATGACCTTGTTTCAATACGTCTGTACGGCTGATTGCTTGATACAATGCCATCATAACTGGCAATTGAATTAATAATGGTAAACATCCAGCGTATTGGTTGATACCTTCACGCTCATATAAAGCATTCATTTCAGCTTGAAGCATTTCTTGTGTTGCACGGTCGCGTGCTGAATACTTCTCACGTAACGCTTTAATTTCTGGTTGAAGAATCGCTTGTTTACGCGTGCTTTGGTATTGGAAGTGCATTAAAGGAACCATAATTAAACGAGTAATAATCGTAAAGACGATAATCCCTAAACCGTAACTTCCTCCTAATAGGTTTGATAACCAGATGATAAATTGAGACAAATTATATAGAACAATTCGATCCCAGAATCCTGTACTAGACTCCGTAATTGGAGAAGTTCCACAGGCCGCTAAAAATAAAGTTAAAACTGCTAATGATACAATCAATTGGCTTTTTTTCTTCACTGAAAAGTCCCACCTTTTAGAATATTTAATTTTCAACGATTCCTACCTATAAATAGGAATCTTCATTTTTAGGTAATATTGTAGCTAATTTTAAAACATGCATCATACTGCTTTTCATTTCTTGATAAGACATTTGTACGATGGGTTGACGAGCAATAACGATAAAATCTACATCTTGCGCCAATTGGTCGTCAAGTTCCATTAAAATATGACGGATTCTTCTTTTTAGACGATTACGTGTAACCGCATTTCCAAGTTTTTTGCTGACAGAGATTCCCACACGAAAATGGGATTGGTCTTCCTTATTATATTTATAAATAACGAATTGACGGTTCGCTGTCGATTTTCCCTTGTGGAATACTTTTTGAAATTCGCGGTCTTTCTTTACTCGAAACGATTTCTTCATCTACTTGAATCTCTCCAGTCACTCAAATGGTTTTTAAAAAAAAAGACCACTGAGACGTTCAGTGATCTAAGCTGCTAAAACTTTTCTACCTTTACGGCGTCTGCTTGCTAATACTCTACGGCCATTTTTTGTGCTCATACGTTTACGGAATCCGTGAACTTTTTGACGTTTGCGTTTGCTTGGTTGATATGTTCTTTTCATTCGTGTGCACCTCCTACTGTAAATGAAATATCTAGTCTCCCTAGACAGTCTAGTACATTATAAATATAAAATGTTTACTTGTCAATATAAACTATCTAATCACTAAATTACTGAAGTATCATAACATAATCAGACTAAAAATTTCTACAAATAACTGTTGATTTCGCTCTATTTTTTTAGTTATTCACATCGATGGTGGATAGTTTTTTTGCATAAAAGACGATTTCCACAGACTTATAAACAATTTATCCACAAAATAACATCCTGTTTACAAAAATTATACACAATGGTGGATAACTCTATTAAATTCCTTTTATATCAACTTTCTTTGTTGTTTATAACTGCTCTTTTTTTGTGTATATCTCTGTGAATTTCCACTTTTTTATTCGACTTATCCACCGTTTTGTGGATAAACTTATCCAAATCTCACTTTTTTTGTGATTTTCTCCATCCGATTGTGGAAAACTTTTTTGAAAGATGGTACACTGTTAAATGGATTAGAATCTTGAAAACGATAGAAGGAGGTGCATTTATGAATTCCATCCAAGAATTTTGGAAACTATTATTAGAACACTTTGAAAAAACAAATTCCGAATTTACATTTAACCACTGGATTAAACCAGCTGAACCGATTCGAATTGAACAAAATATTCTCTATATTAAAGTGCCTTCTAAAACATTTGCGAGATATTGGCAAGATAACCTTATTAGAGACATCATGGAAATTGGATATGATTACTTCAGACAATCGTTTGAACCACGTTTTATCGATTCAGAAGATGAAGCGCCAGTAAACACTCCATTCCATCAAGGCGTTGAAGAAATTCAACCGAACATTCCTGAAGCTCCAACAATGGTTGCCATCGAGGAAGACTCGCATTTGAATCCTAAATATACATTTGAAACCTTTATTATTGGTAAAGGAAACCAAATGGCCACGGCTGCCGCGCATTACGTTGCGGATAATCCTGGCAATACCTATAACCCTCTTTTCTTCTATGGAGGTGTAGGTCTTGGAAAAACTCATTTAATGCAAGCCATTGGGAATAAATATAAGAAGAGCCATCCAAACGCACGTGTCAAATACGTGACGAGTGAAGAGTTTATGAATGAAATGATCGCTTCGATTGGATCAAAAACGCCGCAAGAGTTCCGCAATCGTTACCGTAATGTGGATATCTTACTGGTCGATGATATTCAATTCCTAGCGAAAAAAGAAGCAACTCAAGAAGAGTTCTTCCATACATTTAATGCGCTTTTCAATAACCAAAAACAAATCGTATTAACGAGTGACCGTCAACCAACGGAAATTAAAGAATTGCAAGAACGTCTCGTTTCTCGTTTCGTATCGGGGTTATCTGTCGATATCACTCCACCAGACTTAGAAACAAGAATTGCTATCTTACAAAATAAAGCACAATCACTTGGATTTAATATTCCTATTGAAGTGTTGAGTTATGTCGCAGGTCATATTCAATCAAACGTACGTGAATTAGAAGGAGCTCTGATGCGTCTTCAAGCGTACTCAGTGATGGTTGGTCAAGATATTTCAACAGACCTGGCTGCAGAAGCGTTGCAATCGTTCCTTCCTGGAGGCGACGAAAAACTGCTTTCGATTCATGATATCCAAAGCGCCGTTGCAAAATACTACAATATTACGGTCGAAGATATTAAAGGAAAGAAAAGAACGAAGACAATGGTTCAACCGCGTCAAATCGCGATGTACCTTTCTCGTGAATTAACACGTGTTTCTCTTCAAAAGATTGGTGCTGATTTTGGTCGTGACCACTCAACGGTCATTCACGCCTATGAAAAAATTAGCCAAGAAGCTAAAGATGATCCAGAAACGATTCGCGTGATTAATGAAATCAAGCATTCGCTCGGTTATTAAGCTGTGGATAAGTCCCAAAAAACGGTGGAGTTTTCCACAATGGTTATCCACAACTAAAAATGGTCTCTGTTATAAGGAAAGCAGACTTTTCCACAATATACACAGGCCCTACTACTATTACTATTTTATTAATAAATAAATTAAATATAAAAGCACACCCTAAAGGAGGCAGTTATGAAATTTTCAGTAAACAGACAAGGGTTCTTAAAAAATCTTGTAGATGTGCAACGTGCAATCCCATCAAAAACAACGATTCCAATTTTGACAGGGATTAAATTAGTTGCTAGTGAAGAAGGATTAACATTAACAGGTAGTGATTCAGAAGTTTCTATCGAAGTATTCTTACCAATCGAAGACGAAGAATTACAATTAACAGTCCAAGAACCAGGTAGCATCGTTCTTCCTGCTCGTTTCTTTGGAGAAATCGTTAAAAAATTACCTTTAAATGTATTCACACTTGAAACCAATGATCAATTACAAGCAACGATTACAGCAGGTAATGCATCATTTACATTAAATGGATTATCAGCAGTAGATTATCCACAATTACCAGAAATCGAAAAAAATCATGTCATCACTATTCCTGTTCCATTATTTAGACAAGTGATTGTACAAACTGCCGTTGCCGTTTCAACTGCAGAATCTCGTCCAATCTTAACAGGGATTCATATGGTGATTAAAGACAACCAATTAAAAGCAGTCGCAACGGACTCGCACCGTTTAAGCCAACGTATCATTCCATTACAAATGCCAGCTGGCAGTGATGCATTGACTTTTGAAATGACATTACCTGGTAAAACATTATTAGAATTATCTCGTATCATCGACGGATTAGAAACAATCGATTTTGCGATTACAGATAATCAAATCTTGTTCCAAACAGAAACATTATCATTCTACTCTCGTTTATTAGAAGGAATGTATCCTGATACAGACCGTTTAATTAACGACGGAGCGAACACTTCGATTACAGTCGTTGCTAGCGAATTGGTAGCAGCTGTAGAACGTGCTTCATTAATGTCACATACGGATAAAAACAATATCGCGACATTAACACTTTCTCCGGAACGTATTCTATTAACAGGGAAATCTCCTGAAGTCGGTACGGTTGAAGAAGAAATCGCTGTGGAAAACTTCGAAGGAGCTCCACTTGAAATTTCATTCAACCCAGACTACTTAAAAGAAGCGTTGAAATTATTCGGTTCTTCAGAAGCTGTCATCAACTTCTTAGAAGCAAACCGTCCATTCACATTGAAACTAAAAGAAGACCACTCTGGTATTCCACATAGCTTCATTCAATTAGTGACACCTGTTCGTACATTCAACGGGTAATCATAGATTATAAAATTATCACTCGAGCTTTCGTTTTGAAGGCTCGAGTTTTTTTATTTCCAACTGTATTTTTGCATTTTCCCGAAATTCACTTATAAGTGAATTTTGGGCAGCACGATTTTGGGGTGATTTTTGGCCCAAAACTTTCAATTTTTGAAAAAATCCTAGTAAATTTTGTTTTTCGTTTTTTTAGGCTTTTTTGTTGATTTTGACTAAAAATTGAAATAACCCCCTAAATTTTGCAATTTCTTTGCGAAAAGCGTGTAAAAATTGTATAATATTGTAGAGTTATTCTACTTAAAAATATGTGAGCATACATGAGTTTAATGGAGTTCTCACCAATATCCATTAGAAAAGAGGAAGTTCATGACAACTATCGTATCGATCTCTGATGAGTACATTACATTAGGGCAATTTTTAAAACATATTGACGTCATTACAACGGGCGGACAAGCAAAATGGTACTTGCAAGAATATACAGTTTTTGTAGATGGAGAGTTAGAAAATCGACGTGGTAGAAAATTATATCCGAATACACGTGTCGAAATACCTGATGAAGGTATTTTTATTGTGAAAGAAATGAAATCGGATGAAAATGATTTGAACAAACATGACGCATGAAGCTGACTAATTTACAATTACAAAACTTTCGTAATTATGAATCTGTCCAACTAGAGTTTACAGACGGTGTGCATGTTTTTATTGGTGAAAATGCACAAGGGAAAACCAACCTGATGGAGTCGATTTATGCCTTGGCGATGACAAAGAGCCATCGCACGACAAACGACAAAGAACTGATTGGATGGAATAAAGAGTTTGCGACGATTAAAGGGACCGTTGAAAAAACAGCAACAAAGACGAATTTAGAATTGCAATTTTCTAAAAAAGGAAAAATCGCTAAAGTGAATTATTTGGAGCAAAAACGACTCAGTTCCTACCTTGGAAACTTGAATGTCATTCTATTTGCCCCAGAGAACCTCACACTTGTCAAAGGGTCTCCGCAAAACAGACGTAAATTCGTGGATATGGAACTTGGACAAATGAGTTCCCTCTACCTCTATGATTTAGTGGAATATAATCGCGTCTTAAAACAGCGCAATACGTATTTGAAGCAGCTAGCCATTAAGAAAAAGCAGCCGGACGAATACTTAGATGTTTTAAGCGAGATGTTAAGCGAGTTAGCTAGTAAAATCGTCTTTCATCGTCTCGATTTTATGAAGCAATTGGAGGCTTTAGCCATTCCGATTCATGACCAGTTATCGCTTGGTCGTGAGAAATTCTCGGTGTCGTATCAAGCAACGATTCCATTGGAGGATGGTTTAACACCTGAGCAAATGAAAGAAATTTATATGAATCAATTCAAGAAGAATCAAACTCGTGAGGCGGATCAAGCCACAACGCTGATTGGACCGCACCGTGACGATTTGATTTTTTATTTGAATGAGGTTCCGGTTCAAACGTATGGTTCGCAAGGACAGCAACGTTCGACCGTTCTGAGTTTGAAGCTTGCGGAAATCGAATTGATGAAATTATCGACAGGCGAGTATCCTCTTCTACTATTAGACGATGTACTTTCCGAACTCGATGATGACAGACAAACTCATCTAATTAAGGCCATTGAAAATAAGGTGCAAACCTTTATTACGACAACGAGCCTGGATGGGATTAAGCAACAATTTATTAATGAACCAGTCGTAATACCGATTGAAAAAGGAACTATTTTAAAAACGGAGAGTGAGAATTAGCATATGACAGAAGAAAACAAAGCTGAATTAGCTGCGCAATATGATGCAAGTCAGATTCAAGTATTAGAAGGACTCGAAGCTGTTCGTAAACGTCCTGGGATGTATATTGGTTCAACAAGTAGTGCCGGGTTGCACCACCTTGTTTGGGAAATCGTGGATAACTCAATCGACGAAGCGTTGGCTGGGTTTGCGACACATATCGAAATCGAAATCACAAAAGAAAACCACATTCGCGTAACCGATGATGGACGTGGGATTCCGGTCGATATTCAAGAAAAAACAGGTCGTCCTGCCGTAGAAACTGTATTTACAGTGCTTCACGCCGGTGGTAAATTCGGCGGCGGAGGCTATAAAGTTTCTGGGGGTCTTCACGGGGTTGGGGCTTCTGTTGTTAATGCTCTTTCAACAGACTTAACCGTTCAAGTATTTAAAGATGGCAACATTTACGAGCAATCTTATAAACGTGGTGCCGTTTTAGATGATTTAAAAATCATTGGTAAAACAGATAAACATGGTACGAGCGTATACTTTGTACCAGACCCTGAAATTTTCCAAGAAACAACTGTCTTTGAATTTGATAAATTAGCCAACCGTGTGCGTGAATTAGCGTTCTTGAATAAAGGATTAAAATTAACGATCACAGATTTCCGCGAAGAAGAGCCAGTTAGAAAATCATTCTGCTACGAAGGCGGGATTAAGAGCTATGTTGAACACTTAAATAAATCAAAACAAGTGTTATTCGAAGAGCCAATTTATGTAGAAGGCGAACAAGATGGCATTCAAGTAGAAGTGGCAATGCAATACACTTCTGGATACCATACAAACCTTCTCAGCTTTACGAATAATATCCACACTTATGAAGGTGGTACTCACGAATCAGGGATGAAGACGGCCCTAACACGTGTGATTAACGATTACGCGCGTCGTCAAAAATTGATGAAAGAAAACGAAGAAAAACTAAGCGGTGAAGATGTCCGTGAAGGTTTAACTGCCGTTATTTCTATCAAGCACCCTGATCCACAGTTCGAAGGACAAACAAAAACGAAATTAGGAAACTCTGAAGCTCGTACGATTACAGACCGCCTGTTCTCAACACACTTCGATAAATTCTTAATGGAAAACCCTCAAGTCGCACGTAAGATTGTCGAAAAAGGGATTTTAGCTTCGAAAGCACGTCTTGCTGCAAAACGTGCGCGTGAAGTGACTCGTAAGAAATCTGGTTTAGAAATTTCAAACTTACCAGGTAAATTAGCAGACTGCTCAAGCAATGACCCAACGATTTCTGAATTATTCATCGTCGAAGGGGACTCTGCGGGTGGTTCAGCAAAACAAGGACGTTCACGTCATTTCCAAGCGATTTTACCAATCCGCGGGAAAATCTTGAACGTTGAAAAAGCAACACTCGATAAGATTTTAGCCAACGAAGAAATTCGTTCGCTCTTTACAGCGATGGGAACTGGTTTTGGTGGAGATTTTGATTTATCGAAAGCTCGTTACCAAAAATTAGTCATCATGACCGATGCCGATGTTGATGGAAGTCACATTCGTACATTGCTCATTACTCTTTTCTATCGTTATATGCGCCCTGCAGTGGAAGCTGGATATATTTATATCGCGCAACCACCTCTTTACAAATTGAAACAAGGTAAAAATGAATACTACATTCAAAATGATAAAGAGCTTGAAGAAAAACTAAAAGAATTACCAGCACATCCAAAACCACAATTATCACGATACAAAGGTCTTGGGGAAATGGATGCGGAACAATTATGGGAAACAACCATGAACCCTGAAAACCGTTCAATGTTACAAGTATCTGTGGAAGATGCTGCAGAAGCGGATCAAATTTTAGATATCTTGATGGGTGACCGTGTAGAACCACGTCGTGAATTCATCGAAAGCAATGCGAAATATGTCAATATGGAAGATTTAGATATCTAATTTAGTAAACGAATTTGAAGAGAAGAATAGAAAAGGAGACGAATTATGTCTGAAGAAGTGAAACACTTTGAAGAAACTTTTGAATCAACTGATTTAGTGCATACCATGCGTAAATCATTTCTAGAGTATTCGATGAGTGTTATTGTATCGCGTGCCCTACCAGATGTACGCGATGGATTAAAACCAGTACACCGTCGTATTTTATATGGAATGAGTGAACTTGGAGTGACACCGGACAAACCGCATAAAAAATCTGCGCGTATTGTCGGGGACGTAATGGGTAAATATCACCCACACGGTGACTCTGCAATTTACGATGCCATGGTTCGTATGGCACAAGATTTCTCATACCGTTACCCATTAATCGATGGACACGGTAACTTTGGTTCTGTCGATGGAGACGGCGCCGCTGCGATGCGTTATACAGAGGCTCGTATGAGTAAAATTGCTCTTGAAATGCTTCGCGATATTAACAAAGATACGATTAATTTCCGTGACAACTACGATTCAACAGAACGTGAACCGGAAGTATTACCAGCACGTATTCCAAACTTATTAGTAAACGGTGCAACAGGGATTGCCGTAGGGATGGCGACAAACATTCCCCCACATAACTTGGCGGAAGTTATCTCTGCTCTTCACTTATTAATGAAGAACCCTGATGTCACAACTACTGAATTGATGGAAGCTCTCCCTGGACCTGACTTCCCAACTGGAGGACTTGTCTTAGGTAAATCTGGAATTCGTCGTGCGTACGAAACAGGACGTGGATCGATTACGGTTCGTGGACGCGTACAAATCGAAGAATTGAAAAACGGAAAAGAACGCATCATCATCACTGAATTACCATATATGGTAAATAAAGCGCGTTTAGTAGAACGTATCGCACAATTACACCACGAGAAGAAAATCGAAGGAATTACTTACTTAAACGATGAATCTGACCGTGTGGGTATGCGTGTCGTAATCGAAGTGCGTCGTGATGTTTCAGCATCCGTTGTATTAAATAATTTATACAAATTAACACCATTACAATCCAACTTCGGATTCAATATGCTTGCGATTGTAAATCAAGAGCCAAAAGTATTGAGCTTAAAAGAAATTTTACGCCACTACTTAGATCACCAAGAAGAAGTCGTTCGTCGTCGTAGCTTATTCGATAAGAAGAAAGCAGAAGACCGCGCTCATATTTTAGAAGGGTTACAAATCGCCTTAGACCATATCGATGCGATTGTGGCCATCTTAAGAAGTTCAGCAAGTGGAGATATCGCCAAAGACCGCTTCATGAATGAATACGGCTTAAGCGATAAACAAGCACAAGCGATTCTTGATATGCGTATGGTTCGTTTAACAGGATTAGAACGCGAGAAAATCGATGCAGAATACAACGAATTACAAGCTACAATTCAATACTTAGAAAAAGTATTAGCGAGCGAAGAACTTCGTTACGAAATCATCGAACAAGAGCTTCTTGAAATCCAACAACGTTTCGACAATCCTCGTCGTACAGAATTATTAGTCGGAGAAGCATTAAGCCTTGAAGATGAAGATTTAATCGAACAAGAAGATGTCGTAATCACATTAACGAAGAATGGATATATCAAACGTCTTGCCAACACTGAATTCAAGGCACAACGCCGTGGAGGACGTGGGGTTCAAGGAATGAGCGTCCATGATGATGACTACGTGGAAAACATGATTTCATGTTCAACACACGATTCACTCCTCTTCTTTACGAATACAGGGAAAGTTTACCAAGCAAAAGGGTACGAAATTCCTGAATATAGCCGTACAGCAAAAGGATTACCAGTCATCAACTTATTAAACATTGATTCAGCTGAGAAAATCCAAGCGATTATCAGTGTTCCAGAATCAGATGAATCAGAACGTTACTTGTTCTTCACAACATTACGAGGAACAGTAAAACGTGTTCGTCTATCAGAATTCAAGAATATCCGTACAAATGGTCTACGTGCCATCCAATTACGCGAAGATGATGAATTGATTCGTGTAGTAGTTACAAGCGGAAATGATGGCATCATCCTCGGAACTTATCACGGTAACGCTGTAAGCTTCCATGAAGATAAAGTTCGTGCGATGGGTCGTACCGCTTCAGGTGTTCGTGGGGTTTCTCTACGTGAAGGCGACTATGTCATCGGAATGGATATTTTAACTCCAGACCGTGAAGTATTAGTAGTCAGCGAAAAAGGTTACGGAAAACGTACAGCTGCGAGCGAATACGCGTTGAAAGGCCGTGGCGTGAAAGGGGTTCGTACACTTCGTATTACCGAGAAAAATGGACCACTTGTCTGCCTACGTACTGTAACTGGAGACGAAGACTTACTCATCATGACCAATAAAGGGGTTATCATCAGATTCCATGCCGAAGACGTGTCTCAAACAGGCCGTGGCGCACTTGGAGTTCGTATGATGCGTCTCGATCAAGATGCGATTGTAAGTTCATTAGCGATTGTGGACCGCGAAGACGAAACAGAAGAAGCTTCTGAAGCGACTGAATCTACGACTGAATCAGCAGCAACAGAAACACCAACTGCATCTCTTTCAGATGAAGCTATCAAAGGCAACATGAAAGACTTTGCGCAACAATTAGTCGACGAAGAAAACGAATAATAAGTACACAAAAAGCCATCATTTCTGATGGCTTTTTTGTGTACCCATTTTTATCTTTATTTTGCTAAAAAGAGTTATAAAAGCACTCATTAAGATTACGAAGAATCATACGGATTCTATAATAGTGGTAATGAGGATAGCATTAAATGCGAGGGAGAAAGACAGAAACATCCTAGATACATTATTGTATCTAGGATGTTTCGTTTTCTTTCCCCCACAAAGTTGAATAGGTATGAGCAAGCTGTTTACAGTGCAGCTCATACCATTCAACCACTGTGCTTAAAGGGAGTTAGGAATTTATTCCTTACTCCCTTTTTGAGGCTTTGAAGGTGAGAGACCTTAGGCTCGAACCGGTGCCCTATTACCACTATTATGAAGATATCCGTAAGGATTCGTAGTAATCGATTGAATAGAGTCATTTTAAAAGAAAGTTCAATCTGTATTTAAAAATAGATTTTGTTTTGCACTCTTATAAAAGAAATCAAGTTTCAAATTTACCTCTGTTTATAAATGCTAAGGAGAGGTTTTTAGCAAAAAAATACTCTTTTTACGCAAAAAAGTACTATTTTTTAGTATTATTAGCTGTATAATAAGGGTGAAATAATCCATAAGGAGGAATAAATATGATTGAATTTCGCAATTTAACAAAAGTATATGATCAAACTGTCGCTTTAGATGGACTTAACTTAACAATTGAAAGTGGAAAAATTATTGGATTAATCGGACATAACGGGGCTGGTAAATCAACTACCATCAAATCACTCGTGAGCGTTATCCATCCAACTAGCGGAGAAATTATTGTGGACGGACAAGAATTATCATCCAACCGACTAGCCATTAAAGAAAAAATTGGCTATGTGGCCGATAGCCCAGACCTATTCCTACGCTTAACCGCCAATGAATTTTGGGAATTAGTCGCTTCTTCTTATGGCATGACATTAGACGAAGTAGAAAGCCGTCTTGCTTATTTACTAGAATTATTTGATTTCGAAGGACATCGCTATGAAGTCATTGATTCGTTCTCACACGGGATGCGTCAAAAAGTATTCGTCATCGGGGCGCTTTTATCAGACCCTGAAATTTGGGTCCTCGATGAACCAATGACAGGTCTTGACCCACAAGCTTCTTATGACTTGAAGAAATTAATGCGCGAACATGCCGATAAAGGCAATACCGTTCTCTTCTCGACACACGTTTTAGAAGTGGCAGAACAACTCTGCGATAAGATTGCAATTTTGAAAAAAGGAAAACTACTCTTCTACGGTACGATTCAAGAGTTGAAAGGCCAACAACCAGATAGCACGCTTGAAGAAATCTACTTATCACTAGCCGGTAGACAAGAAGGAGTGGATTCACATGCGGTTTAATCGAATTCTTACGCTGGTGAAGACCAATTTAATTTTTGCGACGCAACCGGCACAATTACAAAATTATCGAAAGAAACAAGCGAAAAATCCATCGAAACCCGTGAATGTGGCGATGAAAACATTGACGCAACAATTGCTGTTTGCGGTGATGTTTGGAGCTTTATTTGGAATTCCTGGAGCGATGTTTGGACGTTCATACCCTCCACTTCAATTCGGAACGACGGTTTTCTTATTCTTGATGATTTTAGTTTCGCAAGCATTGCCAGCTATTTACAATGTCTTTTATGAAAGTAAAGACTTCGAATCGTATTTGCCTTATGCCTTTACGGAATTAGAAGTCGTTCTTGGAAAGAGCCTTTCGATTGTAGTGGCTACATTGCAAGGATTACTTCCAATCGTGATGCTATTTGGAATCCACGTGTATTTTTCAGGAGGCTTCATCCTTTTCACGATTCCAATTGCCTTATTAGGGGTGCTTTTATTTAGTTCGATTGTTTACTTATTGATGTTTCTTCTCTGCTTCTTTCTAGCGAAGATTCCACTGTTTAGAAAATATCAATCCGTGATTGCGAATATTTTAGTTTTCGTGATTTCCCTTGGGGCCGTCATTGGCTATCAACTGATGCTGACAGATTCGATGGTAAATACTGTATTAACAGGAAAAATGCCAGCTTTCATTCAACCAGTACTCGCCTTCTATAATGCAATTTTGGATCCATTCGACATGACTGTTTATCCGATGATTGGATTAGTGATTTTAGCATTCGTGGCAATTATACTACTCGTGAAGTTCATTGTATTGCCAAACTTCTACCAAGCCGTTTCGCAAACATCGTCTTCGAAAGTAAAAGTCGAACGTGTGAAACAAATGGAATTAGATGGTAGCAAGCTTTCAACGAAATTCGTGATTCGCTATACGCTTCGCCAATTAATGGAAGGTTCGGTATTAACGCAAACGATTATTAGTGCAGGAATATTACCATATCTCCTCTTAATTCCAGCAGTTTTAAGTTTTTCAGGTGGTCCGGTAGAAATTAGTTTTATGAAACTCCTAAACCTAAACACCTTCTTACCATTTGCGATGCTCATTACCTTCATTGCAGGATTCAATACAGGAGGAAACAACTTATTAGCGGTCGGAATTTCACTCGAGCGGGAAAACTATTATTATCTAAAAGTTCTTCCATTCGATATGCACCAATTTTTAGAACGTAAATTCTGGATTCTCTTTGCGATTCAATCTATCATTCCAGTCATTCTTATGACGGTTATTTGTACGGTGCTTCGCTTACCGATTTATATGACCTTGGGTATCATTCTCTCATGGGGAATCATCAGTCTAGGGCTTAGCCGTTGGGGATACGCCAGAGACTTGAAGCTCTTTACGCCAACGTGGACGAATGTCATTGAACTCTTAAACCGTATGCGTAGTGGATTTAAGTCGGTCATTTTTGTCGTGGTTCTCTTCGGATTTATCTTCGGAGCGGTTTATCTATTAATTCACTTACCAGAATGGAATCGTACTTTCGTTTGGTTCATTACAATTGCGTACGTTGTCGTGATTCTTGGTTTATCAATTTTCGCAACATTCTACTATAAGAAAAAATTACATGAATTAATCGATTCTGAATAATGATGTAAGACTTAGAGTTTGTCTCTAAGTCTTTTTTTATAACCTGTTTTATAGGGTTTTTACAGGTATATAACCAATAGTTATAACAATCGATAGAAAAACGGTATAAGAAAACCTATTGCTATGCGTTTTGTTCTCTGTTATCCTAAGAACATGTTAATCAGACATCACAAAGAACAGGTGAGTAGAAAATAAGATTTGCTAAGAGAGTCTCGGTTGGTGGGAAGAGATGAAATTGAATTTTTGAAGATGGCCTCGGAGTGATTTTACGTCGAATCATTAGATGTAAATGGGTAGCCCATTATAGCTGTAGAGTATAACACCTAGTGTGCGTACTCGGTAAGGTAGGATTCGTGAGGATTCTACAAAACAAGGTGGTAACACGAAAATTTCGTCCTTGCAGTAGCGATACTGTGAGGATTTTTTATTTATAGGAGGAATGACCAATGTCAAAATTACAAGCACCATTTAGAGTAGATCACGTAGGAAGTTTCTTACGTCCAAAAGAATTAGTAGAAGCAAAAGAAAAATTTGTAAAAGGTGAAATTACACGCGAGGAATTAACAGCCGTCGAAGATAAAGCCATCGAAAAGTTAGTCGAACAACAAAAGAAAGCTGGATTAAAAGGATTCACTGACGGCGAATTCCGTCGCCAATACTGGCATTTAGATTTCTTCTGGGGATTGAACGGAGTAGAACACACTCAAGCAAAAATTGGATACCAATTCCACGATGAAATTACAAAACCTGACTCAGCAGATGTCGTTGGAAAAATCACTGGTGAAAATCACCCATTCGTAGAACACTTCAAATTCTTAAAACAATTCGAAGACGAAGATTTCATCGTAAAACAAACAATCCCTGCTCCAGCGCAATTCTACTTCGAATTGATTCGTGACGCAGAGCATATTGAGCAAACTTTCTCAGTATACCCTTCAAAAGAAGAACTCTTTAAAGATATCATTGCTGCTTACAGACAAGTGATTAAAGAATTATACGATGCAGGCTGCCGTCTCTTACAAATCGATGACTGTACATGGGGTGTAATCGTAGATGATAACTTCTTAAACATCATCTCAAAAGAAAGTCATTTAACACCTGAAGAATTAAGAAGAGAACACAAACGTGAATTCTTAGAATTAAACAACGGAATTCTAGAAGATTTACCAGAAGATTTAACAGTGAATACTCACGTGTGCCGTGGTAACTTCCACTCAACTTGGGCAAGTTCAGGTGGCTATGATTCAGTGAGCGACGCATTATTCGAAAAACAGAAAGTTCATGCGTACTACTTAGAATACGACACAGACCGTGCCGGCGACTTCAAGCCACTAGCAAAAGTATCTGACGGTAAGAAAGTCGTTCTAGGGCTTCTCACTTCTAAATCAGGAAAATTAGAAGACAAAGACGAAGTAATCGCTCGTATTAAAGAAGCAAGCCAGTACGTTCCACTAGAAGACTTATACTTAAGTACACAATGTGGATTTGCTTCAACAGAAGAAGGAAACATCCTTACTGAAGACGATCAATGGAAGAAAATTGCCTTAATTAGCGAAATCGCTCGTGAGGTATGGGGAGAATAATTCCTACTTCATTAGAATTTGAAAGATTGATTGGAGAAATAAACTTATGACAACACATGCACCATTTAGAGTAGACCACGTAGGAAGTTTCTTACGACCAAAAGAATTAGTAGAAGCACGCGAAAAATTCGCAAACGGTGAAATCACACGCGAAGAATTAACAGCTGTAGAAAATAAAGAAATTCGCGAACTTGTTAAAAAACAAATTGCTGCTGGATTAAAAGGCGTTACAGACGGAGAATTCCGCCGCGCTTACTGGCATTTAGATTTCTTCTGGGGATTCAATGGTGTGGAACATACTGTTGGAGAACATGGTTATAAATTTAACGGTATTGAAACAAAAGCTGATACGGCAACATTAACAGCTCCAATCGATGGACATAACCACCCATTCGTAGAACATTTCA
>CAUVGI010000024.1:0-19584 GCA_963551375.1 uncultured Streptococcus sp. | reverse complement strand
CTGGGGAACGTCGTCTGCGTGCGTCTAAATTAGCCGAGAAAGAAACGATTCCGGCGATTGTACGTGATTACTCTGAAGAAACGATGATTCAAATCGCAGTTGTGGAAAACTTACAACGCGAGAATTTGAAACCATTAGATGAAGCGATGGCATACCGCACGTTGATGGATTCATTGAAATTAAAACAAGAAGAAGTGGCAAACCGTGTCGGCAAGAGCCGTTCTTATGTGGCAAACTTCTTACGCTTATTAACATTGCCGCAACCTGTACAAGAACTCGTTCAAAGCGGAGAATTATCTGCAGGGCATGCACGTACTTTGCTTGGATTAAAAGACCAAACGAAAATCGTACCTGTCGCTAAAAAAGCGGTGAAGGAAGGCTTAACGGTTCGCGCGTTGGAACAACTCGTTCAATCAATTAATGAACCGGTGAAGAAGGTTGCTAAAAAGGTAGCGAAACCGAAGAAATCAATGTACATCATTGAGTCTGAAGAACGCTTGATGGATAAATTTGGAACAAGCGTGCAAATCGTCGAAAAAGGCGAACGTGGAAAAATCGAGATTGAATACCTTTCTCAAAAGGATTTAACACGTATTTTAGAAGTATTAGAAATCGAATTAGACGATTAAAAAGGAGTCTGTATGAAAGCAGGAACAACGTATCAATTACACGATCATGTGGAAATGAAAAAGCCGCATGCGTGCCAAACGAATTCCTGGGAAATCATCCGTATGGGGATGGACATTCGTATCAAGTGTGATCACTGTGGTCAAATGGTCCTAATGCCAAGACGGGAATTCGAGAAGAAGATGAAAAAGGTGACGATTTCTGTTGCCGAAGAAAACAAATAAAGAAAGAGTGTGACAAATGGCCTTAACAGCTGGAATCGTCGGCTTACCAAACGTTGGGAAGTCAACATTATTTAATGCAATTACAAAAGCAGGGGTCGAAGCAGCGAACTATCCGTTTGCAACGATTGACCCAAACGTCGGAGTGGTAGAAGTACCAGACCTTCGTTTACAAAAACTAACAGAATTAGTGAAACCAAAGAAAACTGTCCCAACGACATTTGAATTTACAGATATCGCGGGGATCGTTAAAGGGGCAAGCCGCGGGGAAGGTCTTGGAAATAAATTCTTAAGCCATATCCGTCAAGTAGATGCGATTTGCCAAGTGGTTCGTTGTTTTGAAGACGAAAACATTACACACGTGGCTGGGAAAGTAGACCCAATCGCCGACATCGAAACAATTAACCTAGAGTTAGTGTTGGCCGACCTTGAGTCAGTGGACAAACGTATCGCTCGTGTGGCAAAAATTGCGAAAACAAAAGATAAAGACGCGGTTGCAGAACTTGCAGTCTTAGAAAAAATCAAACCTGTGTTAGAAGAAGGAAAATTAGCACGTACGATTGAATTCACAGACGAAGAACTTCCAATCGTGAAAGGCTTATTCCTTTTAACAACAAAACCAATGCTTTACATCGCAAACATCTCAGAAGATGACGTGATGGAAGGCGGTCATAACCAATATGTGCAATTAGTAGAAGACTATGCTGCAAAAGAAGATGCAGAAGTCGTAGTGATTTGCGCGAAAATCGAAGAAGAGGTAGCCGAATTAGAGGAAGAAGAGAAACAAGCCTTCTTAGAAGAAATGGGTATCGAAATCTCAGGGTTAGATATCTTAATCCAAAAAGCATACCACTTATTAGGATTAGCGACTTACTTTACAGCGGGTGAACAAGAAGTGCGCGCGTGGACATTCCGCCGCGGCATGAAAGCTCCGCAATGTGCGGGGATCATCCACTCAGATTTTGAGCGTGGATTTATCCGTGCCGAAACGGTAGCCTATGCAGACCTACTTGAATACGGTAGTATGACGGCTGCAAAAGAAAACGGAAAAGTTCGTCAAGAAGGTAAAGAATATGTCGTGCAAGATGGCGACGTAATGCTCTTTAGATTTAATGTATAAGGTTATCGGAGGATTGTAGCATGTCAGAACAAAACGTACAAGAAGAAGTAGTAGTGTCACTAGACGCTCTAAAAGCAGAATTAACAAATAAAAATGAACAATACATCTATCAATTAGAACGCGCATTGAAAGAAGCTGGATTTGATGAAGCGCAAATCGAAAAAGAACTGTCAGTAATGCTTCCAGAAATCGTTGAAAAACAAAAAGCGGGTGTGACTGCTCGTCAATTGTTTGGTACGGTAACAGAACGCGTTCAATCAATCGTGGCTGGACCAACAAAAGACCCAGACGCAAAATCTCCTGACTGGCAAATTGCCGTTGATGGCGGATTATTAGTCGGCGGATTATTCGCTCTTGTTACAGGAGTGATGTTGATGTTAAACCCAAGTGCAGATACGCAACCAATGGGACTCTTCACACTTCTCATCAACTTTATCGCAGGGGCATTTGTCATGCTTGCGATTTCTAAAAACGCGCCTAAATTCGATAATCCAAAAGGTCAACGCGGTTATATCCGTTACTTAGTGGTAAGTACGGTTGCGATGGTCGCTTGGTTAATCTTAGTGGTGTTAAGTCAACAATACATCCCATCTGTGATTAATATTGTGATGGGTTACGAGTGGTACTTACTCATCGGGGCTGCGGCTCTTGCTGGTAAATTCTACTTGAAGAAGAAATTAAATATTGTCGGATCAGTAATGTAAGAAACGAAAACAATCTGTGTGACGGTGACGGCGAAGTGCTTTGTGGAAGTCGGCAGTCATCGCACACTTCTTTTATAGAGGTGAGCATATGAAACAAATGAAACGTTGGATCATCACGTTTTTATTAGGATTAGTTGCCTTTTTGGGACTCGGTACTACGGTTGATGCGAGAAGTTTAGTCGTTGATAAGTATGATATCGAAGCAAATATTTTAGAAAATGGGGACGTTCAGTTCTTCGAAACGATCACTTTCCAATCGGACGGTGCGTATAACGGGGTCTTCTATAACTTGGATTACTCTGGTTTTGGGAAACCAACAGATGTCAATGCGTATTTAGAAACAAGTGAAGGTCGCTTGTTAATGAACCAGGAGAATTCTGGGAAAAAGGGAACGTATCAATTAACGGATAGCGGTTCGAAGATTCAGTTCAAAGTATTTTTCCCATTCTCGAACTCAAAATTAAAAGTGACATTTCAATATACGATTCCAAAACTCGTTACGAACTACTTGGATACGGCAGAATTAAACCGTAAAGTAGTTGGACAAGAGTGGGAAATTGACCAACGCAATATTACGGTGAAGGTGAATATCCCTGGAACAGCTTCAAGGGAAACGCTTCGTGCATGGGGACATGGCGCAGGACAAAACGGGAATGTACAAATTGCGAGCGACTATCGCTCAGTCACGTTAACGGCTCCTCAAAACGAAAGTGGAGATTTCGTGGAAGTGCATATGTTATTCCCGCAAACATTGACACATGCGAATACAAATGTGAGAAACGAAAAAGCGTTTGACCGCATCGTAGCCGAAGAGGAAAAGCTCATCAATGACGAGAAAAACCTTAGAAATACAGGGTTCTTCGGAATGATTGCTGGTTGGGTTTTCTTAGTCTTGAACATGGTTTATGCCTTTGCGACAGGATTCTTCGCGAACCGTAATCGTCTTGCTAAGGTACAACATATTCCAGATCATCTCTATGAACTTCCTGAAGATATTACGCCAGCCGTTATGAATCAGGCGGTTTACGGAAAAACAGATATGACCGACTTTAGTGCGACGGTGATGGACCTTGTTCGTAAGAAAGTCTTGAAATTATCCGATACAGAGCCGTATACCATTACGCTTGTGGACGATACGAAAGAAATGCTTCGTCATGAAAAATTAGCGCTTCATTTACTCTTTGAAGTTGTTGGCGGTGGAAGCACATCGATTGAACTCGAACAAGTGAAGAAGTATGCGAAAAACCATTCAACGACTTACTACAATGAGTGTCAAAAATGGATGGGTGCTGTCGATACTGCGGCTGAGAAATACCGCGTAACGCGTTTTGGTAAAGACGAACCTCAAGGACGTAGTGGTTTCCCAGGATGCTTGCTCGTCATCATCGGGGCTTTAACGATTGGAGCGGCCTTCTTAACGAAGAATTTAAATTATTTATTGTGGACTGTTGGAGGCGTACTCCTTGTCGTTGGACCATTAACGCTGATCGGTACAGGAATTTTTGCCAACCGTCGTTCTCTTGAAGGGGAATTACGTTATCGTAAATGGCAAGCCTTTAAACAAATGCTAAAAGATCTCTCACCAATGAAGCGGATCGAAGATTTACCAAGTATTCAACTGTGGGATCACTTCCTTGTTTATGCCATCTCTTTAGGCGTGGCTGAACACGTGATTAAAGTGTTGAAAAAATTAATACCAGACCAATTACCAAACAGTATTTTCTATTCAAATCAAAACGGAACGATTTACTATCCTGTTTCTGATTTTAATAGTACATTTACAAGCTCATACAACACTGCGAATTCTTCTGTGAACGGAAGCAGCAACTCTGGTGGGTTCGGCGGAGGATTCTCTGGCGGATCGAGCGGTGGTAGTGGTGGAGGATCCGGCGGTGGCGGATTCTAATCAAAGGAGAATTTATGTTAAACGAAATGATGCACAGACCAGTTGTCAAACCGGAACTGGTCGAGTACATGCGTTCAAGTCAACGCCGTTTTCCGGGGGACTTGGGTGAATTAGAAAATACGGCCAATGAATTAGGAATTCCAATTATTCCTCACGAAACAGCTGTGTTTTTAGATTTTATTGTTGGATTGTACCAACCAAAAAATATTTTAGAGATTGGAACGGCAGTTGGATTCTCAGCGAGTTTGATGGCAACAGCTTCACCACAAGCAAAAGTAACAACCATTGACCGCTACGAATTAATGTATAGCCGTGCCAAAGCGAACTTTGAAAGACTAGGGTTGGCCGACCGTATCACGCAACTTGAAGGCGATGCGGCAGATATTTTACCAACGTTAGAACAAGGAAAATACGACTTCCTATTTATGGATAGCGCTAAAGCCAAATACATCGAGTTCTTCCCATACTGTATGGACGTGCTTGAGGTCGGTGGTGTGCTAATGGTGGACGATATTTTCCAAGGAGGAACGATTTTAGATGATGTGATGGAGCGACCAAGACGTGTGCGTAAGATTCATCGTCGCCTCAATATGTTCCTTGATTTGGTTCAAAGCGACCCAACATTAAAATCAACTTTACTTCCACTGGGCGACGGAGTGATTCTCATTCAAAAGATGGAAGAAAAAGATTTTAAATATATTTTAGAAGACTTGTAAATTAATCATGGAAATCCTCCTTGAAAAGTTTTACAATAAGAAGGATGACAAAAGAAAGGAAGTTTTACAATGACAGATAAAGTGCGTGTACGTTATGCACCAAGTCCAACAGGGCACTTACACATCGGGAATGCCCGTACAGCTCTATTTAACTATTTATTCGCGAGACATTATGGTGGAGAGTTCATCATCCGTATCGAGGATACTGACCGCAAGAGAAATCTTGAACACGGTGAAGAAAGCCAATTAGAAAACTTAACATGGCTTGGAATGGATTGGGATGAAGGTCCAGACAAACCTGGCAAATACGGTCCTTACCGTCAATCAGAACGTGAACACATTTATAACCCACTAATCGAGCAATTAATTGCCGAAGACAAAGCGTATAAATGCTACATGACAGAGGAAGAATTGGAAGCAGAACGTGAAGGCCAACGTGCTCGTGGCGAAATGCCGCACTATAGCGGTCAACATGCTCACCTAACACAAGAGCAACGTGACGCTTTTGAAGCTGAAGGACGCACTCCTGTTGTTCGTTTCCGTGTTCCAAAACAAGGAACTTACGCATTCGACGATATCGTTAAAGGCGACATCTCATTCGAGTCAACAAGTGTTGGTGGCGACTTCGTTATCTTAAAACGTGACGGAATGCCAACTTACAACTTCGCAGTAGCAGTGGATGACCACTTCATGGAAATCACTCACGTTTTACGTGGAGATGACCATATTGCGAACACTCCAAAACAATTAATGATTTACGAAGCATTCGGTTGGGAACCACCACGTTTCGGACATATGACATTAATCATTAACACTGAAACAGGTAAGAAATTATCAAAGCGTGATGAATCAATCCTACAATTCATCGAACAATATAAAGACTTAGGGTACTTACCAGAAGCGATGTTCAACTTTATCGCGCTTCTAGGATGGTCTCCTCAAGGTGAACACGAAATTTTCAGCCGTGAAGAATTCATCGAAATCTTCGACGAAAAACGTCTTGGTAAATCACCAGCTGCCTTCGATCCTAAGAAATTAGAATGGATTAACAACACATATGTGAAGAAAACTCCGTTAGAAGAAGTCGCTGAAATGGCGATTGCTCAATTAAAAGAAGCCGGCGTTGTAGCAGACGAAGTTTCTCCTGAAGAACATGCATGGTTAGTGAAATTAGTGGCTTTATACCACGATCAAATGAGCTACATGAATGAAATCGTTGAGTTATCAGCGCTATTCTTCAGAAAAGATTTCGAAGTGGAAAATGAACAAGCCAAAGAAGTTCTTCAAGGCGAAACAGTTCCAACAGTATTGAACGCTTTTGTTGCGAAATTAGAATCAATGGAAACATTCGATGAACCAAGTATTCTTGCAGCGATTAAAGAGGTTCAAAAGGAAACTGGCGTGAAGGGTAAAAACTTGTTTATGCCCATTCGTGTGGCTACGAGCGGACAAACACACGGGCCGGAGATCGGAAAGACGATCGAATTGCTTGGAAGAGAACGCAGCATTGCACACGTGCAAGCCGCACTTGCTCTTATTAAATAAAAGCTAACAGAAAGGGTTAACGCAAACTGCGTTAACTCTTTTTTTGTGCATAGATAGAGAAGGAGGACCTAACGGTCCGATATACTCGAGATTCCCTCGGATGTCTTCATAATAGCGATAATGGGGTACCGGTTCGAGCCTAGGGTCTCTCACCTTTAAAGCTTCAAAGCAGGAGTACGTCCAAGAGTGGACTACTCCTGCTAATTCACATTTAATACGATTCCCCATTATTGCTATTATAGAATCCGAGGTTTCTCTCGTATATCGTCCATTTTCGCTAAGAAGGTTAATCCTTTCTTGAAAAAGAAAGTGCGACAGGTGTGTGCATGCCACGTTCTCTGGCGCGGGGAAGGGAGAATATGCAGTGTGTGCTCGAGAAAGATGTTAAGTAGGAGAGTGCTGGAAACTAAGAGCATAAGGTGTGGGACGCAAATAGGGAAAGTGCTGGGACGGAAAAAGGGTAAAGAAAAAACGGATGAGGGTTCATCCGTTTTGTTGTATTTTATGACAGAAGAAGGTGAGCGAGAGTAGGTCTGCGCTGCCTCCAGGGCTGAGGTTACGCTCGATAAGGACGTTGTCGTAGTCCTCGAGTCGGTTAGCGAGCTGCTCTTCTGTGAGGTTTTTGGCTTCTTCGAATAATTGTTGTGCTTCTTGTTGCACTTGTTTATACGCATCGATTCCGCCACGGTGAATGAGGTTTCCGTCTTCGACAAATGTCATTAGATACAGAAGAAGGAGTAAGTCGCGGTGACGTGGTGTGTGCGTGTCTAGTGTGTTGTAATAGTCGAGGGCTTTTGCAAGGCTTGGGTAGCCTGTTGCTGCTTCGCCTCGAATGCCTGTGATGCCATGTTCGACGTAGAGTTTCTCCCCGTAAGAGAGGTGCTCTTTTTGGTCGAGGTTGGCAAAATCCACTTCGATGAGGTGGCGCGTCATTAGGTGGCAGTAGTGCAAGGCTTCTGGAATATTGCCGTTCGTATGAGCTGTAGCCCCTAAGACGAGGGCGAAGGAGAAGTTGGCTCCTTTATGAGTGTTAATATTGTTAGTTGCGGCCATCATCGCGGCTTCGGCTAGTTTCCCAAGGGCGCGAAGCTCGTTGAATAAGTCGAGTGGAGTGCCGTTGTGGCGGCTTCCAGCTTCGGTGTAGGCCAGTAAATAAGGACGGAGCGCTTCGATACTTTGATAGAAGGTCTCTGTTGTCATGTCTTTATGAGCCCCGTTAGAAATAGGGTCTACTAAGCCGGGTTTTGGCGCGAGATTGACTTCTTGTAGAAGTGCATCTGTTGCCGCTTTTGCTAAAAACTCAGGATTAATCAATGTGTAATTTCTCCATTTGTTTCAAAATAAATTGTAATGAGCGATCTAAGTGCTCGTGTGTAATCAGCGTGATTTGTTCCACGTCGTTATTGAGCATCCCGCGATAGATGAGTTTGTGTTCCTCGAGTGCTTTTGTACGGCGTTCTGAAGAACGAATCGATAAGTCGCGGAAGTAAATGACGTATGTACGTAATTCGAATACGATTTCTTTTAGACGTGTCATTTGGCATTTTTCGTAGATGAAATCATTGAAAGTCGTGAAGTTTGCAAGAACTTCATCGACTCTGTCTTCGTTGTTGAGGCGTTCGCATTCTTCGAGAATGCCGTTCAACTCTTTGAAGTCTTCTTTCGTCATAAGTTTCATCGCATTGATTGTTGCCAATGTGTCGAGTGATTTTCTAATTTCGTAAATTTCATGGGCGTCTTTAATGGAAATTCCTTTTACGATGACACCAATCTTAGGAATGTGCTCTACTAGGTGCTCTTTCGTTAATTCATTAAGAGCGTAGCGAATAGGGGTACGGCTGATGTTTAACTCAGTCGAAAATTCTTTCTCGTTAATACGCGTACCTGCAGGGATTTCTCCTAAGATAATCGTTTTACGAAATGCTTCGTAGAGCGAAATTTTAAGAGGTTTATTTTGGGTAATATCTAAATTTTTCTTTACCGCTTGGATAATCGCTGACATAGTAGCCTCCTGGAAATTATTGTAAATATTAGAGTAAGTATAAACGAAAAGATGATAAAATGCACAAAAAAAGACTTGTTAGGCTAGGCCTGAACAAGTCTTTTTCACAAATTCAATTGTTTAATTTTGTGGTAAGTATAATGGCATATGACCCATTAATACGATTGTTACAACGAAGATGACGAAGATAACAGCTGCGTATTTAGCTGATTCTTTTTGCCATTCACCCATGTCTAATCCTGTTAGACGTAATAGTAAGTAGATGAACGCTACTAATGGGCTTAATAAGTGGAATGCTTGACCCATTAATGAAGCTAATGCCATTTGCATATCTGTGAAGCCGTATTGACGTCCAACTTCAGCGAATGGAATTAATACTCCGTAGTAGAATCCGTCGTTTGTTAAGAAGAATGTACCAGGGATCGAGATTAATGCAATGATTAATGACCAGAATCCTGCTAATTGTTTAGGGATGATTTGAACGATGCTATCTGTTAAAGCAGTTGCCATTCCAGTTCCTTGGAATAATCCCATGAATACTCCGGCACCGAATACTAGTAATACTACTTGTACAGCATCCCCAGCGTTGTCCCCAATACGTTTAGATTGAGCTTTTAAGTCTGGGTAGTTAATCATTAAGGCTAAACCTGTACCAACTAAGAATAATACAACTGGTTTCACTTCGATTGAATTGATGAATGAACCAGCAACTAACCAACCGATTAATACGATTGTTAAGATAGCGTTGATTACGAAGTTTTGTGGACGACGTTTTTCTAATACTTCAGGATCAGAAATTGTAGTCAATTCGTTTAATTCTTCTTCAGTTAATTCTTGGATACCTAAACGAGCGCGTTCTTTTTTACCCATTGAGCGAGCAACAAAGAAGATTACGTAAAGAACTGAAAGAATCATACCTGGTGCTAAGTAAGCTAGGATATCTGCTTCTACACCAAGAACTGACATCGCACGAGCAGTAGGTCCGCCCCATGGTAATAAGTTCATGATAGTGTTTTGTAAGATAATAAGAACCCCTAAGTTCATTAATTTCATGTCTAATTTTTTGTAAATTGGCACGAAAGCTGAGCAGCAGATTAATGTAGTTGTTGTTCCGTCACCGTTTAATGATACGGCAGCAGCAACGATAGCAGTAGCCATCAATACTTTCATTGGGTCGCCTTTAGCGAAGCGAATCATTTTGTTAGTGATTGGATCGAATAATCCAGCGTCTAACATTGTAGAGAAGTAAAGGATTGCGAATAGAAGCATAATTCCTGTTTCAGCAGTCCCTTTCATCGCTGTTAATTTATCTTTTGAGTTATTTCCGAATAACCCTTGGCGAATTAATGTACCGATGTTAACGTCTTGGACTTGACCTGTAGCAACTAAAATAATTGCAAAAACTAATGGAATTAATACTAAAGCTGTAAATGGTGACATTTTTTTCTTCATGATAACGTACATGAAAATTGCCATCATTACGTAAGCTGAAATTGTGATAACCATCATATCTTCCTTTCTTTATTAAAAAAATTGTTTTTAGTTGGAGAACCGTTCAGTCGCTAAAACCTGAAAGGGAGCTCCACGAACTCATTAGGTAGAATGAATTCGTTTACTTATAGCGATATCTTAAACAATATTTAATAAAAAAGATAGTGTTTTCATAACGAAAAACATTAAAAGAACAGTTTGATGTGACAAATTGAGCATAATATTTATATCCTATTTATAATAAAACACCAAAAGAACAGGAAAAACCCCTGTTTCTAGTTTAGGTATGACGCTGTTTTCTGTATAATAATTGCATGTAGATTATGTTGGGAAGGGAGTGAAGGAATGGGAATTCTCCAACGATTATTTGGCAAGAAGAACTCTGAAGCAACGGAACACGCATCGACGAAGTCTGCACAAACAGAATCTGAATGGGAAAAATTAGAAGCTTTTGTACCGGTAGAAGCAGAAGAAGCTAAGCACGTCTCAATCATTGCAGCGGCGATTGCGGCCTCAGATTATCCAGAAAGCCAATTTGTGGTCAAACGCGTCCTTAAACGCAACCCAGAAACCAAGATTATCTCGGTTATTGCCTCAGCGATTGCTGCAGGTGAATCAAATGACAGTCAATGGGCTGTTAAAGAAATCTACCAAAAACGCAATTCATAATATATTTTAGGAGGAATGTTACGATATGTTACGTAAATTCAAAATTAAAGTAGACGGTCAAGAGTACCAAGTAGAAATGGAAGAAATCGGAGCAGTTGCCCCAGCAGCTCCTGTAGCACCAGTTGCAGCTCCAGCGGCACCTGCAGCACCAGCAGTAGAAGCTGCTCCAGCTCCAGCAGCTCCTGTAGCATCAACACCAGCCGGCGCAGACGCAATGCCATCTCCAATGCCAGGGAACATCTTACGTATTTTAGTAAACGTAGGAGACACTGTTACTGAAAACCAACCATTAATGATTTTAGAAGCAATGAAAATGGAAAACGAAATCGTTGCAGCTAAAGCAGGGGTTGTAGCAGGAATTCACGTTAAAGAAGGTCAAGTGGTAAACCCAGGAGACGCTTTAATTACAATTAACTAATTTTAATAACTTTCAAGGAGTGAAACAGTGGAAACATTAGTTCAAAATATAATGTCTATTACTGGCGGCCAAATCTTCATGATGCTTGTCGGTGCCCTATTAATGTACTTAGGGATTAAAAAAGAGTACGAACCAACATTATTAGTACCAATGGGATTAGGTACAATTTTAGTAAACTTCCCTGGAACTGGGGTTCTTGACCAAGTCGTTGGTGGACAACAACAACACGGGGTTCTACAAATCTTATTCGAAATCGGTATCGAAACTGAATTATTCCCATTATTAATCTTCATCGGTATCGGTGCGATGATCGACTTCGGTCCATTATTACAAAACCCATTCATGTTATTATTCGGTGCGGCAGCTCAATTCGGTATTTTCTTCGTAGTCGTTGTAGCTGTATTATTCGGATTTGACATTCGTGAAGCAGCTTCAATCGGTATCATCGGTGCTGCTGACGGTCCTACATCAATCTTCGTTGCGAACCAATTAGCCCCTCAATTACTTGGAGCGATTACGGTTGCGGCCTACTCATATATGGCTCTTGTTCCGATTATCCAACCAATCGCTATCAAGATGGTTACAACAAAAGCAGAACGTCGTATTCGTATGACATACCACGCTTCAGGCGTATCTAAATTAACTAAAATCTTGTTCCCAATCATTATCACAATTGTGGCAGGTTTCATTGCTCCAATTTCATTACCACTTGTTGGTTTCTTAATGTTTGGTAACTTATTACGTGAATGTGGCGTTTTAGATAACTTAGCTCAAGCGGCTCAAAATGAATTAGTAAACATTGTTTCTATTCTATTAGGGATTACAATCTCAGTTAAAATGCAAGCTGATTTATTCTTAAATGTTCAAACATTAATGATCATCTTGTTCGGTTTAGTAGCCTTCATCATGGACTCAATCGGTGGTGTGGTATTTGCTAAAATCTTGAACTTATTCCGTAGAGAAAAGATCAACCCAATGATCGGAGCTGCAGGTATCTCTGCATTCCCAATGTCAAGTCGTGTTATCCAAAAAATGGCGACAGACGAAGATCCTCAAAACTTCATCTTAATGTACGCTGTTGGAGCTAATGTTTCTGGACAAATCGCTTCAGTTATTGCTGGTGGATTATTATTATCATTCTTCATGTAATAATATAGAAGGAAAAGGAGGAAAACGATGACTTTCAACGCAGAACATTTAACACAAGCTTTCGAATTAATGGCTTTAGGGATGGGTGGAGTTTTCCTAGTATTAGGAATTCTATATGCCGTTTCTGCTCTTTTATTAAAAGCATTCCCGCCAAAATAAGGAGGCCGTTCCATGGAAAATTTCATTCTCAAACGGTTATGGCTCGATCGCGATAAAAAAGCACGCCAAGATTGGGAATGGTTAATGGATCAAGCTAACCTTGGCAAAACAGAGCAGGTTGATTATACAATTGCGATTTACCATACTTCTGGTGAACCAGCAGCAACCGGTTCTTTAGACCGCAACATTTTAAAATGTTTAGTGGTTTGTAAAAAGTATCAATCAGAAAATCTGTTGACGCATCTCGTGATGGCGCTCTTAGATGAATTAAGAGAACGTTCTTATACAAATAGTTTTGTCTACACGAAACCAAAGAACATTGTCTTCTTTAAATCTTTGGGGTATCGCGTGGTTGCCGAAACAGAAAACCTTGCCTTTTTAGAACAAGGTATCCCATCTTTTAGTGATTACTTAAAATTACTCAAAGAACATTTCGTAGAAGGAACTAGCAATAGTGCAATCGTCATGAATGCGAATCCTTTTACACTGGGACATCAATACTTGGTAGAAACGGCTGCGAGTCAGTCGAGTCACCTCTACGTGTTTGTTGTTTCCGAGGATCGTTCGTTCTTTCATACGAACGACCGCATGGAAATGGTGAAACGAGGCGTGAGTCATCTGCCAAACGTAACGGTGCTTCCAACGAGAGACTACATGGTCTCAAGTGCGACTTTCCCATCGTACTTCTTGAAAGAGAAGGCGGATTTGGAAGTGGCAAAAGTTCAAGCAACATTGGATGCAACACTCTTCTTAGAAAATATTGTTCCAACGTTACAATTGACCAAACGTTATGTTGGTCAAGAACCACTTTCCCCAGTAACCTCCGTTTATAATGACGCGCTAAGAGCTGCTTTTGGGAGCGACTTAGAGCTAGTGATTATAGACAGACTTTCTGCCAGGGACGAAGTGGTGAGTGCGACGCGGGTGCGCGCTGCCATTCAAGACAAAAACGTAGACGAGTTGAAACTACTCGTTCCAGCAACTACGTATCATTATTTAGAAGAAAAACATTTCATTGGTTAAAATCCAAAAGAAAAGGTGGAAACAATAATGGAAATTAAAAAAAGTGCAGTAGTCGGCACTTTGGAATCAAGTGACATCATGATCACTTTAAATCCAAGTACCGCTGGTCGAATCGACATTCAATTAGAAAGTAGTGTCGAAAAACAATTCGGAAATCAAATCCGTCGTGTGATCGAAGAAACTTTAAAAGAACTAGGGGTTACTTCAGCAGAAGTCATCGCAGTTGATAAAGGGGCTTTAGATTGCACAATTCAAGCTCGTACAGTGACAGTTGTTCACCGTGCAGCAGAAGTTGAAAACTACGACTGGAAGGAGATCGACTCATGGAACGCTTAAGAAGAACAATGATGTTCGTACCTGGTTCAAACGCAGCAATGTTGCGTGATGCTCCACTTTACGGCGCAGACTCAATTATGTTTGACTTAGAAGATGCTGTTTCTTTAAAAGAGAAAGACTCAGCTCGTGTATTAGTACATTTCGCTTTAAAAACTTTTGACTACAGCAATGTAGAAACAGTTGTACGTATTAACGGTTTAGATACAACAGGTGCTTTAGATATTGAAGCAGTTGTACTTGCTGGCGTAAACGTTGTTCGTTTACCAAAAACTGAAACAGCTCAAGATATCGTAGACGTGGATGAAATCATCACTCGCGTTGAACGTGAAAACAACATCCCAGTAGGTCGCACTAAAATGATGGCTGCGATTGAATCTGCTGAAGGTGTGTTAAACGCTCGCGAAATCGCTAAAGCAAGTGACCGTTTAATCGGTATCGCTTTAGGTGCTGAAGACTACGTAACAAACATGAAAACTCGTCGTTACCCTGATGGACAAGAGTTATTCTTCGCTCGTAGCATGATCTTACACGCTGCTCGTGCTGCAGGAATCGCTGCAATCGATACTGTTTACTCTAACGTAGACAACATGGATGGATTCCGTGAAGAAGTAGAACGCATCAAACAATTAGGTTTCGATGGAAAATCTGTTATTAACCCTCGTCAAATTCCTGTGGCTAATGCAGTATATGCACCAACAGAAAAAGAAATTCAAAACGCTAAAGAAGTTATTTGGGGAATTCGTGAAGCTGAAGCTAAAGGTTCAGGTGTTATCTCAGTTAACGGTAAAATGGTCGATAAACCAATCGTGGAACGTGCTGAGCGCGTAATCGCATTGGCGAAAGCGGCTGGATTGATTAGCGAGGAGGAAATTTAAGATGGTATTAAATAAAGCTGGACGTGACATTCCACAAGAATATGCAGATCAATATGGGGTATACGAAGGTGAGTTAGCTCGCATTAAACCTTATGAAGCAGCTAGCCGTAAAATTAAACCTGTTGAACCTCGTCAAGAAAAATTATTAGGTAGCATTCGTGAAGCTATTGAAAAAACTGGTTTGAAAGATGGCATGACAATCTCATTCCACCACCACTTCCGTGAAGGAGACTATGTGATTAACATGGTTATGGAAGAAATTGCAAAAATGGGAATTAAAAACCTATCTATCGCGCCTTCTTCAATCGCAAACGTACACGAACCATTAATTGAACACATCAAAAACGGTGTTGTAACAAACATTACTTCATCAGGTTTACGTGATAAATTAGGGGCAGCCATCTCTAGCGGTATCATGGAAAACCCAGTTGTGATTCGTTCACACGGTGGACGTGCTCGTGCCATCACTGCAGGAGACATCCACATCGACGTTGCCTTCATCGGAGCTCCAAGTTCTGACGAGTACGGTAACATCAACGGTACAAAAGGGAAAGCAACTTGCGGTTCTTTAGGATACGCAATGATCGACGCTAAATACGCTGACCAAGTAGTTGCGATTACTGATAGCCTTGTACCATATCCAAACACTCCAATCAGCATTCCACAAACAGACGTGGACTACGTGGTTGTAGTAGATGAAATCGGGGACCCTAAAGGGATTGCTAAAGGGGCAACTCGTTTCACTAAAAACCCTAAAGAGTTATTAATCGCAGAATACGCTTCTAAAGTAATCACTGGTTCTCCATATTACAAAGAAGGATTCTCATTCCAAACTGGTACAGGTGGAGCTTCTCTTGCTGCAACTCGTTTCATCCGTGAAGCAATGATTAAAGACGGCATCAAAGCAAGCTTTGTACTTGGTGGTATTACAAACTCAATGTGCGAATTGTTAGAAGAAGGTTTAGTTGAGAAAGTTATCGACGTTCAAGACTTCGACCACCCATCTGCAATTTCACTTGCAAACAACGCAAACCACTATGAAATCGACGCAAGCATGTACGCAAACCCATTATCTAAAGGTTCAGTAATTAACCGTTTAGACGTTGCAATCCTTTCTGCTTTAGAAGTAGATACAGACTTCAACGTAAACGTAATGACAGGTTCTGACGGAGTTATCCGTGGAGCTTCAGGTGGTCACTGTGATACAGCCTTTGCTTCCAAAATGTCAATGGTGATCAGCCCATTAGTACGTGGACGCATCACTACATTCGTAGAATCAGTAAATACTGTGATTACTCCTGGTACAAGTGTGGACGTGGTTGTTACTGAAATCGGTATTGCGATCAACCCTAACCGTAAAGACTTAATTGAACACTTCAAAGGGTTAGATGTCCCTCAATACACAATCAAAGAATTACAAGAAAAAGCATATAGCATCGTTGGAAACCCAGAACCAATTCAATATGGTGATAAAGTGGTTGCGGTAATCGAATACCGTGATGGAAGCATCATCGACGTTGTTCGCAATGTTTAATTCTTTGTTTGACGGAGCAACTGTGGATATCATGCAAATGCTTGGTGCCAGAGAAAGACGTGCTCGTACCCAACAACAATTACTAGAACAATTTAACCCGTGTGTATTGGTGTCTATTACACTCAATATTCCAGGTCCTGTAAAAAATTCAGAGGCGATTACAACCGTCTTCGCCTCTGTGATTTCTGAATTAGATGAGGCTTTACAGTCTTTTGAGAAACTTCATCAAGAAGACTTCTCACTTCATACAGGGATGGAGTTTTACCGAGTCCTTCGCGCAGACGCACTTCGTGTCAAGCGCGCTTGCACGGAATTTGAAGAAGGACACCCACTCGGACGATTACTCGATATCGATGTTGTTGAAATGGCTGGAGATACACCAACTCCAATTTCCAGAACAGCCCTTGGAATGACTCCAAGACGTTGTTTCATCTGCAATGAGGACGCAAAAGTGTGCGCCCGTTCTAGAAAGCACACGGTCCCTGAGATGCAAGAGCATATCGCTCGCATCGTTGCAGCATACACATCCATCGAAAGACCTTAAGAAAGGAAGATATTATGAGCAAAATTATCCGTTTAACTGAAACGGTTTTGCGTGACGGACAACAAAGTCAAATCGCGACTCGTATGTCAACTGAAGATATGTTACCAATCTTGGAAACATTAGACCAAGCTGGCTTCCATGCGTTAGAAGTATGGGGAGGAGCAACTTTTGACTCTTGTATTCGTTTCTTGAATGAAGACCCATGGGAACGTCTACGTCAAATTCGCGCAGCAGTTAAAGATACAAAATTGCAAATGTTATTACGTGGACAAAACCTATTAGGATACCGTAACTATGCTGATGATGTGGTACGTTTATTCGTAGAAAAATCTGTACAAAACGGAATCGACATTATTCGTGTATTCGATGCTTTAAATGATGTTCGTAACATGAAGACATCAATCGAAGCAACAAAATTAGCAGGCGGACACTGCCAAACAGCAATCTCTTACACAACAAGTCCAGTTCACACTGTGGACTACTATGTTGATTTAGTAGGACGCATGGCAGAATTCGGTGCGGACTCAATCTGTATTAAAGACATGGCTGGGGTATTAACACCTCAAACAGGTTACGAATTAGTAAGCCGTATTAAAGAAAAAACTGATCTTCCTTTAGAAGTTCACACTCACGCTACAAGTGGTATTTCTGAAATGACTTACTTAAAAGTAGCTGAAGCAGGCGCAGACATCATCGACACTTGCTTATCATCATTCTCTGGTGGTACAAGTCAACCTGCAACTGAATCTATGGCTTTAGCACTTAAAGATTTAGGCTTTGAAACAGGCGTTGACATGAAGAAAGTAGAAGAAGCAACAGCTTACTTCAACGGCATTCGTGATAAATTCCGTGCAGAAGGCATCTTAAACCCTAAAGTAAAAGATACAGAACCAAAAACATTAATTTACCAAGTACCTGGTGGAATGTTATCAAACCTATTAAGTCAATTAACAGAACAAGGCTTAGCTGACAAATACGAAGAAGTATTAGCAGAAGTGCCAAAAGTACGTGCTGACTTAGGTTACCCACCACTTGTAACGCCATTATCACAAATGGTTGGTACTCAAGCGGTAATGAACGTGATTTCAGGCGAACGTTTCAAACTCGTTCCAAAAGAAATCAAAGACTACGTTTTAGGATTATATGGACAAGCTCCAGCAGAAATTAATCCTGAAGTGAAAGCAAAAATTATCGGAGATGCAGAAGTTGTGACTGTTCGTCCAGCTGACTTAATCGAAGATCAATTACCAGAAATTCGTGAAGAGATTAAAGAATACGCTAAATCTGACGAAGATGTGTTAATGTACGCACTCTTCCCACAACAAGCAAAAGATTTCTTAGGTCGCCGCGAAGATCCATTCTACGATGTACCATTACAAACAGTAGATGTGACTTTAGACTTACAATAATTTCTAAGAAAGCTGAAAGGCTAGGCTCTGCGCCCGGCTTTTCAGCTTTTTGTGTGCTTTAAACTGTGCTATAATGAGGGGAAAGACAATGCGAAGGAAGTGAAGGAATGGGACGTTTTAGAGAAGATATGGAAACTTATAAAAGAAATGATCCGGCGGCAAGAAGCAGCCTGGAAATCGTCTTGACGTACCCAGGATATCACGCAACGGTCTTGCACCGAGCTGCGCATTGGTTACATACAAAGGCAAAACTGAGACTATTGGCTCGAATGGTGAGCGGCTTTAGCAGGTTCCTAACGGGCATCGAGATTCACCCAGGGGCAACGATTGGAAGACGATTCTTTATCGACCATGGAATGGGAATCGTCATTGGAGAGACAACGATTATCGGTGACGATGTCAAAATGTTCCATGCGGTCACATTAGGCGGAACCGGGAAAGATACTGGCAAGCGCCATCCAACTATCGAGAACGGTGTGCTCTTATCGGCGCATTCGCAAGTGATTGGACCTGTAACGGTTGGAGAATATGCCAAAATTGGAGCGGCTGCAGTTGTGTTAGACGACATTCCTGCTCATACCACAGCAGTTGGACTGCCAGCACGAGTGGTTCGCGTCCATACACCAGAAGAAATTGAAAGAGATACGACTATCGGAGGGAACTTATGATTCAAATCTACAACACCTTAACAAGACAAAAAGAAGCATTTAAACCGATTGAAGACGGAAAAGTGAGCATGTATGTGTGCGGCCCAACGGTTTATAACTATATTCATATCGGAAATGCACGTAGTACGGTTTCCTTTGATACGATTCGCCGTTATTTTGAATACCGCGGCTATGACGTGAATTTCGTTTCGAACTTTACAGACGTGGACGATAAAATCATTCGTGTGGCTAACGAAACAGGTATGACGGCTGAAGAAGTTTCTAAGAAATATATCGAAGCGTTCTTTGAAGACACAAACGCGCTAAACGTGAAAAAGGCGACTTTAAACCCAACCGTAATGAATACAATGGATGACATTATTGCATTCGTGGCAGATTTAGTCGACAAAGGCATGGCCTATGAATCAGAAGGTGATGTGTATTTCATCACTGAAAAATTCAAAGACTATGGGGAACTCAGCGATCAAC
>CAUVGI010000023.1:0-19626 GCA_963551375.1 uncultured Streptococcus sp. | reverse complement strand
CTAAAGTAGCTAAACAAGTTTATGATGCGTACTTTGCAAAAACAAATAGTTCTTCTACTACGAATGAAGCAACTGTAAACTCACAACTTCGACAACAACAAAATAACCGACGTTAAAACAAACTGGGTGGTCGTTGTGCCACTCAGTTTTTTGTTATAAAAGTTTAGTAAAATCAATTGTTGAAAGACGTAAAACCAATTATAATAAAGCAAAATGGGGGCGAAATTATGGACTTTACAGAAAAAACAATTCAACGCGATGTGAAATATTCAGGGCGCATTTTTACAGTAACTCAAGATATCGTAGAATTACCAAATGGAAAAACTTCTACGCGAGACCTTGTGTTCCATACAGGAGCAGTAGCAGTACTTGTTATTCGTGATGGAAAGATGTTACTCGTTCGTCAATATAGAAAACCATTAGAAATGCATTTCTTAGAAATTCCAGCAGGGAAGTTAGATTCTAAGGATGAAGTGCCTCTAGAAGCCGCAAAACGTGAATTAGAAGAAGAAACAAATCTTGTTGCAAGTGAATGGGTGAAGATGATGGAAATGGTCTCAACGCCTGGATTCTGCGACGAGAAAATCACATTATTCCAAGCAAAAAATGTAACGGTCAAAGAAGATGCGAAACCTGCAGACGAAGATGAATTTGTTGAAATCTTATGGATGCCACTAGAAGAAGTGATGCAAAAAATCGAAGCCGGAGAAATTGCGGATGCGAAGACGATTATTTCGGCACAGTACGCTTGGATGCATAAAGGAGAATAATCAATGCCAAATGAACCTTTATTAACGAGAAAATCGTATAAAGAACAATTAGAAAAACAGAATCGAGAGTTAGAAGAACTAGAAACTAGACAAGAGCGAAGAGACAGTCGTGGACGCTCTTATGAAAGAGAAGAAGAGTTGCATTCTGAACATGAGGAAGAAAGTGTACAAGTACACCGTACTCCAAAATCAGGACTAAAAAAGTACAATCATTTCTTAAACGTATGGCTTGTTTCAGTAGTAGTTCTTTTGATTATCATTCTTGCGATTCAAATGTTTTTCTAACGGTGGTTTAACTTTTAAATAAATGATATATTTAATATTATAAGGAATATTCATAAAGAAAGGATTAGTGTTTAATGCAATTAAAAAAATATTTGTTGCCTTTTGCCACTAGTTTGTTTTGTACAATACTAGTTTGGCAATCCATGGTAACTTCGGTTATTCAGGGAATACCTTTTTCAGATGCCAGTATCTTTGAATATTTTGGGTACGCTATGACTAGAGGAGACATGATGTATCTGAATATGTTTGATCATAAAGGGCCTTTTGTCTTTTTAATTAATTATCTTGGTTATTCATTAGGTGGGGCCTTTGGAATTAAGATGCTGTATCTTTTATGTACATTTCTATTCTTTTATCTAACATATTTGATAGCAAAGCTTTTTACAGGCGAAAAACAATCTATTTTAGTAACAGTTATTAGCTTTTTCATTTATCAAAGATTCTTTGATGGGGGATGGAGCTTGGAAGGGTTCATTGTTCCATGTATTAGTTATAGCTTGTTGGTCTTTCTAAAGTTTTTCCTAGATAAAAAAATTAACAAATGGGAAATGATTGTTTCAGGTGTTATGTTTGCAATAGTATTTTTTACGAAGGCAAACATGGTAGGTCTTTGGGTCATATTTTGTTTCTATGCACTGGTTTATTGCCTATATTTGAAAAAATACAAAGAATTAATAACTTTGGTTACTAATTTCTTAATTGGCGTTTTAGTAGTAACAATACCATTGGTAATCTATTTATATGTAAATGGTGCTCTATATGATATGTTCTATCAGTCAATCCTAGTTAATTTAATCTATACTGGCGAGTCTAGTAGTGGATCAAAACGTGCAATACTTAAATGGTATATCGAACAAACGAATTTATTACAAATTAATATTGCAGTTGTAATTTCTATGTTCTTTTCTTGGAAAGAATATAAAGTTAAATCTGTTTTCTATCATGTTGCATTTGCTTTTTGTGTTTTACTAGCTTTAATTTCAAAAAGAAGTTATGGACATTATATTGTTGTAGTTATACCACTTATGATTCCATATTTAGCTTATTTTTTCAAAGTTATATCTGAAAAAATGTCATTTAAAGTATTTATGCTAGCTGCGTTAAGTCTGCTGCTTATTTTTCAATCAGATATTAATACGTTTAAAGAGAGTAGATCTAAAAGATATAGAAATTCTTCTTGGAAACAACAACTTGTTGCAGAATACATTAAAGAGAATACTAATGAAAGTGACAGAATATACACTCACCGCCAAAATGGTACAATATACTTATATAGCGAAAGACTATCAAGTACTAAATTTTTCTTTATACCTTCGCTAACTGATGAATCTCCATTGATGCCTGATTTTGAAAAAGCAATGAGAGAAAATATGCCGAAATATATTGTATTTGATACTGAATGGGATTATAAGAGATTAACGGACGATTTTATTAAGAAACTAATCAAAGAGGATTATATTTTAGAAAAGCAATTTGATACAGTTTCAGTATATAAATATAACAAATGATAAAAATTAGGAGAGAAGAATGAACAGAAATAATCCAATTTTATATATTGTTATTCCTTGTTATAACGAAGAAAAAGTATTACCTCATACGAATCCAATGTTTATTGAGAAGATTGAATCTTTAATCAATAGTGGGCAAGTGCATCCAAACAGTAAAGTGATGTATGTCAATGATGGTAGTAAAGATAAAACATGGGAATTGATTCAACAATATGCAAAAGAAAATAGTCATGTTGTTGGGATTGCACAAAGCAGAAACCGTGGACACCAAAGTAGTGTTTTAGCAGGGATGGAAGAAGCTGCGAAATTTGCAGATATCGTTATTACGATTGATGCAGATGGTCAGGATGATATTAACTGCATGGACCAAATGGTAGCTGAATATAAAGATGGTTCAGAGATTGTTTACGGGGTTCGTGACAATCGTGAAACCGACTCTGCATTTAAGAGAATTACGGCTGAAGGATTCTATAAAGTGATGCATCTGTTTGGTGCGGACGTTGTCTTCAATCATGCGGACTATCGTCTCGTCTCTAAACGTTTTATTCAAGAATTAAAGAAATTCAAAGAGGTGAACTTATTCCTTCGTGGGATTATGCCACTTGTAGGATTTAAGTATTCCTATGTGACTTACAAACGTCATGAACGTATTGCTGGAGAAAGTCACTATCCATTATCAAAAATGCTTGGATTAGCAATTGATGGAATTACAAGTCTTTCGATTAAACCGATTCGTATTATTACTGCAATCGGAGTCTTAACTTCATTCTTTAGTTTTGCTCTGATTATTTGGGTACTTTGGGCTAAACTCTCAAATAACTCTGTTGCTGGTTGGGCAAGTACATATGCCATTGTAAGTTTACTTGGTGGTGTACAATTAATCAGTCTTGGTGTTATCGGGGAATACATCGGTAAGATTTATTTAGAAGCCAAAGAGCGTCCTCGATATATTATTGGGGAACGTACCTATGATGAAAATGAATAATTTTCCTTTTCATTTTCACGTCATTATGATAGGATAAGGCATATATAGAAAACACATTGATGGAAAAGGGTTTTTAACAAAGCTTTTCAGGGAGGAAGATCCTGACTGCAAGTCTTCCAAGTCACGTTTCAAACTTTTCACTTCCGGAGTGACCATTGGGATTCACTGATGAATAATGGTTCGGGTCGCCCCCGTTAACAGCGTCCAAGTGTCTTGAGCAGGTCTCAAGGAACAAGGGTGGTACCGCGAAATTTCGTCCCTTATAGTCTATTGGCTATAAGGGATTTTTATTTTTATAAGGAGGAATACAATGAATTTAGAAGAAATGAAAGTACAGTTTGATGCGATTCGTAAAGATGTGCTTGCTTCGCTAGAAGAAGTAACAAACCTTAAAGAGCTCGATCAAATTCGTGTACAACAATTAGGGAAAAAAGGACCAATCACTGAAGTTCTTAAAAACATTAAAAACTTAGCCAACGAAGAGAAACCAAAAGTGGGAGCTCTTGCCAATGAATTACGTTCTGTATTAGAAGAAAAAATCGCTTCTGTTAAAGAAGTGCTAGAAGCAAAAGCGTTAGAAGAAGCGTTACAATCTGAAACCATCGATGTCACAATGCCAGGACGTCCAATGGAACGTGGAACTGCGCATGTACTAGCACACGTGCAAGACCAAGTAGAAGATTTCTTCATCGGTCTTGGATACCAAGTGGTAGAAGGGCCAGAAGTGGAATCAGACCACTATAACTTCGAGATGATGAACTTGCCAAAAGATCACCCTGCGCGTGATATGCAAGATACATTCTACATCACACCTGAGTACTTACTTCGTACACAAACTTCTCCAGTACAAGCTCGTACAATGGAAAAACATGACTTTACAAAAGGCCCATTGAAGATGTTAAGTCCAGGTCGTGTATTCCGTCGTGATAACGATGATGCGACTCACTCACATCAGTTCTATCAAATTGAAGGTCTTGTGATCGATAAACACATTACGATGTCAGACTTAAAAGGAACGCTTGCGGCATTTGCCAAAGAAATGTTCGGGGAAGACCGTGAAGTGCGTCTTCGTCCAAGTTACTTCCCATTCACTGAGCCATCTCTAGAAGTGGATATTAGCTGCTTCAAATGTGGTGGCGAAGGCTGTTCTGTATGTAAAGGAACAGGTTGGATTGAAGTATTAGGTAGTGGTATGGTGCATCCAAACGTGCTTGAAGCTGCTGGCGTGGATTCAACTGTCTACGGTGGATTTGCCTTCGGGTTAGGTCAAGACCGTATTGCCATGTTGAAATATGGGATTGATGATATTCGTTCATTGTATACAAACGATGTGCGTTTCTTAAGCCAATTTACGAAAGAATCATAAGAGGAGGAAGAACATGAAATTATCATACGAATGGTTAAATGAATATATTGATTTATCACAAATCACTCCTCAAGAATTAGGAGAAAAAATGTCTCGTACAGGTATCGAAGTTGATAGCGTAACGGTTCCAGGCGAAGGCTTAAAAGGACTAGTGGTTGGTTTAGCAACCCAAGTCGTTGACCATCCAGACTCAGACCACTTACACGTTGTCACAGTAGAAGTTGGAGAAGAAGAGCCTCTTCAAATTGTTTGTGGCGCTCCAAATATCGCAGCAGGCCAAAAGATTATCGTGGCGACTCACGGTGCACGCATTGCTGGTGGTCATAAAATTAAACGTGGAAAATTACGTGGCGTAGAATCTCAAGGGATGATTTGTTCCTTACAAGAAATCGGTGTGCCAAGTAACTTAGTTCCAAAAGAATACGAAGATGGAATTTACGTCTTCACAGATGACAGCATTGAAGTGGGAAGCGACGCTGTCCACGCCTTAGCGCTTGATTCAGCGATTGTGGAACTCGATATCACTGCGAACCGTTCTGACGCTTTAAGCATGCGCGGTTCTGTTCACGAAATCGCTGCGATTTACAACTTGAAGAACCATTTAGAACCAGATGCTTTTGAAAAGGGAACATCTTCTGAAATTCCAGGCGTTGTTACAGTTTCTGTAGAAAACGAAGCAGATGCTCCTGCATACCACGCATTTTTAATCGAAGGCGTTAAAGTAGCTCCAAGTCCACAATGGATGCAAAACCGTTTAATCGCAGCTGGCGTTCGTCCAATCAATAATTTAGTGGACGTAACGAACTACATTTTAATGGAATACGGTCAACCTCTTCATGCATTTGACTACGATAAATTACCTGAAAAAGCCATCCATGTTCGTCGCGCAACTGAAGGCGAAACATTAGTGACTTTAGATGGGGAAGAACGTACACTAGAAAACGAAATCGTGATTACTTCAGGCGGCAAACCTGTCGCATTAGCTGGGGTAATGGGTGGATTAGACACTGAAATCTCTGACGAGACAACTACAGTCTTATTAGAAGCAGCCTTATTCAATCCTAAAGCGGTTCGTCTTGCGTCACAAAAACATAACTTACGTAGCGAATCAAGTGCTCGTTTTGAAAAAGGCATTAACAAAGCAACAATCGTTCAAGCTGGAAAACGCGCTGCAGCATTGATTGCCGAGCTTGGTGGCGGAACAGTGAAAGAAGAATTTGCTTCTGTACAAAACTATGACTTAGAATTACCAGTCGTAAGCATCACTCTAGAACGTTTAAACCACGTTTTAGGAACAAGCTTAACACTTGATGAAGTGAAACAAGTATTTGCACAATTAGAATATCCAACAACTGTAGAAGGAACACGTTTCGACGTGACAATTCCTGCATGGAGATTTGATATTTCTATCGAAGCAGACTTAGTGGAAGAAGTAGGACGTATTTACGGATACGACAAGATTCCTGCAACTTTACCAACAACTGAAAGTACAGTGGGTGGCTTAACAGACAAACAACGCTTCATCCGTTACACTCGTCAATTCATGCAAGGAGCTGGACTTTCACAAGCGTATACTTACGCCTTAACAACTCCAGAAAAATCAAAATGGTTTACGAAGAAAGACGCAACAAGCGTGCGTTTAAGCTGGCCAATGAGTGAAGATCGTAGCGAATTACGTCAATCACTATTACCAAGTTTATTAGAAGCCGTTCAATACAATGTGGCTCGTTCACAAAACAACGTGAAATTATTCGAAGCAGGCCGTGTGTTCAAGTTAGGTACTGCTGGCAATGAAGATTTCATCGAGAACGAAGTCATTGCGGGTATTTTAACAGGAGACGTGACAAGTGCGAACTGGAACCATAAAGCAGAGAAAGTGGATTTCTATGTGGTAAAAGGAATTCTAGAAGCGTACTTCGCACAACTTGACTGCTTGGACCGTGTACGCTTCGAGCCTTTAACAGATATTGAAGAATTACACCCAGGACAAACAGCGCGCATTCTTTTAGACGGCGAAGCGATTGGTTTAATCGGTAAAGTTCATCCAACGGTTCAAAAAGCGTTAGACTTACAAGATACTTTCGTCTTCGAGTTAGATGTGGAACCATTACTTGAAGCGAACTTACAAGAAGCAGTGATTCAATCTGTTGCGAAATATCCAAGCATGACGCGCGATATCGCGATCTTAGCACCAACTTCATTAACACATGCTGAGTTAGTGGATGTCATCCGTGCAAATGCTGGTGAGTTCTTATCAAAAGTAACGTTATTCGACGTTTATAAAGGGGAACACGTTCCAGAAGGATTCCAATCATTAGCGTATTCATTATTGTTTGTGAACCGCAATGCGACGTTGGAGGAAGACGTTATTAAGTCCGCCATGACTCGCGTAGAAGAAGCATTAGTTGCTTTAGAAAACGTATCTATTCGATAAAATAAAGTCAGTACGAAGATTATTTTATGTAGTACTATAAAAACTTAGATTACCTTCGGTTATCTTCATAATAACGACAATAGCTGTACCGGACTGAGCCTTGCGTCTCAGTTCCTACCGAGCCTCAAAGATTCTCTAGAAAATAAATTTTCAAGAGAATCTAATTCGCATCGGTTACTAGTCACTATTGTTGTTATTATAGAAACCGAGGTAATCTTTGTTTTTATACATAAGATAGCTAATCTTCGTACTTTTTTATTGTGATAGTTTATAAAGAGCTAATACTTCTTCTGCGCTCGTAAAATAAGAAGGACAAAGGGCACTGGCTCGAGCCGGTGTCTCTCGCCTTTGAAGCCTCAGGGAGTAAGACCAAAGACAAAAAAGGATTCACAGTGTGAATCCTTTTTCTTATAGTGGTCTCAAATCCTTCGCACAGTGAAGGATTTCCGCAAGGCTGATTAGGATTAAGCGAATCACGAGTGATGAAGCTTAATTCAATCAGATACTGCGTCTAACTCCATAGAGTATTTTCGGTAGGAATAAATTCCTTACTCCGGCTTATTCGTTTCAATGCTATTCCCACTATTCTTTCAAAAAACTGATTCTTTTTTGTAATCCTTGAACTTTAGGTAGTTGGTATATCTAAATCTACAAATGCTTCTTCTGCGCTCGTTGAAGGAAGGGAAGAGGATGCAATTACCATATTTGGTAATTGCGGGTTGAAAAGGGATTTAAACACGAATTAAATAGAGAGTATATAAAATTTTGTTTGGAAATTTTGAAAACCGTATTGAAAAATCTTAAAATTAGACGTATAATATAAGTCTAAAAACGAACAAGGAGATGTTTTATGAAAAAGAACGTTCGATATACGTTGCTGTTTCCTGGGATTGTTCTATTGTGCTTTTTCTTAGTCCTTCCGTTACTAAGTAGCTTGATTCCAACGGTTTTCCCAGAAAGTAGTTTTTCTTTGCAACTGTATATTGATTTTTTCAAAGATTCCTATTTTATGGCGGTGTTAGGACGTACGCTTAGTATTTCCTTGATCGTTACTATTTTTTGTGCTGTTTTAGGATTGCCTGCAGCATACGTCATTTCTGGCGTATCGAAGAAATGGAGAGGGATTCTGATTGCATTAACGCTATTCCCACTATTAACAAACTCTGTTATTCGAAGCTTTGCATGGATTACGATTCTTGGTAAAAACGGAGTAATCAATAATTTACTAACGATGTTCGGTGTGATTAATGAGCCAATGTCACTCTTATATACTGACTTCTCGATTATTATCGGTTCGGTTTATTTATTCTTACCGACGATGATTATGACGCTGGTGGGTGTTTTAGAAAATATTGATGATGACTTGCTAGAAGCAGCGGCAACGCTTGGGCTTAGTCCTTTAAAAGGCTTCTTCAAGATTATCTTGCCATTGTCGCTACCAGGGATGATTGTCGGAAGTATTCTCGTGTTTACAGGGACACTTACCGCATACACAACTCCACAATTATTAGGTGGAAATAAAAAGATGATGTTAGCGACATTACTTTACCAACGCGCGACAACGCTTGGTGATTGGACTAGTGCGAGTGTGATTGCGCTTGTCATGATTGTGATTACATTTGCCGTGATGAAGGCATTGAATCTCTTAGCGAAATCGATGGATAAGCGAGGTGGAGACATTGCGTAAAAATAAACTACTAACGATGATTGCGACTGTTGTCTTCTTATTCCTATTCTTACCGCTCGTGATTATCGTGATTACTTCCTTTGGGACAGAAGCGATTATTACTTTCCCGATTAAAGGATTTACCATCGACTGGTACATTATGGCGCTTACGTCGAAAGCCTTTATGTCGAGCTTGCAACTCAGCTTATTAGTAGGCGTTGTAGCCACACTCCTTGCATTAGTGATTGGGGTACCTGCAGCGTATGTATTATCCAGAGACCACTTTAAAGGGAAGAAGTTAATGAAGGATTTCTTCTTATCGCCAACAATGATTCCGGGGATTGTCGTAGGGTATTCCCTCTATCAAATGATTGTTGTGAGTTTTAAATTCCCAATTCTACCGGGATTACTCATTGGGCACTTCCTTATTAGTATTCCATATGTGATTCGTGTCGTTGGCTCTAGTATGGAACAAGTTGATGTTTCGATGGAAGAGGCTGCGTGGACGCTTGGATGTACTAAGAAGAGAGCTTTTGCGACGATACTCTTACCAAATATCACTTCAGGAATTTTCGCGGCGTTCATGCTAGCGTTCGTGAACTCATTTAACAACGTTCCAGTATCGATGTTCTTATCAGGTCCAGGAGTGACCATGCTTCCAACGACTTTATTAAGTTACATGGAATTCAACTACGATCCATCTGTTTCAGCATTATCAGTAATTTTAATGTTCGTAACAATGGGGATTATGATTGCGATTGAAAAAACGTTGGGCTTAGCTTCCATTTCATAAGGAGAAAGATATGTCATTTGTAAAATTAACAGATGTAAATATGATTTACGATAATAAACATCATATTTTAAAAGATTTGAATTTATCGATTGAAAAAGGGGAATTAGTGTCCTTGCTCGGTCCGAGTGGTTGTGGGAAAACGACGACGCTTCGTATTGTAGCCGGACTCCTTAGTCAAAATAGCGGAACCTTCGAATTAGACGGTGAGGATATGACGAAAGTGCCTGTCCATCACAGACAATTCGGGATGGTATTCCAAAGTTATGCATTGTTCCCACATTTAACAGTGGCTGAAAATGTAGCGTTCGGATTGAAAGTGAGAAAAGAAAGTAAAGCAGTGATTGACGAGAAAGTTGCTAAAATGCTTGACGTGTGCGGATTAGCAGAACTTGGTGATCGCTATCCAAAACAACTTTCAGGAGGTCAAAGACAACGTGTGGCTCTTGCCAGAGCGCTTGTCATTGAACCAAAACTTTTATTACTAGACGAGCCGTTAAGTAACTTGGATGCCAAACTTAGACTTCAAATGCGTCTAGAAATCAAACGCATCCAGCAACAGTTCAAGATTACGACTTTATTCGTAACGCACGACCAAGAAGAGTGTTTCTCAATTTCGGATAAGGTAGCTGTCATGAATAATGGGATTATCGAACAATATGGCACTCCTGAAGAAATTTATCAACATCCAACCACTGAGTTTGTTGCTCGTTTCATTGGATTTGAAAACTTTATCAAAGGAACGGTTCAAGCAAATCACACGGTTCAATTGTCGAATGGACTCGTTCTTGAAACGTTGGAACATACTAAAGAAGGCGATGTGACGGTAACAATTCGTCCAGACCATATCGAACTCTTAAACGTGGGAGATGGTGTTCTTCCAGGTGAAATTTTAGTAAGAACCTTCATTGGAAAAGCATATCAGTATGAAGTGAAAACGGAAGTGGGCGTGCTTCTTGTAAACAACCCAGCCGTTTTAGAAGTAGGAACGAAAGTCTCTCTAGCGTTCCCTAAAGATCATGTCATTGTGTTATAAAATAAAAAAATTAAGGAGTGTACACACATGAAAAAATCAATTGCAGGTATTGCAGTAGCGTCGTTATTAGTCTTAGCAGGTTGCGGAAATAGCCAAGCGAATTTACCAAAGAATGATGCAACAACAGCAGGTGGAGATGCTTCCAAAGGGGCATCTACTGAATTAGTCGTATCAACATTCGGATTAAGCCAAGATATCGTTGAACGTGATATTATCAATCCATTTGCCGAAGCGAATGGCGTTAAAGTGACGTTAGAAGTTGGGAATGCATCAGAACGTTTAACAAAAGTTCAAAGTGGTGGAAGCAACATCGACGTTATCGAGCTATCACAATCAGGTTCTACAAAAGGAACGACTGAGGGATTATTTGAAACAGTCACTGAAAAAGAAATTCCAAACCTTGCGTTATTAACAGATGGCGCTAAAGAAGTGTTCAAAAATGGCGGAGGAATTCCATTCTCAATTAACAGTATTGCGATTGTTTATGATAAAGAAAAATTAGGTCGTGAAATTAAAGATTGGAGCGATTTATGGTCAGAAGATTTGAAAGGCAAAGTGGCAATTCCTGATATCACAACAACAGGGGGTCCATTATTCTTATCTGTAGCGGCTGATAAAGGTGGTAAAGCTCTTAAAGACGATAAAGGTGCAGCAGCCTTCAAAGCGCTTGAAGAATTAAAACCAAATATCGTTAAAACATATTCTAAATCAAGTGACTTAGCAAATATGTTCCAAGCTGGCGAAGTACAAGTGGCAGTAGTTGTAGACTTTGCTATTTCTACAGTAAAAAAAGCTAATCCTAATGTTGTATCGGTCGTTCCTGAATCTGGAACTTATGCAAACTACAACACAGTGAATATCGTTAAAGATGCGAAGAACAAAGAAAATGCGTACAAATATGTCAACTTCCGTATCGGCGCTGCAAACCAAGCTGTAAAAGCAAAATCATTGAGTGAAGCTCCTGTTAATAAAGATGTAAAATTAGCAGATGATGAAGTGAAAACAATGACTTATGGTGACGTTGCGAAACGTGCAAAAACAGTTGATTTCAAACTTGTAAACGAAAATCTTAAAGCTTGGATTGACCAATGGAATAAAATTTTAAACCAATAGAATGCTGAATTCTATTTAAGGACAGATCAGAATAAAGAATAGACGAAGCCGCTAGATAATTGTTAGACTGGCGGCTTTATTCTTCTAATGCGAGTTTTGATTGTTCTTATAATGGAATTCAATTAGAATAAAGAAGACATGAAAGGAGAGGCAATGATGAGAATCGGGTATAAAAATGCATGGATTTTAACGATGGATGATGCCTTTACAGAGTACCGAAGTGGGTATTTAGTGATGGAGGAACACTCTATCGTTGAAGTAGGTTCGATGGAACATTTTAATGAGAATAAAGCAGACGAATGGAAGGACGCGAATGGTGGAATCCTGCTTCCTGGGTTCGTGAACGCTCATACGCATTGTGGGATGATTCCGTTTCGTTCATTAGGAGACGATTGTCCAGACCGCCTCAGACGTTTCCTATTTCCATTAGAACAAGAAGTAGTCGATGAATCCTTAATCGCCAAAAGTACGGCCTATGCGATTGCAGAGATGCAACTAGCAGGGGTGACTGCGATGTGTGATATGTATTATTTTGAAGACGCCGTTGCCAAAGTCGCCAAAGACATGAAGATGCGCTCTCTTGTAGGCGAAACGATTATCGATATGAAGACTCCCGATAGCAAGAATACCAACGAAGCTTTAGCGTATACCCAAACGTTTGTTGACGAGTGGAAAGCAGACGAACTCGTACATCCATTAATTGCCCCTCATGCGCCGAATACCAATACCGAAGAAGTGATGAGAGCGATTCTTGAGTTTGCAAAAGAAAACCAAGTTCCTATTACGCTCCATGTTTCTGAGATGACGTACGAGATGGATTATTTCCGTAAAAGCTATAACCAAACACCCATCGAATTTTTAGAGTCACTTGGATTTTTTGAAGTGCCAGTCATTCTAGCACACGGGATTCTAGTGACGGAATCCGATGTTGAAATTCTGGCTAAGTATCCAAAAGTCAGCGTCGTCCACTGCATCGGTGCCAATACCAAGTCTGCAAAAGGAGTCGCACCGATTCGTAGCTTACTAGATCATGGAGTGACTGTTGGATTAGGAACGGACGGCCCAAGTAGTGGCAATACGCTAGATTTATTTACACAAATGCGAATGGTAGCTAATTTCCATAAAACGCACCTGAAGGACCGTAGCGCGTTTCCTGCAAAAGAAATCGTAGCTCTGGCGACAAAAGGTGGGGCCAAAGCGCTTGGATTCGACAAAGAAGTAGGTACGCTTGAAGCAGGCAAAAAAGCGGATATCGTGCTTGTCGAAACGTCCTCTGTGAATATGTTCCCTGTGCATGATGCGTATGCGGCCTTAGTGTATTCGGCCAATGCCTCTAATGTCCAAGATGTGTGGATTAATGGGGAAAGAGTTGTGGAAGACAAAGTGCTAGTGAATGTATCGCTAGAAGTGCTGCAAAAAGCGTTGAAAGAGGGAATGGTGACCTTTGAAAAGCACGCAGTAGAACTATCCGCCCAATTATCATTCGAAAATTAAAGTCAGTACGAAGATTATTTTATATAGTATTATAGAAACCGAGGTATCCTTTGTTTTTGTACATAAGATAGATAATCTTCGTACTTTTTTATTGTGCGAGTAAGTAAAGTAGGGATACTTCTACTGCGCTCGCTAAAAGTAAGCGAAGAGAAAAGAAATTATCATATATGATAATTTTTGTATCATCTATGATACGTATCATAAATGATACAAAAGAAGATGTAACAAAAATGTTACGTCACATTTTTGTTACATCGCAAATTTTAGACAAGAAAACAGCACCAAGGGCCCTTAAAGAGTGTCTTTGGTGCTGTTCATTTAGTTGAGTTTATTGTTTAACATAACCATTATCAAGCAATTTTTTAACAGCTTCGCTATATAGTAAATTTTCAGCTTTAGTATCTGGAAATCCTTTTGGATCGCGTCTGTGGAGTTCTTCTCTATCAATATTATTATAATCAATTTTTAGAGTATGGATGTAAATGCCATCTTTTTGAGAGATAGTTGTTTCAAATCCTTTAACACCATCATAAAGGGCTTGTCTTTTCTTTATTAATTTTTGAATTTCTTCTTCAGTTTTACCCATTTCTTTAGGGTTGAACGTATAAACAGCATCCTGTTTGTATACGATATCGTCTTTGAAATAGTATTTTAGGGTTGTAGTACGTCCTTTTTCTTCTTTCTTATATACCGCTTCGCCATCTTTTGGCAGAGTATCTGTTGCCGCTTGTTTATTGGATGCTACTTGTGTGGTTGGAGCAGTTGTAGTTGCTTGAGCTGCTTGTGTTGTCTCTGTAGCATTATCGTTTGAAGCTTTTTGTCCGCAAGCGGCAAGTCCAAAAATTGATGCGAGTAATGCAATCGATATTTTCAAGTGTTTATTCATTTTGTTATAATCCTTTCTTAAAACTCCTTACTTTTTATTGTTTAACATAACCATCCTTAAGTAATTTTGGGACAGCTTCACTATATTTTAAAGCAGGTGGATTAGTATTTGGGAAATTTTCAGGAGCACGGTTATGAAGCTCTTTCCAGTCGATATTGTTGTAATCAATTTTGAGTGTGTGGTAGTAGATTCCATCTTTTCGTGCAATAGTGGATTCAATTCCTTTCACTCCGTCGTAGATAGAGTGTCTTTTTTTGAGAAGTTTTTGTATTTCCTCTTCGGTTTTACCCATTTCTTTAGGGTTAAACGCATATACGGCATCTTGTAGATAAACGATATCGTCTTTAAAATAATATTTTATGGTTGTAGTATTACCATTATCTTCTAGTTTATAAACAGCTTCACCGTCTTTTGGAAGGTTGCTACTATTTTGTGCATTCGACTTTTTCTTGTTTTGTTGATTGTTAGTCGCTTTTTCTTTAGTTTGTTGATTGTCTGCTGCTTTTTCCTGGCTCTGTTGATTGTTAGCTGGGTTCAATTTTGATTGTTTATTATTCGCTTGTGTTGTTTCTTGCGCTGCTTGTGTAGTCTGCGCTGAGTTATTTTGTCCACAAGCCGCAAGTACAAAAATTGAAGAGAGTAATACGAGTGATGTTTTCAAATATTTATTCATTTTGATTTGCCCCTTTCTCATAACCTTTATTTATTGTTTAACGTAACCGTGTTTTAGTAAATTCTCTACAGATTCACTATAGCTAACGGGTTTGCCGTCTTCAGAAGGAAATTGTTTTGGATTACGCTTATGCAATTCTTTCCAGTCAAGAATAGTATAATCGAATGTTGCTTTCTGAATGTATATGCCGTCTCTTTTCTCAACTGTTGAAGTGATTCCAGTAACACCTTGAAGAAGATCCTCTCGTTTTTCTAGAAGTTTACCAACTTCTTCGTCGTTTTTGCCTAATTCTTTAGGATTATACGTGTATACGGCCTCTTGTTTATAAACAATATCATCTTTAAAATAATAAGTTAAAGTAGATGAAGCACCTTTTTCTTCATACTTATAAGTTGCTTGACCATCTTTTGGCAGAGCATCTTTTGCTTCTTGTTTATTGGAAGCTACTTGTGTTGTTGGAGCAGTGGTGGTTGCTTGGGCTGCTTGTGTTGTCTCTGTAGTACTACCGTTTGAAGCTTTTTGTCCGCAAGCGGCAAGTACAAAAATTGATGAGAGTAATACAAGTGATGTTTTAAGAGTTTTCATTTTGTTGTATGTCCCTTTCTAATGAATTATTTAGCGGTATAACCAGCATCGAATAAAGTTTTTTCAAATGCTTTAAAACTGAGCTTATTACCTTCGATAGAGAATTCGTTAGGGAATCGCTCTTTCAGTTTTGCTAAATCTACCTTTTCCATATCAATCGTAATTTCAAAAGTGATTTTCTCGTCTGTTGAAGACGTGCTAGAAGTGACGCCCGGTAAATCTGTATATAAACTTAGAGTGGCTTGTACTAAAACTTCAGCACTTTGTTTCGGAAAATCTGGCCCCATTGCTTTAAGATCCCATTCGTTTAAAATGGTAATTTTTGTTACGGTATCGCCTTTATGTTCTACCGTAGTGGTGGTTTGTGCCATTTCATTTTTTAGAATATAGCTTGAAGACTGGGTCCCTCCACATCCGAAAAGGAAGAAGAGAGTAGTCACAAGCATTGCGAATGCTTTGATTGATTTTTTCATAAGAACTCCTTTACATCTATTTACAGAAAAAAGCAGAGTACATCCAGTGGACTCTGCTTTTAGGTTACATTACTGAACTTCTTTGAATCCCATTTGAATGAGGTTTTCTTTTACTTTTGCTAAGTCTGTAGGGTCGTCAAAAGAAACCACTGGTGGGTATGCTGATTTCAATTTTTCACGATCGACAATTGTGTAGTCTGTTTCATAAGTTTGGATGTACTTATCACCTTCTTTTTTAGAATCAAACTTAAATCCTTTAAGCTCTGTAATTTTATTTTTTAAGTCTCCATAGGTTTGTTCTAAAACAGATTTTTGAATTTCATAACCTTGTTTAACGGCTTCTCTTGAAGCTTCTGGAACATTATCGACACTAAAATCTGTGATAACTTCTGTGATTGTTCTTTCGATAATATTGCCTTTTGAGTATAGCGTTAATTTTGTTGTCACGTTTGTATTCACTAGCTCGTATACAGTTTTAACTTCGTTCGCATCTGATTGTGATGCTTTTGTTGTTTGACTTGGAGCAGTTGTAGTTGCTTGTGCTTGTGTTGTCGCTTGCGTTGTTTGAGCTTGAGTAGTAGCTACAGTTGTTGTTTCTTCTTTTTTACTTTGTCCACAAGCCGCAAGTAAGAAACCTGCAGTTGCTAAAAGAGTTAGTTGTTTGATTTTTGTATTCATAGTGCTACATCCTTTAACTTTTTAAAAATTTTATTGAACTTGTTCAAAAAAGGCTTGACTTTCGAAATCGGATTTCATTTCACTGAAACTAGTAAAATACGTGCCTTTAGGATCAATCTCTTTTAGTTTTGCGAAATCAATCTTTGTATAATCATATTCTTCAATCGTTGTAATAGTGTATCCATTAACTTCATATGAAATAGAAACGCCGTCTACAGAACTATATTTTTCTTTACGCTCCTTAACATCCTCTTCAGTAAAAAGTTTTTCTTGTTTTAGGAGTGTGTCCTTAGATTTGCCATACTTTTCAAAGCTTCTGTGTGTTTTTAAGACTACTTTTGTGATAGTATCGCCTTTATGATAAACGATGTATTCCGTAACCTCTGGACCCAATGTAGCTCTAAAGACTGCGACCTCTTGACCTTCTGGAGCTTGTACAGGTTGGACAGCATTCTCCTTGGCAGCAGTTGTTTGTTTTTCTTTATAGCCTTGTTGAACGAGGGAGTCTTTATAGTTAGAGTAGCTAATAGTATTATCATCACGAGGATTCAAATCTGGTATAAGTTCTTTTAATTTTTGCATATCCAATTTGGTGTAATCGAATGAATAAGCAAACGTGAAAACATCATCTTTGTAATCTGTTTTTATTTCAATTCCTTTACCAATAAAATCTTTCATTTTTTCTTGGGTCTTTTGAGCAGTTTTTTTAAGCATTTCAAGAGGGTTTTTCTCTTCCATTTTTGAAACAATAAATTTGGTTACTACTTCTTGTTTCAATAAGACATCATCTTTATAATACAATGTCACGGTGTCTTTACCACTGACACTAACAGTTTCAAAAACTGCTTTTTGAGCATCTTCTAAGCTATAAACAGTTGTTGGAGCAGCTGTCGTTTCTTGAGCCGTTGTCGCAACCGTTGTTTCTTCTTTTTTACCTTGGCCACAAGCGGCTAGTAAGAAACCTGCAGTTGCTATAAGCGTTAGTTGTTTGACTTTTATATTCATTTTATAGAATTCCTTTCTATAAGTTTATGATTAGTTAACTCTTGTAAATCCGGCATCGAGTAGAGATTGTATGATTTGCTCGTAATTCGTTGCCTCTTCCTTAGATGTAAAATCAGGATCAATTTCTTTCAGCTTGTCGAAGTCTACGTTTGAATAGTCTACTTCATATGATTGGATGTATTTAGTTCCTTCCATACGAAAATCAATTTTTAGGCCAGTGACTTCTTGAATTTGATCTTTGAGTTGATTATAGCTTTGTTCCATATTTTGCTTTTGTGTTTGCAACGCCTGTTTGAAAGCTTCTCTAGAAGTTTCTGGTAAGCCTGATATGTCAAAATCGATAATGGAATCGGTCGTTATTTTTTGAATCAAGCCATCTTTAAAGGTAATCTTGACTTTCGTGATGTTGTTTCCATTAATTTTTTCAAATGCGACTTGGCCATCTTTAGCATCCGATTTGGCGACTGTTGTTTGAGCCTGAGCAGTTGTTGTCGCTTGCGTGGTTGCCTGTGTAGTTGTTGCTTGCGTTGTAGCAACTGTAGTTTCTTCTTTCTTGTCTTGACCACAAGCGACTAATAGAAATGCATTCGTAAAGAGGAGTGCGGATACTTTTGTCAGTTTGTTCATAATAATCCCCTAATTTTGAAACCTTATTATTATTTTTCTACATAACCAGCCTTGAGAAGTTTATCTCTAAAGTCAGAGTAACTAACCGTATTGTCATCAGTTAGTCGTAAATTTGGCTCAATTTCTTTGAGTTTTTTCATATCGATTTTAGTGTAATCGAATGAATAAGTAACAGTGAAAAAGTCATTATTGTGTTCTGATTTATACTCAAAACCTTTACCGATAAGATCTTTGTATTTTTGTTCGTCTTCCGCAGAAGAATTTTTTAGTAATTCAAGAGGATTATCTGCATCAATTTTTGACAGTGTATAATTCTCTACAGATTCTTGTTTTAATAAGACATCATCTTTATAATAAAATGTCATTGTTATTGTACCAACTCGATCACTAATTTCAAAAACTGCTTTATTAGCATCCTCTAAAGTATAAGTAGTTGTCGGAGTAGCTGTCGTTGCTTGAGTCGTTGTTGCAACTGTAGTTTCTTCTTTTTTATCTTGTCCACACGCAGCTAAAAGGAATGCACTGGAAAAGAAGAGTGCTGTTACTTTTAATGCTTTCTTCATACATAGTCTCCTTCATTTCTATTTTAAAAAAGAGGAGAAGAGGCCTATCTTCTCCCTATAATTTTCGTAATCAACAGATTATTTTTCTACGTATTTCGCATCCAGGAGTGCATCTCTATATTGAGAGTAGCTACGTGTATTATCATCACGTAGTGGTATATGTGGATTAATTTCTTTTAATTTTTGGATATCGATTTTAGTGTAATCGTATGAATAAGTAATCGTGAAAACATCATCTTTGTAATCCGTATTATATTCAACACCTTTACCGATAAGAACTTTTAGTTTTTCTTTGGTTTCTCCAGCAGCTTTTTTTAGCATCTCAAGAGGATTATCACCCGCCACTTTTGAAATAATAAAAGTAGATACTTTTTCTTCTTTTAATAAGACATCATCTTTATAATACAATGTCATTGTGTCTGTACCACTGTTACTAGCAGCTTCAAAAACTGCTTTTTGAGCACCTTCTAAACTATAAACAGTTGTTGGAGCAGCTGTTGTTGGTGTAGCTGTTGTTGGTGTAGCTGTTGTGGTTGTTTCTTGAGTCGTAGCAATCGTTGTTTCTTCTTTTTTCTCTTGTCCACACGCACCTAAGAGGAATGCACTGGTAAAGAGGAGTGCAAATACTTTCACAGTGTTCTTCATGCATAGTCTCCTTCATTTTTGAAAAAAGGGGAGAAGAGGACCCT
>CAUVGI010000022.1:0-19863 GCA_963551375.1 uncultured Streptococcus sp. | reverse complement strand
CTCCTGATGGGGTTGTCGTAAAACAATTCTAAAAAATAACCGCTTAGAGTCAGCATGGATATGTGATTCTAAGCGGTTTTTGATTGGAGTAAACCGTGTCGAATTGCACACGGTTAATTTTAAAGGATGATGCACTTTTTCAATTTGTGTTCGAATATCAAGGCGGAGTGTGCTATACTAGTAAAGATTTAGTATTGAAAGGATCTGATGAAATGTCATCATTCATGGAAAAAAGAAAAGGATTGTTGTGTACATTTGCTATAGCGGTTGTCTCAGTGATGCTCGATAAGCTATTCCCAGTCATTGGGAGTGCGGTATTTGCTATTATTTTAGGGATGGTCTTGAACCAATTTTGGAAAATCCCAAGTGATTTTAGACCGGGGATCAATTATTCAGCGAAAAAATTATTACATTATTCTATTATCGCACTAGGATTTACAATGTCGTTTGCGCAGGTGAGCCAAACAGGTGCATCATCGTTCCCAGTGACGATTGTGACCATCTCGATTGCGTTTCTAACAGCGCTACTTGTAGGAAATTTCTTCAAATTGTCTCGTCCACTGAAGATTCTTGTTGGTTTCGGGACTGCGATTTGCGGGGGATCTGCGATTGCGGCAGCTTCACCGATTATTAGAGCAGAAGATGATGAAGTCGCGTTGTCAATTTCAACCATTTTCCTATTCAACGTCATCGCGGTATTCCTATTCCCATTCTTAGGACATATGATGGGCATGGACGCGTCGCAATTCGGACTTTTCGCAGGGACAGCGATTAACGATACATCAAGCGTGGTTGCAGCCGGCGCAAGTTACAGTGCAGAAGCGTTAGAAATCGCGACAATCGTGAAACTTACTCGTGCGTTGATGATTGTTCCAGCCTGTCTCGTATTATCATTTGTCGAAGCACGTCGCATGAAACAAGAAGGACAAAGCGTTCAATGGAAGAATATCGTGCCAATGTTTATCATTTGGTTCATGGTCGCTTCCATCATTACAAGTGTGGGATTATTCCCGAATTTCCTTGTACCGTATGCAAAATTAGCGTCTAACTGGTTGATGGCGATGGCATTAGCAGGTATCGGTATGCAAGTATCCTTCCAACAATTCAAAGAAGCAGGGGCAAAACCAATCCTAACGGGTTTAGCTACTTGGTTTATGGTGACTGTCACTAGCTTAATCATGCAGTACTTCGTTTTATAGAAAGGACGTCTCATGAAAAGATTATTAGGCCTCGGGGTCTGGATTAGTGCCTTGTACTTTGTCTTATATACAAAAATCCCAGCGCTACAAGCTTTCGTGAGTACACCAGTAGGGCCGTATGTGCATGTTGCGATGGTTGTTTTACTCATCGTGGGGATTTTCTTCTACGTACTGCGCATTATCCATTATTTATTTTTCCCATAGAAATAGAAAAGAGCTTAGGCATTGCCTAAGCTCATTTTGCTTTTAACGTTGTGCAAGATGTTTCCAATCAATCCCGCGGGCATCACACCAGTTTTGGAGGCTTGGTGCGACCACGATAGGGGCTTGTTGAAGACTAGAAATACTATCTGCACCGACAAGCGTTAAGATTGTTGTCAGTTGCTCTTTCCATGTTTGAACCGTATTGATGGCGTCTGGAAGGGAGTCGTCTTTACGTACGAGATGCAACATTTCACCAGACAATCCGACCAGGCTGGCTCCTAGCGCGAAGCATTTGGCCATGTCCATTGGCGTCTTCACACCGCCGGAAGCGATGATTGGGGTGCGGCTTCCTTGGGCTTCCATGAGCGACGTCAAGGTCGTTTGGCCCCAGTCTTCTAGGAAATCAAGTTTATCTTCCTTGCGACGGCCGTTTTCGATTTTGGCGAAATTCGTACCGCCAGTACCGCTAATGTCGATGGCGCTAACTCCGATACTCTCTAATTGTGCGATGGCTTCGTGGCTAAATCCGAATCCGACTTCTTTGACGATGACGGGAACGGCACTTGTTTTTACGATTTCTTCGATGTTTTTAAGCCAATTGCTAAAGACGCGGTCACCTTCTGGCATCACAAGTTCTTGTGCACGGTTAACGTGAATTTGAATCGCGTTCGCTTCGATAGTATCGACAGCGCGTTTAGCAGCCTCGGCATCGTAATGCGCACCAAGGTTCGCGAAGAGGATACCGTTTGGATTTTCCTGGCGAATCACCTTGAAGCTTTGTGCACTTTCAGGAAATTTCATCGCGATACTCATCGAACCAGTCGCCATTGCCATACCTGTTTCACGAGCCAAGATGGCTAAGCGCTGGTTTAACGCAGTCGTGAGCGGACTTCCACCTGTGATGGCATTGATGAAAAATGGAACTTCGAAGGTGAGCCCAGCAAGCTTTGTCTTTAGTGACACATCAGCCACATCAACGGTCGTGAAGGGATGGTGTACGAAGCGCGTTTCCACGAACTCGGGAGCGCTCGTTGCACGGTATTGCTGGTTCGCATGACCGACATGCTCGTCCTTTCGATTCATTTGTTGTTGAAATAAATTCATCATTAATCTCCTTTACCAGGCTTCAGCGATGGTTAGCGGAAGCACTTGAATTTGAGCCTTGGCCCATTGGTTTTCGATTTGTTGTCGTTGTTGTTCGTTTTGTGTAAAGCAAATGCCGCAGTCACCGCCACCAGCGCCAGATGTTTTTGCGCAGGCACCGACTTGTTCTGCAAGGTCGCAGAGCGTTTGTAGTGCTGGTGTTTCAATTTCTAGCTGCATCACTTTTGCAAATTCATTTAAGAGTGCACGGTTGGCACGAATGCCTTCTTGTAGAGCTGGGATGTCTTGTTTGTTCCAAGCTATTTGTAGGCCTTGAACGATGGCGTGACTCTTTTCTAAAAATTCTTTGTAAAAAGCACTGTCTGTTTCGACTTTCCGTTTCTTCTCAGTGGCTTGGATGAGTGAATCCGTGATTGCTACTTGTCCCGTCCATCCTACTAAGAGGTTGAAGTTTGGGATTTCTGGAAGACGTATAATGGTGAGGTCTTTCCAGTCGGCATCACAAATGGCTTTAATCGATTGGCTTTGTATTTGTTCGAGTAGACTGATTCGGTCCGGACTTGTGTAATAGACCATTCCTCCAAAAGAAGAGGCGGCGATATCTCCAAAGGATCCACGTTGGGATAAGCGGAGATTCGTTAACACACTAAGTTGATAGACGAGTAGTGGAGTGCGTGGAGTCTCGTAAAAATCAAGAACGGCTTGAATCGTTGCAACTACAACAGCACCACTGGAACCCAGTCCGTATTTAATGCCACGCTTAGCGTCATCGAGTTCACTTGTAATCGAAAGCGAGTAGAGGGCGTTCGTTGGTGTTCCGCATTCACGAACATACTGTTCCGTGACCAGAATCGCTTCTTCGACTAGTTTATAGGGATGCTCTCCCTTTGCACGAAACAATTCGCCTTCGCGAGTCCATTCTACAACGACATCTGGATTTTGCGTAGAGGTTAAGGTTCCTACACTAGTAGCTTCGTCGATTGTGACGGTTAAGTAGCGCGACACTGCTGCAACAATGGCACCGTGTCCGGGTTCGACAACCGCATATTCTCCGGCGATAAAGAGTTTACCGGGAGCTTTTGAAGTAATCGTCACGCGCTCACTTCCCTTCAAAAGCCGCACAAGAAGCGTTCCATTCGTCTTCTGTCAATGTACGAATGCCTTCTCCTGGAAGCGTAGGGATGAGTTTTTCACTCGGGAATACTTTGCCAAGCTCTTCTAGAATCGCTGGAATATCACTCGCCTTGCAAATCACTTTGACGTTTGGCCCAGCATCCATCGTGAAGTAGGCAGGAATGCCTCGTTCTTCTCGAATCGTGCGAATCGTTTGTTGGGCGATAATACTCTCCGGTTCGAAATAACAGAATGGAGGGTTACTTGCCAGCATTGTAGCGTGCATTTTCATGCCGTTAAATTCCGCAATAGAGCCGATGCGATGAATGTCGCGGTCCTTGATGGCCTTTTTGATGTCGGCTAAATCGGTCGCGGCTGAAGTGACCCAACCTTCGTAAAATGGAGAAGTAGAAACGGTCAATTCCATGCCGGCACGACTGGAAATCTTCTTCTCTGCCGCGCTCACAACGATAATAATCATCCCGATGTCAAAATTCGCATCGTCGACAGGGATGGCCATGCTATTCTCGTTGGAGTCGCCCTTATTCCATTCGACAAATCCGCCAAATAAACTACGAGTAGCACTGCCGCTTCCACGACGCGCGTAAGTCGATAGTTGTTGAGCAGGCATATGAAGACCTGTTGCCTCGTTCATCGCACCTGCCAGTGCCGCAAAGGCGGAAGCAGAGCTCGCAAGGCCGGCTGCTGTTGGTACGAAGTTTAAGCTCTCGACACGAGCACGACGCGTATCCCCCGTTTCAGCGCGGAACAAGTCTAAGAAGCGCGTGATTTTAGCCGTCGCCGCTTCGTCTTGTTTCACCCCGTTAAGATAGAATTCATCTTCAGTTAAGGCGTCTGTGAGTTCGACTTTTGTATCGGTATAAAAGGCTTCGAGGGTCAAAGAAAGGCTACTGTTCATCGGAATAAAGAGTTCCTTATTTTCCTTGCCCCAATATTTAATCAGTGCGATATTCGTATGCGCACGCGTGATTCCAATGCTCGATGTCATTTGGTATTCTCCTTTTTCGCCAGCGACTGAATCCAGACCGCCTGCGCTCCTTGTTTCATGAATTGTTCTTGTAAATGAAGGGCATCTTCCTCGGTTTCGACGAGGGCAATCATACATCCGCCGAGGCCACCGCCTGTGACTTTTGCCCCAAGTGCGTTGTTGTGATGGGCCGTATCGACGAGTGTATCAATGACGTCATGCGAAACGCCGAGTTGTTGGAGGCGTTCATGGTTTTCGCTCATCAGTTGCCCTAGTTTTTGTGGGTCTTGTTCCTCGATAGCTTCTTTTGTTTCGTTGACGATAGCACCAATCGATTGAACCGCATCCGAGCCCGTTTCCTTTGTAGTAGGGTCGACGATGCGTTCTTGCAGAGTGCTCACATGTTGCACCGCTTGCTTCGTATTTCCAGTGACCCCAGAGTCAGCAATCACGAGGTAGGCCGGCATATCGAGGTCGAGCGTTTTTAGTTCTTGTTCTTTTTGGAAAAATACAGGACGCGTCCCGCTCGTTGTCGCCGTATCAACACCGCTTGGATTTCCGTGCGAAATGGTTTCTGCGCCTTGAACGATGTCCCATAAAGTTTCTTCAGGAAGTGTCGCATCACAGAAATCAAAAATGGCACGCACCACCGCAACGCTAACCGCAGCGCTCGAGCCCATTCCACGTTCTGCAGGAATCGTAGACTCAATCGAGAGCGTAAAAGTATGATCCGTCACTTCTTTTGAAGAGGCAGCTTTGAACGCTTCGGAAATCGCAAATTGTAGCCCTGCCATCGAAGTAGGCATGTCTGTTACGTCGCCTGTATAAAGTTCACATTGAATCGTTTGGCCTATTTGTGCAGAGACGATATCCGCCTTCACGTAAACCGCGTCAATTGGCAGTGCAATCGCTGGTTCGTGGTACACAACGGCATGTTCACCGGCAAGAATAATCTTTCCATTTGCCAGGCCTGTTCCTGTTTGTGGTTTCATACGACAAATCCTTTCCTTATATTCACTTTTCATTCTACTAAATCCACGCCCTTACGTAAACAAACACGGCGATTTCATGGGAAAAACTTAAGATAATGAAAAATAGAAACCGCGTTCAACATGTGGTACAATTCAAGGATAGGACTCAGTAGCTGAAGGAGACGAATCCGTTGAAAGAAAACGAGACGTATTACCAAATTAAACGAGATGAGTGGAGCCAGTACGAAGGCGCACATCCATTCACAATGACGAGAGAAGAACTTGCGCACTTAACCTCATTAAACGACCGCATTTCCCTACAGGACGTGCAAGAAGTGTATGTGCCAATGCTCGATTATTTCGATTTATACTTTAAAAAACATATTGAATTACGCACGGAGGAACAGCAATTTCTTCATCAAACGAAGAAAACAGTACCGTTTATTATTGGGGTTTCTGGGAGTGTGGCTGTTGGGAAGAGTACGACTGCCCGCTTGATGCAAACGATGCTGCAACAACGCTACCCGGATAAGCGCGTGTTCCTAATGACAACAGACGGATTCTTATTACCGACTCAGGAGCTGATTAATCGCGGAATCTTAGATCGCAAAGGGTTCCCGGAAAGTTATGACATGGAAGCCCTCGTTCATTTCTTACTCGAAGTGAAGACGGGAAATCCAAGCGTGGATGCGCCGGTCTACTCGCATGAGATTTACGATATTGTGCCAGGGGAAGTGCAGACGATTGAGTCTCCAGACATCTTGATTGTTGAGGGGATTAATGTGTTGCAACTACCGCCAAATCGTGAAATTTACGTAAGTGATTTCTTCGACTGGTCAATCTTCGTAGATGCTGATGCGACGCTGATTGAGCAATGGTACTTGGAGCGTTTTGAGCTCTTGATGGACCGTGCGAAATCACAGCCGGATAACTACTACTATCAATATGCGATTGGGAATCGTGCGGACGCGATTGCGATGGCGAAAGATGTGTGGAAGAAGACTAACCTGAAGAACCTTAAAGAATACATCTTACCAACGAAAACCCGCGCCGACTTCATCCTACATAAAACAGTCGGACATCATATAGATTTTGTGCAAATTAAAAAATATTAGGATACGAGACCGAACGCTCAGAAATGGAACGTTGGACCGGAACAACGCAAGGGACTCGGAACGAGTCGTGCGGATGTTTCGGGAAACGCACGCCATTTCTGTGAGGTCGAGTTCAACTACATAAAAAAATACTTATACATCGATTACTCAAAATCCTTGCGGATTTTTTATAATCACTGTAATGGGGCACCGGATTGAGCCTACGTCTCAATCTCTACCAAGCTTCAAACTGACTCTACGGGTTTTACCCTAGAGTCAGTAATTCACATTGGTTGCTATCCCCGATTACTGCGATTATAAAATCCGCTCGGTTTTTCGTAATCGATTTATTTTTTTACAACAATATGTGTGCCTTGTTTTAGTAGGTGAAGCGGTACGGGGTTCTTAGTAAGAGTACGGGAAATCGTAAGAAAGAGTACATCTATGTTCATTGCAAAAAAAAGTAAAAAATTAAATGTAAAAACCTCTTGACATTTTTAGACAGGAGAGTATAATTTGAAATGTAAAGAGCTCTTGACATTATTACAAAAATTTGGAGGAACAAAGCCATGAAAAAGATGGATGAAATGGACAGAGATATTCAGTTGCGTTCTGAGGCGTGGGGCTATAAAACAGCGCTTTTGGGTTTATGTGCATGGACAGGATTTAATATCTATCAAGCACTTGTTGGTGGTGGCAAACTTGAAATGCTTCCTTGCTTAATTTTGCTCTTATCTGTAAGTGTGCAAGGATTTGCTCAAACCGCAATGAAACGCAATATGATTGCTGGTGATGAAGAGTATAAAGAACCAAATAAACTTGTTCAAGGAGTCATTCTAGCAGTTGTCACTGTTATCGTAGTATTGGCTGTTGGCGTTTATTTTTTCCAGAAAGCGTGATGGCATATGAAAAATAATATTAAACAGCTAAGAAAAGCAGCAGGATTGCGACAAGAGGATATGGCAAAAACGTTGGGTGTAAGCAGACAGACCATTATTGCCATTGAGAATGATAAATATAATCCTACCCTTGAACTTGCGATGAAGATTGCAAGGTTACTCCAGCTCAATGTTGAAGAGATTTTTGTGTTAGAGGACTAAAAAGACATAACTGAATACTCAATAAATGAAGAGAGATTCCTGTTCGTGGGGGAATCTCTTTTTTTTTGAAATCCTTAAAAATCCTGTTTAAAACGCGGAATAGTAGTGGTAAAATGTAGGTGAAAAATTGTAGCTTGTAGTATGGTTTCTTAAACAATGAGGTGAGGACATGTACTTAAAAAGTGATCAAGATAAACATCAAAAATTGCCGACTTATGGAGTTGGGCCGTATCTCGTGGCGTGTATAATTGCGATGAATTTGACTGGATGGATGCTGCGTCAGTCAGTGCTCGAGAGTGGACTGTTAAAGGGTGGATTCAAAGATTTGTTTGATTTAATTGGATTCCTCTTAATGTTCGTTGCGACGAGAATCTGGTGGCTTAGCGTGGTGAAGTCAGATATTGATACGAGCATCCAAAACAATGAACTCAAGACGTCTGGAATTTATGCGCGCACACGCAATCCGATTTACTTTTCGTGGTGGCTCTGCGGCATTGGGAGTATCCTAACCATGCATAATGTGTGGTTGCTGATTCTTATTCCAATTCAGTGGGTGATATTAACCGTTGTGATTCGAAATACCGAGGAAAAATGGCTCTACGAACTACACGGTGAAGCCTATAAGGACTATTGCGCGAGAGTGAATCGATGGATTCCGCTCAAGAAAATTTGATTTTAGAATCGCCAAGACAAAAGAATCAAGGTGATAGCGATGGCGAAAAAGGATTCTTTAAAGCAACAAAAGTTCATGTCGTTTATGTTTAGAGGAAAGGAAATTTTCAAACCACTAAACACGGGGCATATCGACGAAAGAGTGAGTTGTATCCGAGAATATGTGGCCAATATTTACTTTTACACTAAAGACGGTTACACAATTATGATTGATGCAGGGTATAACTATGACAGACTTGCCGAGAAGATGCGGTGGCTCGATATTCGACCGGAAAGTATCAAGGAGATTATTATTACGCACCAGGATACGGATCACGTTGGAGCGATTGAAGTGGATAGCCAGGGGTTATTTAAAACGGCAAAGATTTATGTAGGCCGTGTGGAGAATGAGTATTTGGAAGGCCGAGTTCGTCGCAAAGTGTATTGGGGACTGTATAAACTTCCACAAGTGCATATCGAAAATGACAAAACATTGATAGAAGATGAGGAGATTTTCTATATTCACGATATTAAAATCGAAGCCTTCCTTGTGCCTGGTCATACGTGGGGACATTTAGTGTATTTAATCGATGATGGGTATTTGTTTACTGGAGACACGATTTGGTTTGGTACAGACGGTGGTTATGCGTTTTTAAACACGCTCGCAGAAGATAGAAAATTACAAAGTGTATCGTTGAAACGACTAGAAGAAAAGCTCAGAAAGAGAAATCTTTCGCTAAAAATCATTACAGGTCATACCGGATGGACAGATGATTTTGAGTTTGCATTTCGTCATGTGGATGAAATCTGCAATGCCTTGAGGCGCAAACCGAAAGTGCAAGATCCGAAAGCTCCGTATGATGGGTTTGATGAAAGTGGCGATACCGAGGAAAAAGCAAGAACGGTAATTCTTGAAAAATGTTAAATGAATACAATCTCTAGCCAGTAGTACGTCTATTGGCTAGTTTTTTTGTAAAAAACAAAAAGTAGCATATATGCTACATTTCAAAAAATTAAAACACGATTTTTGAACGTGATGTCAACAGCTAGAAACGTTGATTTAATAATGTTTGTAAAGGTTGCGGCGAGCGAGTGTACACTCTATATACTAATTTATATATCCGAATGAAAGCTTAGTATGACGCGGAAAACGAGCCAGAAAAATCCGAACAAAAAATTCAGTTTTTTTAAGTAATTTTCGGGCTTTTCTGTTACAATGAAAAAGAACTAAAACTAAGGAGGCCTCTTATGACAGCTCAAACCACTTCATTAGAAAAGATTATCGTGCTCGACTTCGGTAGTCAGTACAATCAGTTGATTACGCGTCGTATTCGTGAATTTGGTGTGTTCAGCGAGTTGCTACACAACGACATTACAGCCGAAGAAATTAAGGCACATGGCAACGTAAAAGGGATTATTTTCTCAGGGGGACCACATAGCGTTTATGCAGAGGATGCTTTTACCGTGGATCCTGCGATTTTTGAATTGGGAATTCCGGTGCTTGGAATTTGCTACGGGATGCAACTGACAACGCATCTGTTCGGTGGGAAGGTAGAATCGTCTACAACGCGTGAATATGGTTCTGCGAAGGTCGATGTCTTCAACACGGCTTCAGGCATTTTCAAAGGGTTAGCCGAAGAGGAAGAGGTACTCATGAGCCACGGCGACCGTATTACTGCGATTCCGGAAGGGTTCAGCGTGACGGCTTCGAATGCGCACACGCCATTTGCGGCTTTTGAAAACCAAGAACGTCGCATTTACGGCGTACAGTTCCACCCAGAAGTTCGCCACAGTATTCACGGAAACGACATGCTTCGTAACTTCGTGTTCGATATTTGCGGGGCGACAGGCGACTGGTCGATGGACAGCTTTATTGAAATGGAAATTGCGAAAATTCGTGAAAAAGTGGGCAATAAGAAAGTCTTACTTGGTCTCTCAGGTGGGGTTGACTCTAGTGTGGTTGGGGTTCTCTTGCAAAAAGCAATCGGTGACCAACTCATCTGTATTTTCGTAGACCACGGCTTGCTTCGTAAAGGGGAAGGCGACCAAGTAATGGAGAGCCTTTCTGGTAAATTTGGCCTCAATATTATCCGCGTGAACGCTCAGGAACGTTTCCTATCGAAACTAAAAGGCGTGAGCGACCCTGAACAAAAACGGAAAATTATCGGAAATGAGTTCGTATACGTATTTGACGACGAAGCGGCAAAACTCACGGGCGTGGATTTCCTTGCGCAAGGAACGCTCTATACAGACATCATCGAATCCGGAACGAAAACGGCGCAAACCATCAAGTCTCACCATAACGTAGGGGGACTTCCAGAGGACATGCAATTCGAACTCATCGAACCGCTCAACACGCTCTTCAAAGACGAAGTGCGCGCGCTTGGAACGGCGCTTGGCATGCCAGACTCAATCGTATGGCGCCAACCATTCCCAGGACCAGGGCTTGGAATCCGTGTGCTTGGAGAAGTAACCGAAGAAAAACTTGAAATCGTCCGCGAATCAGACGCCATCTTACGCGAAGAAATCGCCAAAAACGGCCTTGAACGCGACGTGTGGCAATACTTCACGGTTCTTCCAGGAATCCGCAGCGTTGGGGTAATGGGGGACGGAAGAACGTACGACTACACGATTGGAATCCGTGCCGTAACCAGTATCGACGGCATGACGAGTGACTTCGCTCGCATCCCTTGGGAAGTGCTGCAAACGATTAGCGCCCGCATCGTCAACGAAGTAGCCCACGTCAACCGCGTCGTCTACGACATCACGAGCAAACCGCCGGCTACGATTGAGTGGGAATAATTAACGAAGTCTGAAGAATACAGTATTTATGCGGATTCTAAGGATTTTGAAAAGCGATTGAAGATTATAAGAGAATATATGAATCTGGTAGACGTGTAAATGTTCCGGAAAAGATAACAGAGTATATAGCTTGCCCTAAATATAAAGGATGTATGACGGATTATGTTTGTCATACTGCACCTGTTGAGAATGCTGTTAATATTTTTAAATGTGGTTCGCTCCAAGCACTTACAAAATGGAGAGGTGTATCTTCTTCAGTGTTAAAAGAAGAAAATAGAAACGCTGCCAATGAACCTGAAGACTATTTTGATTATGTAATGTTTTCTTGGGGAAATAGCCAGGCCGGAGACAGACTAGTCATGGAAAGAAAAATGAAGCGTTTGAAGCAATCGTTCCGTACGAGCTGAAGAGTAGGATATTTTATTTAGAAAATGATTGTAAGGATATCTGGAGCTGGGCAGAAAAGGTATATGAGTTTGTAAAGAACAGAGAACGCTGAAGAATATCTTTGAGCATTGCGTTTGTTGGGATGAGGTGAGGAAAATGGATACAGTTTTAAAATGTTTTGTAGAACAGTCAAAAGAAATACTAAAGGATAATCTGGTTGGAATATATCTACATGGTTCTGCAGTCATGGGATGTTATAATCCGGCAAAGAGCGATATAGATTTAATCATAGTGGTGAAGGATTCTATAGAGGATAGTGTTAAGAGAGTCTTTATGGACATGGTGGTTGAATTAAACGAAAAGGGACCGGCTAAAGGAATTGAAATGAGCGTTGTAAAACAAAGTACTTGTAAGCCATTTGTTTATCCTACTCCCTTTGAGCTACATTTTTCTGTTGCACATCTTGATTGGTACGGAAAGAATCTTGATGATTATGTTTCGAAAATGAAGGGCGAGGATAAAGACCTTGCTGCACATTTTACAATCATAAATCATAGGGGCAAGTGTCTATATGGTGCTTCTATCAAGGATATTTTTGCTGACGTACCGGTACAGGATTACATTGACTCTATCTGGAATGATATTGCTGAAGCAGAAGAGGAAATCACAGATAATCCAATGTATATTATATTGAATCTGGCAAGAGTGCTTGCATATATTAAGGACGGGCTTGTCCTTTCCAAGAAAGAGGGCGGCGAATGGGCATTGAACAATGTTCATGAAATATATCATAGTCTGATACAAGATGCCTTGATAGAATATGCAGAGGATAGAATTATATCTTATGATACGAATCTTGCAAGGGATTATGCCAAATATATGGTGGAAAAAATTGCAAGTGAAAAAGGCAAGTGTGATAACACTCAAGTGATAACAATTTGATAACATTAGCTGATACAGTCCGTGTGATATGGACAGCTGAAACCAAATGAAGTCAAATCGTAACAGAAAACCCTAACAAGAATGTTTAAGACACAGGTTTAGTTAGGGAGTGGGAGTAGCAGAAGCAAATATGTTGCTGTTATGAAAGTGTTGAAATTTGTGGGAGATAAAAAGTATGGATATTATATACAAGAAGCAACGATTAGCACTTACACGATTTTGGGGCGACAATAGATTGTGTCTAAGGGCTACAGAACCGGAGCAAAAAGAAATGCCTAAAATGCAATTTGTTGGTGGGTATCCCAATGAATGGTACATATTTATTGATGATCTTACAGATGAAGAAAAAAGTGAGATTACAGATATTTATGGCAACTCTATTAGAATACAGGAATTTGATATATAAATCCCAGTTTTGGAACCTTCTGCAGAATGAAAAATTTGAAGTTGCGGAGATGAATGAAATGAATTGCATCTTCAAATATCTAATTGCAAGTATAATTATGGGAGTTACCGTATTCTATGCCGTTTATTATACAAAAGGTGAATATAACTATATGGCATTTCCGATAGCTTTCATTCTTAACGGAACAATTTATTTCAGTAGAAAGAAAACTTAGTTTAGTAAGCCAACTTTTAATAAAAATAAATGGAATAGGCTCTGGAATTTTAGTTCTAGAGCCTTTATTATTGGGATTGAGAGATTGTGTTTGAAGGGAGTAGTCGGCATGGATGAAAAGATTGAAATTAAGAAGCAAGATTTCTATGAGATGCTGTAAATATATAAATTAGAATTGTAGAGGTTAGATATGAATAAAAAATTCGAGCAAATGAGTTTAAAAGAGCTTTGGCAACTGTTTCCGATATTTTTAGTCAAACATAATAAAGAGTGGACAAAATGGTATGAAGAAGAAAGAAAATCAATATTATCAGCATTGCCGAGTAAAAGCACAAAAAGAATATCTCATATCGGAAGCACGGCTATATCAGGAATATGGGCGAAAAATATTGTGGATATATTAGTTGAAGTAAACGACAAGGCGGATTTAGATATTGTTAAAAATATTCTAATAAACAAGGGTTGGCTATGTATGAATACGACTGAAGCCCGCATTACATTAAACAAAGGCTACACAGAACAAGGATTTGCAGAAAGAGTATTTCATCTTCATATTAGAATTGTCGGAGATAATGATGAACTGTATTTTAGAGATTATTTGAATGAGCATAAGGAAATAGGCAAAGAATATGAAGTCTTAAAACTATCGCTTTGGAAAAAATTTGAACATGACAGAGATGGATATACTGAGGCAAAAACAGATTTTATAAGAAAATATACAAATTTAGCAAAAAGTTTATATGGGAAAAGATACTAACCAAATTTTTCATTTGTAAGAAGAGATTAGGATAGTTAGATAATGTTTGATAAAGAAATAATGGCAAAGGCTCTGGAATTTTAGTTCCGGAGCCTTTATTATTGGGATTGGGAGACTGTATTTGAAGGGAGTAGTGGGCATGGACGAGAAGATTGAAATTAAGAAGCAAGATTTCTATGAGATGATGTATTTAATGGAGAAAATTCTTTATATCGCAGAACGCGCTGGAACCAGAGAAGATAGCGATAACAACGCGTATTCTTTAGCCATCACCTTTGGAAAAGAGAATGTTGTGCAGGAGCTGCTATCGCTTCGAAGAAACATGAATCGCTATTTAGATGAGCAGGGCGAAGCGGAGTTAGAGAAAATTCTCGAACCAATTGATGACATTACAATTCCCTACGGCCTAACCCTCGAAGCTTTACGAAAAGAGCTCGCACCGTACTTGCCGAAGAGAAAGGGAGGATAAAATGAAAAAGGAAACTTTGGAAAAGAGAATAAAAGAAGCGGAAAAGATGTGTGAAGAAAAAATTACAAAATCTTTTGATGAGTGTTTGAATGAAGTGAAAGATCATGTAGATAAATGCTTGAGTAAATTAGAAGGAAAGCCGGGATATTCTAAGAAACCTAAATGTAAAGAGCCAATCTCTTATACCATTGAGGTTGTTGATTTAAATGAAACTATTAGTAGAAAAGATGGGGAGTGTTTCTTTATTCAATTTACTAAAGATGGTTACGTAGTTGTAGTAGGTGCAGGGCATGACTATGGAAGACCTAAAAATAATTTGAACGCAAGGATATTAGACGGAGTAGATAAAAAATGGAATAACAAAGCAATTATTATCTATGTAAAAAATTTAAGACCTACCATGGGACGCTATGGAGCGGGCCCAGATCAATATACAGATCATATTCTTCAATGTAGGAATGGTGTGGAAATGTACATTGGTGAATATCTTCTAAAAGCAGGGATTCCAATATTAAATAAATACTCACATAGAAACTATAATTATTCTGAAGGAGATTGGGATAAGATGGTAACAAGTGCTTTAAAAGATAATAAATACCAGAAATTACTCGAAAGAAGACATAAAGATGAAAAGTAAATTATATGTGATAGGAAACGGATTTGATTTAGCACATAAAATTCCTTCTACTTTTAATCCTGATTTTAAAAATATAGCTTTAAAATATGAGAGTAGATACCAGTGCTTTTGGGACTTATATCAGACTAAAAATGAGGATATTTGGTCTGATTTTGAAAATTTATTAGGCAGACCGGATTTTAATGTATTGGAAGATATTTTTGAAGGGTATGCTCCAGATTATTCATCAGATAGAGAAAGTGATCGAGATGATATTATTAATCAAGTCAGAATAAATGGAAGCTTAAAAGAAGCAGTGTCTGAATTTGCTAGTAAAGCGGACGCATATTTAGACAATGTCAATAGAATGGAATCTTTCGAAAAACTTTTAGATGCCAGTGGATACTATATTTCATTTAATTATACTCATACGTTAGAGAATGTTTATAACATTCCAAAAAAGCAGGTTTTACATATTCATGGTGAAGTTGGGAAAAACAATCTAGAATTGGGTTTCCCTGAAGGGGATTTTAAACCTGAAAAATACAAATATGATGTCAGACAAAAAGGCAAAGAACCTTATGCTATATTCGATATTGATGATTATGTAAACCAAATAGAAGATTATTACATAGCTACTGCTTATAGAGAATTGATAAATAAATGTAAGACTTTTTCTAAACCAATCAACGTGGATTTGCTTATTGATTTTTTAGATAAAAATCATGTTGAAATCGAAACTATTATTGTGTATGGTCACTCTTGTGCTATTGATTTTGATTACTTCATTTTTTTGAACAAAAAATTTCCTAATGCTAATTGGGACTTCTATGTTAGAGGTGAGAAGCAAGAAAGGGATGTACATAAATTAATAGACAAAGAGAGAATAATGAATAGTTATATTTATCCTGTTGAAACAATGAAGTAGTGTAGTTTTTAGGAGTAAGTAGGGGGAAAGTTAGGACGGTGAATAAATGAGTTATATAAATCAGGTTCAAAATAAAATACTCGAATTAGAAGGAGGAGCATTCCAGAAATTATTTGATGAATATTTATATAAAAGATTTGGTTTTAATAATATTCAGACGTTAGGTGTTCAATTAGGTACGAATAAATCGAAAAAAGGTGTTCCAGACTCTTATGTTCAGACAGAGAATGGGAAATATATCTTAATAAATTATGGAACTATCCAAAAGAATTATGTTAAAAAAATGATAGAGGATATCTTATCAAATGTTAATAATGAGACTATACCGTTTGGTAGTGCACAAATAAGTAAAATAATTTGCGGACATGCCTCTGCAAATATCACCATTGAGGATCGTATTCAGATAGAGGAAGCTGCTAGAGGTGTGGAAGTAGAATTAATAGGTATTGATACGTTGTCACATGACCTTTGCTCACGTTATCCACATATAGCAAAAAGTCACTTAGGAATTGCAATTGATACAAATCAATTTTTTGATGTTGAAGATTTCGCAGAAGAATATGATTCAAGAAAACTGAATGCACCGTTAAAATGTGAATTTCATTATCGGGAGAGCTTGTTTAATGAAATCTGTAAGAGTATAGATAAAAATTCAGTTACAATTTTAACTGGAACTTCTGGGGTTGGGAAAACAAGGTTAGCTTTGGAAGTATGTAGAAAGAAAAAAGAGGAATACACTGTCTATTGTATTTTAAATAATGGAAATCTTTTATATGAAGATATTAAATATTACATTGATAAACCGGGAAAATATTTATTGATGTTAGATGATGCAAATTTACTGGAACGAATAGGGGATATATTAGAACAATTATTTTTGAAGTCTAAAGGCTACGAAATTAGAATATTAATTACTGTGAGAGATTATGCCTCTAACGCAGTAATATCAAAAGTAAAAAGAATTGTAAATCAAAATCCAAATATTGTAAGGTTAGAAGTTTTTGAAAAGGAAGAAATAAGAAATATTTTGGTAGAAAACTTAGGAATCAAAAATATTGCTTATTTAGATAAAATATCAGAAATCGCTAATGGGAATGCAAGACTTGCATATTTGGCTGGTATAAATGCGTTAAATAAAGGATACCCTTCCATTAGGAATGCTGAGGATATTTTTCGAGAGTATTACGGGGATGTACTGAGTGATACTAATCTTAGCCAGAGTGATATTTTAGTTCTTTTTATGATTACTATAGCAGGTAATGTGAGAGAAGATAAAAATCCATTCTATAATGATTTGAAGAATCGTTATGGGAACACGCTTAATGAAAAGGAATCAGTTGAAAAATTATATGATTTAGAATTAATTGATTGGTTTAAACATAAAATAAAGAAAATTTCTGACCAAAGTTTAGGAAATTATATTCTTTATCGTGTTCTATGGGAGAAAAAATTAATTGATTTAGAAGAACTTATTTCGTGGTCTTTTCCAAAATATAAGAATAAAGTTCTATATACTTTGAATACTTTGATTTCTATTTTTCACTCGGATGATTTAATGAAAGAGATTGTAACTTCAGTTATATCGGCTTGGTCATCTGCTCCGCAAGAGCAATTTATAGAGTATCTAAAAGCGTTTCACTCAATAAACCAAGAAAAGTCTTTAGCGTATATAAAAGATTATATTGATCAACAACAACAGAATAATTTTGATTTGCATCAATATAATTTGGAGTCTCTTGATAAAACAAATCGAGTTACAAATATAATGGTTGAAGTGTTAGGAGGATTCAAGTATACTGATAATTTTGACCTATCTATAGAATTGTTATTAATGTATTTTAAAAAGCAACCGAATCTAATAGAAGATTTTTATTCTGTAATAAATCAGAATCTTTTATTCGACAGATATTCCTATAATTATAGATTTTCTAAGGAATTATTTCTATTGGAAAAATTATGGGAAGCAACAGATGAAGGTGCTAATTATAATGAAACTATTTTATATATTAAAATAGCAAAAAAAGCATTAGAATTAGAAAAAACTTTTATGGATAAGAGTATTTTCAACCAATCTATGTGTTTTGTGACTTTAACATTGGGGTTTTGCGATGAAATAAAAGAACTTCGAAACCATATTTGGTGTAAATTAGGCATTTTAAAAAGAAGAAAAGAATATCGAGAAATCATAAAAAATGTTGCGTTAAAAGTATACGCTAGACGTTTGAAAGGTGCAGATGCCCAATATTTTCTAAAGTCTGACTTTGATGCAATTATATTGAACTACATTGATGAAATGAATATTGATTTTTATGATGCAAAAATTTTGGATAAATACGAAACGAGTTTTCGTCAATTAGGCATGAAATTAGGTAAAGATATCCCAAATCCAATGGCAAATCCTGAATTTAAAATGTATAAATTACTTAGTTGCAGGGAAAATGTTTTTAGTTCTTCTGATGAAGCCGAAAAATGTGTAGAAAATATTGAAACAGAAATAAGTGATTATAATATTAATGACTACAAAAAAATGTTCATGTTATTCAATTCGTTAGAGAGAGAAATCAGAAAATCAAATTGTTGGAAAATTCAAAGAGGACTAGATACAATCTTTGAACTTCTAGAAAAAGATATAAATAGATATATAGAAGTCCTCTCTTTCTATTTTGAAACTGATACACCATTAGGTTTATTAGGAGTTAAACAAGTTATATTCTTGTTGAATTCCAAGGGCTATCATGAAACTTACAAATTGATTAATAAATTTAATTTTTCACGAAAAGTAGAATGGCTTAATCATATTTGGGAAAATATAAATGAGACGGAAATCACACAAGAAATAGTGCAAGATTATAAAAAGTTCTTAATTTCTGATTGGGAATCAAAAGCGGAATGCCTTCCTTCTATTCATAGATTGTTTATATACGGTAGTAGAGATTCCGAAATAAAGGAATTCGTGATTGGAAAAATTTTAGAAAGCAGTGAATTATCCGAAGTGTTATTAGATAATGTGTATCGAGAAGAAGATATAAATTTATTGATAAGTATTTTCGGAGAAAATATGGACAATTTAAATTTAATTTATCTACAAGCTATTAAACTAAATCCACATATTGACTATAATGGGAAAATTTTTGATAAAATTTTCCTGCAAAATCCAAGTATATGGGGCGAATATGTTAAAGCGATTAATAACAATCAAATCCATGAAGAATATGTTCACAATATAGTCAATTTAATCTGGAAAAATAAAGGTTGGCGACAATATATAGATTATGCATATAGTGTCTTTGAAAAAAATAGAAGGGATTATTTTGGGACGCTAGTAGATTTATTGTTTGCTAAGACTGAAGATGAGAAAATCTCAAGTAGACAAAAAAGGTGGCTGTCAGAAAAATTAAAAGATACTATGAGAGATATTGAACAAAGTAAAAGGATATTGGGTATTGTAGCCACAGTAAGGGGAGATTGGAACCTTGAATTTATATTGAAATTTTTAGGGTTAAATAAAAAAATAGACGAATTTAAAAAAATAAATTTATTTTCAAAATCAGAGTCTTGGAGTGGTAGTAAAATCCCAATCATTCTAGAAAAGATTGAGTTCTTAGAATCTTTGAAGGATAAACTGAAAGGAATTGATTATATTGAACATAAGAGTTATGTAGTGGATTTAATAAGGAGTTTGAAAAAAGAGATAGAAGAAGCAGAATTAGATGATTATAACGATGGGAATGATGATTATTAAAATCTAGGAGCTTTTGTATAAAATCATTCACTTGAAGTAGATTCATTCTGAAATTTGCTAGCAATCATTGTCTTACGTTTGCTATATAAGCCTCCCTAATCGTATACTAACGATGTACAACCATTAAGGAGGCTTTTTATGTTTTTATCGGAAGAGTTATTACAAGAGATTCATGAG
>CAUVGI010000021.1:0-21893 GCA_963551375.1 uncultured Streptococcus sp. | reverse complement strand
TAGTTGCTTAATCCCTTCCTAAAATTCTTCATCAACACTATTTGACAAAGAGCCTCTTTTTTTGTGCTTAATTATAAATATAAAACCGAAGGTTTTGATTTATGGCGGTGTGTGGTTTCAGAAGGATTGGATGATTCTTATAAAAGGATACGAGTAAGAGTGCAATTAATGGGGAATTCGCTCTTTCGAATCGATGCGGATGTCTTCATAAAAGCTGTAATGGGATACCGGTGCAAGCCTTGGTCTTGCACCTTCAAAGCCTCAAAAACGGGAGTAAGGAATGAATTCCTAACTCCCGTTAATTCGTTTTGATATGATTCCCCATTACTGCTTTTATAGAATCCGCATGATTCTCCAGAACGAAGCATTAAAAATCTATTCGTATATTTTATAAGATGAGCTATCTTTCTTAGACCGCCATAAATCAAAATGCGGATAAAAAAGACGAGTCTTTCAAGAAATTAGTTATCGCTATAATTGGAGCGCCCGCTGTGTTTTTTTATGGAGCGTCCGCTGGTGCTGTCCATGGTGAGGTGAGTGCTGAAATAGTGGGAGTGGATGTTTGACAAAATCAGATTGCAAAGTTAAGATAAATGTATTGGTAGATCTCTCCGCGTGTGGAGGGACTTTTTTTATGCGTATATATAATTTATTGAGAAGGAGCGTTTAAATGATAGTTGAAGAAAAACAAAATCCATTAGGAATAGAAAAGATTGGAACTCTTCTTAGAAAGATGGCGATTCCTGCTATTATTGCGAATGTGGTGAACGCACTCTATAATATCGTTGACCAAATTTTTATTGGACAAGGGGTAGGGTATCTTGGGAATGCAGCTACAAATATTGCTTTTCCAATTACAACCATCTGTATGGCGATTGGTTTAATGGTAGGAATTGGTGCCGCGTCAAACTTTAACTTGGCGCTGGGCCGAAAAGAGGACAAGCATGCTCGTGAAGTTGCTGGGACTGCAGTGGTGTTGTTGGTGACAGCTGGGTTAATGATTATGAGTGTGGTTCTATTGTTCTTACAACCATTATTGAACTTATTTGGTGCTACTGATCAGATTTTAGGGTACGCCAGTGAGTATGCAGGAATTACAGCTTTTGGGATTCCGTTCTTCATGATTTCGATTGGTTTTAATCCATTAGTTCGTGCAGATGGTAGGGCCACTTACTCGATGATGGCCATTATTGTGGGAGCTCTGCTTAATACCGTTCTTGATCCGTTGTTCATTTTTGGGTTTAATATGGGGATTGCAGGAGCTGCGTGGGCAACGGTGATTAGTCAGATTGTTTCAGCAATCGTATTACTCGCGTATATTCCAAAGTTTAGATCAGTTCATTTTGAACGCAGCGATTTTAAGTTGTCGTTTGAAGATGTAAAAGTGATTGCATCTCTTGGGTTAACATCGTTCATTTTCCAAATCTCTGCGACTGTCGTACAAATTGTATCGAATAATCTTTTACGTACATATGGGGCACAATCCATTTACGGTAGTGATATCCCGATTGCGGTTGGGGGAGTCGTGAGCAAAATTTTCGTTATATTCATTGCAGTTGTAATTGGATTGAATCAAGGAGCACAACCGATTTTAGGGTTTAACTATGGTGCGAAGAAATATTCACGTGTGCATGAAACGATGAATTTACTACTGAAAGTAACCCTCATCTTATCGACGGTTTTATGGATTTTATTTGAAGGCTTTCCGCTTCAACTCATTCAAATGTTTGGAAGTGGGGATGCTCTTTATTATGAATTTGGAGTGAGATATGCAAGAGCATTCTTATTCTTTACGTTTATTAATGGAATGACAATTATTGTAACAACGTTCTTCCCAGCGATTGGGAAAGCAAAACTAGGAGCGATTCTTTCTTTAACACGACAAATGTTTGTCTTGCTTCCAGTGATGATTCTTCTTGCAACCAGTTTTGGAGTAGATGGATTAATTTTCTCAGCTCCAATTTCAGACTTTATCTGCTTTATCATTTGTATTGCTGTTTATATCCGTCAAATGCGCAAGATTCCAAAGACGGACGAACTTCTGGTATAATAGTTTGAAATACGGAAGGGGTAGGATTTATGGAATGGTCTAAATTACTTTCAACAAAACGTCTTTCTGGTAAAGAAGCAACACATCGCAACGAGTTCGACGACGATTACAAACGAATTGTGACAAGTCCTTCGTTTCGAAGATTACAGGATAAGACACAAGTGTTTCCGCTGGAACGTCTTGATTTTATTCATACGCGACTAACGCACTCGTTAGAAGTGGCGATGGTGGCTCGTTCTCTGGCAAAAGAGATTGTCATTTTATTGCAAGAGGAAGTACAGAAGAACCCGGACAGCAGTAAACAAGAGATGATTGACCATCAAGAAGATGTATTGAAAATTGTTGAATGTGCGAGTCTCGTGCATGACCTTGGAAACCCTCCATATGGGCATTTTGGGGAAGATATCATTCGCCAATGGTTTAAGAAAAACTTGCCAAGTATCCTAAAAGAAAAAAGCGATGTAGCTGAAGAGTTTTTAGCGAGTCCATATGTGTATGATTTCTATCGGTTTGAAGGGAATGCGCAATCGCTTCGTATTGTATCGAAGTTGCATGACTTCAAAGGTGAATTTGATGGGCTAGATTTAACTGCCGCAACGCTCAATACGATTCTAAAATATACGTACCCATCTTCTCATAAGAAAACAGAAGAGATTACCTCTAAAAAAGTAGGGTATTTTTTTGCCGAAGAAGAAGCCTTTAAAACGGTGACGGAGATTACAGGGGCGGGAACGAGTCGTCACCCGTTAACGTTCATTCTTGAAGCTGCAGACGATATTGCGTATTTAGTGGCGGATATGGAAGATGCGATTGGAAAGGGCGTGATTTCGTTTAGAGATGTGCGAGAGTTCTTACTAGAGAATTTGAGTACGGATGCCTATAGTGCACCGCATTCCGTTCATACACGAGGGGTGTTAACAACCATCGACGAGAAAGTCTTCAGTGTTAACCGTTTCTTTGTGGATTTACGTGATAAATTAATCGATGGTGCACGTCATAATTTTGTGAATCATTACGATGAAATTATGGCAGGGACATTCAACCAAGACTTATTCCAAAATTCTTGGGCGGAAGATCTATATGTCATTCTTCGTAAATTGTCAGAGGAACGCATTTATGACAATAAGGGAATCTTGAGGTTAGAGATTGCAGGGTACACAACGCTCACTTATTTATTAGATAGCTTTGTGCCTTCTCTCGTGTCTTATGATACGAATCGTCAGTTAGACTATGTAGAGTTGAAGAAGATTGGTATTATTTCTGAAAGTCAAAAACGTTCTTATCATTACTTTGCAGAAGGAAAGAGTGAAGTTGAAAAATTATACTTACGCCTTCTATTAGCGACAGATTTCATTTCAGGAATGACGGATAGTTATTCACATCGTCTCTATTTAGACATGGTTGGAATTTAATGTGAAAGTAGACAATTACCATATATGGTAATTGTCTACTTTTTTTAATGTGAAGTGCCCCCCAAAGGTTAGACAGAAAATCTAACTTTTTGGGGGCACTTCAAATGACCATATATGGTCTTTTTTCGCTTCAAAAATAAAAAGACCGCCAACGAAATTTATTCGTTGGCGGTTTCAATTTATCTATATTAATTGAACGTAGGTCGTTTTTTCTCCACGGGAATGCTGATTTCAACAAAGTTATCAGCATGAATAATATCCAGCCCTTCTGGTTTCATATGGAATAGGCGATGAACGACGAATTCAATTTCAACATCTTTAATACGTCTTTTTCTGTTTAAGATTACAATATCACGGTGAGTGGCAGCGTCAGCATAGAAAACAGTTGTTTGACCAAGTGAATATACCTTGATGAAGTACGCATCTGTATTTGCTAACTGTTCATTGACAAGTTGCGAGTGAGAATTGGTAATATCGATAAGTTTCATAGACACAGCCTCCTTCTGAAAAAAATCCCTTGAAACCATTATACATTTTTTTTGTTTCATTTTCACCTACAAATTTAAGAAAAGTTATTAAATTTTAAAGAATTTTCAATCAAGAGATTTTTTTGTAAGTGTGATAGGGATTGTGATGAAAGTGCTTTTAAAAAATGTATTTAAATAGTTGTTAAATCTCTCAAAAAATGGTAATCTTATTAATTGAAAGGGTTGTATTTTTGAGGCTTACATGCTCTCGAACGTACATTTCTTAACAAAAATTTACTTTCAAAGGAGACTTTCAATATGGAAAAGAAAGAATATCATGTAATCGCAGAAACAGGGATCCACGCTCGCCCAGCAACTTTATTAGTTCAAACAGCAAGCAAATATAGTTCAGATATCCAATTAGAATACAAAGGAAAATCTGTTAACTTAAAATCAATCATGGGCGTTATGTCATTAGGTGTTGGCCAAGGTGCTGACGTAGTGATCACTGCTGAAGGTGCTGACGAAGCAGAAGCATTAGCAGGAATTGACGAAACAATGAAAAAAGAAGGATTAGCTGAATAATATGAAACCAACATTACAAGGGATTGCTGCTAGTGATGGCATCGCAATTGCCAAAGTATATACTTTGACTGAACCAGATTTAACAGTCACAAAAGTAACTGTTGAAGATTCAGAAAAAGAAGTTTCACGCTTGGATGATGCATTAGCAGCGTCAATAAAAGATGTCGAATTAATCAAAGAGACTGCTTTGAAAAACTTAGGTGAAGAAGAAGCGCAAGTATTCGATGCTCACTTAATGGTTTTAAGCGATCCAGAATTAATTGGACAAGTAAAAGATAGCATTACATCTAACAAAGTGAATGCGGAATCTGCATTAAAAGAAGTAACAGATATGTTTATTTCTATTTTTGCAGGAATGGAAGATAACCCTTATATGCAAGAACGTGCTGCGGATATTCGTGACGTATCAAAACGTATCTTAGCACATCTTTTAGGCGTTAAAATTCCTAGCCCAGCAACTATCAAAGATGAAGTGATTATCGTAGCTGCCGATTTAACACCGAGTGATACAGCTCAATTAAATCGCCAATACGTAAAAGCTTTCGTTACTGATATTGGTGGACGTACTTCTCACTCAGCTATTATGGCTCGTTCTTTAGAAATTCCAGCAATCGTTGGTACTAAAGAAGTGACTTCAATTGCTAAAGACGGAGATATCATTATCGTTGATGGTTTGACAGGGGATGTATTCCTTAACCCATCTGAAGAAGTGATTGCTGAATACCGTGCTAAAGCAGAAGCATTTGCAGCTCAACAAGCTGAATGGGAAAAATTAAAAGACTCAAAAACTTACACTAAAGATGGCCATCAAGTTGAATTGGCTGCAAACATTGGTACACCTAAAGACCTAGAAGGTGTTGTAAACAATGGTGCAGAAGGTGTTGGTTTATACCGTACAGAATTCTTATACATGGATTCTCACGAAATGCCAACAGAAGAAGATCAATTTGAAGCTTACAAAGCTGTTCTAGAAGGCATGAATGGAAAACCTGTTGTCGTTCGTACAATGGATATCGGTGGGGATAAAGAGTTACCATACTTACCATTACCACACGAAATGAACCCATTCTTAGGATATCGTGCAATTCGTATCTCATTAAACGAACCTGAAATGTTCCGTACACAATTACGTGCGTTATTACGTGCTTCTGTATATGGTAAATTACGTATCATGTTCCCAATGATTGCGACATTAAATGATTTCCGTGGCGCTAAAGCGTTATTAGAAGAAGAAAAAGCTAAATTAATCGCAGAAGGTGTTGCAGTCAGCGATGATATCCAAGTAGGTATCATGATTGAAATTCCTGCAGCGGCAGTTTTAGCTCACCAATTCGCTAAAGAAGTGGACTTCTTCAGTATCGGAACAAACGACTTAATCCAATACACAATGGCTGCTGACCGTATGAACGAACGCGTTTCATACTTATACCAACCATATAACCCATCAATCTTAACGTTAATCAAACACGTGATTGATTCAGCACACAAAGAAGGCAAATGGGCTGGAATGTGTGGGGAAATGGCTGGGGATCAAACAGCTGTACCTCTATTAGTAGGTCTTGGATTAGACGAGTTCTCAATGTCTGCATCAAGTGTTCTAAAAACACGTAGCTTAATTGCTAAATTAACATTAAGCGATATGCAAGCATTAGCAGATAAAGCAATTAACGAATGTGCAACTGTTCAAGAAGTTGAAGCATTAGTTGAAGAAGCTGTATCTAAAATCTAAACAATAGATTAGCCTGAACACCTGAGGGGAACCTTGGGTGTTTTTTTTGATGCCAAAAATTCTAAAAAAAGTGTTAAACTCTCTAATATTCTGTAATTGAGTATGTTCACATTGTAAGGACTGTGGTATACTCTGTTGGTAGATTATTTTGAGAGGTTTAAGTATTGAAAAAGATAAAAGGTTTCTTTATTGGATTAATATTAGCGATTATAACAGTCGTTATTTTTGTTCCTATCCAAGTTCAAAAAATTAATCAATATTATAAGGTGAATGATAATAGTGTTCGTTATAATACAAGTTATAACAAGCATAAAAGTAGAGAGATTTTAAAAGCAAACTATGATGAAAACACGCATTTATTATTAGGGTCTTCTGAACTTACTGTAGCTAATAAAAAAGAATTTCATCCGACTCAAATGTTCAATTATGATGATTTTCATTTGATGGAAGTTGGAGGTGGATTCTTCCAAAATGTGATTCAAGCATCAACATTGGCTTCATTAGAGCCGATTATGACACAGAAGAAAGTGGCTATTATAGAGAGTTTAACTTGGTTCGACCAAAAAGGGATGAGACAAGATGCCTTTGAAAGTCGAATTTCAAAAGAGCATGTGTATTACACGTTGGTGAACCCAAAACTTTCAAAAGAAACTAAACTTAAATTTATTAATCGTGTGCTAGAACTGTCAGCAAAAAATGATTCATTAGTTAGTACGTTTGAAAGATATAAACGTGTGCTTGTTGAAGGTGAAGGTTCTCAAATTGATCAGTTTATGATTCAAATGGAATTGGCTAAATTCTCCGTAAATGTTGTACAAGCATTTTATGATGAACATTCATTAGAAAGCTTCCCATCCAAAGGAAGTACAATGCCTGATTATAACTGGGATGAAGTGCTGGCTAAGAATGAGGAACAAGCTAAAAAGGATACTCAATCGAATGAGTATCATTTTGACGATTGGTATTATAAAAAACGTATTGAAGGTAATCTAGAATCGTTTAAAGATTCCGCGTCCACTTTCAAGTATACGGATTCTCCAGAGTACGAAGATTTTAAGTTGTTTTTACAGATTGCAAAGGAATTAGGAGTGGAGGTTCTGGTAATCACTTTCCCTGTAAATGGACCATGGTATGATTACATTGGAATTGATGCTTCGCAACGAAATGCCTTTTCAACAAAAATCAATGAAATTGTTAAGGAAGCTGGCGTGAAGCAGGTCGATTTAACGTCACATGATTACGATCCTTATTATATATGGGATGCAACTCATCCTGGATGGAAGGGGTGGCCTTTAGTTGAAAAAGAATTGGTCAAGTTTTTTAAAGAAAATGGATAATGTATTAGTATGGTCACTCGTATTTTATGTGCTTATTACTAGTGTTCTACTTTATTGTATATTTACAGATTTCACAAATGCAGCACAATTTATCTACAATGCATTCTAAGAAAATGAAGTTTATTAGCTAGGAAGGTTCCTCTTTCCTAGCTTTTTCAGTTTTTTTACGTTGATTGAAATGACAAAGATTAGTATAATACAGTCATTAAGACTCGAGGTGAAGATATGAAAAGACAAAGAACTTTTCAAATGGTATTAAGTGCGATGTTTATCGCGATAATTATTTTACAAAGTTTTGTTCCATTTTTAGGGAACTTACCGTTAGTGATTTTAGATATTACGATTATTCATATTACGGTTATTGTTGGTGGGATTGTGTTAGGGCCACAAGCTGGTTTCTTATTAGGATTTACGTGGGGGATGTGTTCGTTCTTCCGCGCCTTTACTTCAGGGAGCCCGATTAGCTTGTTAATTTTTACGAATCCATTGATTTCAGTACTTCCACGTTTAGTGATGGGGGGACTTGTTGCGTTATTTTATCATAAGACAACTAAAATCATTGAGTCCGACCAACTCAGAATGGCAGTGGCTGGTTTCCTTGGAAGTATTATGAATACGGTATTCGTATTAAGTTCGATTTATTTACTGATGGGAAATCAATATGCAGAATTAACAGGGAAAACAGTTGCGGAATTGCCGATCTTCTTAATGGGCGTTGTTATGACAAACGGTATTGCGGAAGCGTTGGCTGCAACTGTAATGACTCCAATCATCGCTTCAATTTTAGTTAAGATTTCTAAGAAAAGAGGATAGTTTATGTGGGAAGGTAAAAACGTAACGGTCTTTGTTACGGGTGGAATCGCCGCGTTTAAAGCAGCTACACTTGTTCGCTTGTTTGTAAAAGCAGGGGCAAATGTGGAAGTCGCGATGACAAAGAGTGCGTGTGAATTCATTACGCCACTAACGTTTCAAGTGTTAACGAAAAACAAAGTGCACACCGATACGTTTGACGAAGACGAAGCAGATCTCGTTCAACATATTCATTTAGCCGATAAAACCGATGTGGCAGTTGTCGTTCCAGCAACAGCTAATACGATTGCGAAATTGGCCAATGGAATCGCCGATAATTTCGTGACAAGTACATTGTTGGCGACAACAGCTCCGATTTATGTAGCTCCTGCGATGAATGAACATATGTGGGAAAATCCTGCAACGGTTCGTAATGTAGCACAACTTAAAGCGGACGGAAAAGTCATTATCGAACCAACGACTGGATTTTTAGCAGAAGGGTATAATGGAAAAGGCCGCTTGCCTGAACCAGAAGAAATTTTCGAGCAAGTGACTTTCTTTGAGAATAGACGGTTATACGGCTCTCCGTTAAAAGGGAAATCTGTTTTAATTACGGCTGGAGGAACGAAAGAACGTATCGATCCGGTGCGCTATATCTCCAATGACTCTTCTGGAAAGATGGGATATGCACTTGCAAAGGCTGCATCCATCTTAGGAGCTGAAGTTCAATTAGTGTCAACAACCAAACAATTGAAAGTTCCGTTTGGTGTGAATGTAACGTATGTGGAATCCGCACGTGAAATGGAAGAAGTGGTTACAGCACAATTTCCAACAACAGATGTTGCTGTGATGGTAGCGGCGGTGTCTGATTACTATGTAGCGAATCGTTCGGACCAGAAAATCAAAAAGCAACACAATGAATCAGGGTTAAAACTCGAACTAGCAGAAAATCCAGATATTCTAAAAGGGCTGGGACATTCTAAAAAAGAGGGCCAAGTTGTGATTGGTTTCGCGGCAGAGACTGAAAAAGTTCTTGAGTATGCGGCAGCTAAATTAGAAAAGAAAAAAGCTGATGCGATTATTGCAAATGATGTTTCTAGTTCAAACATTGGCTTTAATGCAGACAATCATCAAGTAACGATTCTTACTAAAGAAGGTAAACAAATTCCACTTCCAGAGTGTTCAAAAGACGCGTTAGCTCTTGAAATTTGGAAAACTCTAGTTGCAGAAAATGTGATTCGATAGTCAATAATAAGAGATACGATAAACCAATTTAACGTTTCTGTTAGATTGGTTTATTTTATTGTCCTTTCTACACTAAAATAATTGCATGATTTACATAGAAATTTACCGTAATTCAAGAAAATGTGGTATAATAGGGAAGGTTATCTAGGCATGAAAGGAGATTTTATGAACGAGAATATTTCATTGCCAGAATTTATGAGAAACGAACTCGTAATTAAAACACAGAAGGAACTTCGACAGCGAAAAGGGTATCTGATTTCAAAGCGTATTTTTGATATTGTCGTTTCGTTATTACTGCTAGTTCCGTTATCAATTGTCTTTTTAGTGATTGCCATTGCAATTAAATTAGAAGATGGTGGACCTGTATTTTATAGACAGGAACGCGTTACGACAAATGGACGCAAATTTAAAATATTTAAATTCAGAACGATGGTGTTAAATGCGGATAAAGTAGGGCCGCTTGTAACACAAGACCACGATCCACGTATTACAAAAGTAGGACGTCGTGTTCGTAATTATCGTCTGGATGAAGTAGCCCAGCTACTGAATGTATTAATTGGAGATATGTCTTTTGTAGGCGCAAGACCGGAAGTACAAAAATATGTTGATGCATATACACCAGAAATGCAGACAACCTTATTACTTCCTGCCGGAGTGACATCGATTGCAGCGATTGAATTTAGACACGAAGCAGAAAAGATTGCAGAGTGGACAAAGCAAGGCTTAACAGTGGATGAAGCTTATATCAAGCATATCTTGCCAGAAAAAATGCAATACAATATTGATTATTTAAAAAAATGTAGTTTAAAAAATGATATTGCGATCATGGTAAAAACTGTGATTGCAGTCTTAAAATAACTTGGAGGAACCAACATGAAAGTTAGAAATATTCCATTCTCACCACCAGATATTACAGAAAAGGAAATCAACAATGTTGTTGAAGTATTAAAATCTGGTTGGATTACAACAGGACCAAAAACAAAAGAATTTGAACGCCAATTAGCAGTATATATGGGCACTGAAAAAGTAGTCTGCTTAAACTCAGCAACAGCTGCTTTAGAGTTAGCATTACGTGTTTTAGGCGTTGGTCCTGGAGACGAAGTCATCGTTCCTGCTTACACATATACAGCTTCTTGTAGTGTGATTGAGCACGTTGGAGCAACACCAGTTATGGTTGATATCCAAGAAGACCATTTCGAAATGAACTATGATGCGTTAGCCGAAGCCATCACTGAAAAAACAAAAGTGATTATTCCTGTTGAATTAGCAGGGGTACCATGTGACTATCGTCGTATTTTCGAAGTAGTGGAATCAAAACGTGGCTTATTCCAACCGTCTACAAACTTACAACGTTACTTTAACCGTATTATTGTTGTTTCTGACTGTGCACATGCAATTGGAACAACTCGTGACGGAGTTTCTGTTGCAAAAATCGCAGACTTTGCATCATTCTCATTCCATGCAGTTAAGAATTTAACAACTGCAGAAGGTGGATGTATTACATGGAATCCAGCAAACGAATTGGATTCTGAAGCAATGTATAAAGAGTTCCAAGTGTACTCATTGCACGGACAAACAAAAGACGCTTTAGCAAAAATTAAACCAGGTTCTTGGGAGTACGATATTGTTATCCCAGGATTCAAATGCAATATGCCAGATATTATGGCTGCAATCGGTTTAGCGCAATTAGAACGTTACCCACAATTATTGGAACGCAGAAAAGAGATCGTACGTCATCTTGATAAAGGATTATCTGTGGATAAACGTATCCAAGTTTTACCTCACGAAGGTAAAGATTATGAATCTTCACGTCACTTATATATCACTCGTGTTCAAGGCGCAAGCTATGATCAACGTGGAGAAATTATTACAAAAATGGCGGAACGTGGCGTTTCATGTAACGTTCACTACAAACCACTTCCATTATTAACGGCTTACCAAAATATGGGATTTCGTATGGAAGATTATCCAAATGCTTACCGCTTCTTTGAAAATGAAGTAACTTTACCATTGCATGGATTACTTAGCGATGAAGATGTGGATTACATTGTTCAAAATTATTTAGAAGTGATTCAAGAAGTACTTGGATAGTCAGGAGAGGATATTTAAATGAATAATCGATTAAAAATTTTATTATTATTCATCGTTGACTCGCTACTTGTTGTTGGATCAGTATTTTTAGGATTTCGATTAGTAACAGAAGGATTAATTCGTAATATTCACGGATTAACGATTACAGCGATTTTATCGTTAGTAGCCTATTATGTGTTCTCATATTTCTTCAATCTTTATTGGAGAGATTGGGAATACGCTAGTGTGTACGAAGTAATTACTGTCGTAAAATGTGTCTCAGCAACTGTTATTGTTTCAACAATTTCAGGATTAGCGTTCTTCGATACAAAAGTAACGTGGCAATTTCTAATTGTTTGCTGGTTATTACTAGTGATTTCAATCGGTGGAGTTCGTCTCTCAATGCGTGTCTTCCGTGAATTCTTTGCGGATAGCAGCGTCATGGAAAATGCAAAACCAACATTAATCGTTGGGGCTGGTGCTGCTGGAACATTATTAGTTCGTCAAATGCTTATGCATCCAGCAATGCGTATGGATCCAATTGCCTTTGTCGACGATGACCCAGAAAAACTACGTAAAGATATTTATGGAGTTCGTATTTTAGGAGCGATCAAAGATATCGAACGTATTGTAGATACAATGGGAATTACGAAAGTCGTTATTGCGATGCCATCACTTCCAATCAAGAAATTAAATGAAGTGTATGATGTTGCTCGTAAGACTGGTGCTGAATGTGTAATCTTACCAAATATTGACGATGTCATGAGCGGGAACTTACACGTACAACAACTTAGAAATGTAGAAATCGAAGACTTATTGGGTCGTGAGCCAGTTCATTTGGATCAAACGATGATTGAAAAACAACTTCGTGGCAAGAAGATTCTTGTAACGGGTGCAGGTGGTTCAATCGGTTCAGAAATTTGCCGTCAAGTGGCTAAATTCAAACCAAAAGAAATCGTTATTTTAGGACATGGTGAAAATAGTATTTATCAACTGAATATGGAATTAGTGGGTAAATATTCTCAACACTTCACGATTACACCAGTCATTGCCGATGTGCAAGACCGTAAACGTATTTTTGAAGTGATGGATAAATATAAACCAGATGTTGTTTACCATGCGGCTGCGCATAAACACGTACCATTGATGGAATTAAACCCTCGTGAAGCGGTGAAAAACAATATTCTTGGTACAAGAAATGTGGCTGAAGCAGCAAGCCATGCACGTGTTAAAGCGTTCGTAATGGTATCAACAGATAAAGCTGTTAACCCACCAAATATTATGGGTGCAACAAAACGTCTTTGCGAAATGATTGTGCAAGACATGGCGACACGTAGCGAGTATACAAAATTCGTTGCGGTTCGTTTCGGGAATGTATTAGGGTCACGTGGTTCAGTAATTCCGCTCTTCAAGAAGCAAATTGCTGAAGGGGGACCAATTACAGTTACTCACCCGGATATCGTACGTTACTTTATGACGATTCCGGAAGCTGCTCAATTAGTAATCCAAGCTGGAGCTCTTGCTCGAGGCGGAGAAATCTTCGTACTCGATATGGGTCAACCAGTGAAGATTGTGGACTTAGCGAAAAACTTAATTCGTCTTTCAGGATTTGATGAAGGAGATATCGAGATTAAGTTTACAGGATTACGTCCAGGAGAGAAGATGTATGAAGAATTACTGAACGAAGGGGAAGTAAATCCAAAACAAGTCTTTCCTAAGATTCATATTGGAATTGCGGACAATTCTAAGATTAATCGAGTGTATAATTTCATTGAAAATTTCGAAAGCTATACAGATCAAGAATTACACGATGAATTGATTGATATTGCGAATAAAAAGAAATAAAATATAAAGGATTGGGATAGTTATCTCAATCCTTTTATCATATATAAAGAGGTGGAAAAATGTTAGTTTCCGTAAATATTAGTGCCTATAACGAGCAAGATTACTTGCCTGAAATTTTTGAAAGTTTAAAAAATCAAACGTATCCATTAAAAAATATTGAAGTAGTACTAGTGAATGCAATGTCTACAGACAATACTCGTGCGTTAATGGATCAATTTAAAGCAGAAAATGAGCATTTATTTTATGATGTGAAGATTCTTGATAATCCAAGAAAAACATTAAATACAGGGTTGAACTTAGGGTTTAAAAACTCAGATGGTGATTGCTGTTTAAAAGTAGATGCACACTCACAAATTCCTACAAACTTTATCGAAGCCAATGTTAAAGTGATTGAATCAGGACAAAAAGTTTGTGGAGGTAAAAGACCAACTATTGTCCAAGCAGAAGATGATTTTTCAAAAACATTACATATTGTAGAAGAGTCTGCTCTTGGAAGTAGTATCGCGAACTACAGAAAAGGAGACACAAGCCGCTATGTAGATTCTGTATTTCAAGGAATGTATCACAAAGATGTAGTCGATACTGTAGGTTATTTTGACGAAAAATTAACGCGTACAGAAGATAACGAGTATCACTATCGTATTCGTAAAAACGGATTTAAAATTTGGTACGATACATCAATTGAGTCCTTCCAATATATTCGTCCAACCTTTACAAAAATGATTCAACAAAAATTTGCGAACGGCTATTGGATTGGATTAACCTCTCATGTTTGCCGAGATTGCTTATCACTATTCCATTTCGGACCAGGTGTATTTGTGGCGACTTTACTTGTGTTAATGATGTTGACGCCAATTAGTTTTGCACCATTATTAACAGTGTTTGGTCTCTATTTATTGGCAGTTTTAGGATTGTCTGTTTTTGAAATTTCTAAGCAAAAATTCAATCCAACATTACTACTAATTCCATTCATTATGATTGCCATTCACTTTGCATATGGTATTGGAACGATTAAAGGATGGATCTTTGGTTTTGAATTTAAAAAAGAGTATTTTGACTCAGAAGATAAATCTTAAAATTCCTATAAATACTCATGAATTCAAGCAAATCTATGGTATAATAAACTGATTGTATAGTTATTGGAGTGGAATGAATGAGAGTAAATGAAGAAAAAATTTCGAATAGAAGAAAACAAAGAAAAAATCAAAAAATAAGAAAAGTTATTTTAACGGTCTTATTGGCTTTGGGCGCAGTAATTATCGCAGGTGCTGCTTATGCATGGAGTCGTATTTCTAAAGCGGAAGATGCGATTCATCAAAAGGTGGAGACCGTCCAATTACGTGAGAAAGAATTAACAGACGATAGCAGTTTTTCGGTTCTTCTATTAGGGATTGATAATGGAGCGTATGGTCGTGATACGGAAGTAGGTCGTTCAGATACGATGCTTCTTGTTACGGTAAATCCAAAACTAAAGAAAACCACAATGATTAGTATTCCTCGTGATTCTTATACTGAAATTATCGGATATGGTACTTTTGACAAGATTAACCATGCGTATGCGTTTGGGAAAGAACAATTCTCAATTAACAGTGTACAAAATATGCTGAACGTTCCAATTGACTACTATGTAACTGTAGATATGCATGGATTGATGGGCCTAGTTGATGCAGTGGGTGGATTAGAAATTACCCCAGCGTTAACATTTACGTATGAAGATGAGTCATTTACTGAAGGGGTTACACGTCATGTAGACGGGGAAGCCGCACTTCGTTACGCTCGTATGCGTTATGATGACCCAGAAGGAGATACAGGCCGTCAAAAACGTCAACAATATGTAATTCAAAAATTAGTTGAAAAATTATTGACTTTAGGTTCTGTAACGAAATACGAAGAAATTCTCAAAACATTAGAAAACTCTGTAAAAACAAACTTTACAGTAGAAAAATTATTCCAAATTGCTCAAACGCATAAAGAAGCTCTCCAACATTTTGAATCGGATACGATTAATGGGGATGGAGCGATGATCAATGGAATTTATTACTTTGTCATTCCAGAAGCAGAAAAAATTCGTGTTTCAAATGTCATCAGAAAATCTCTTGATTTAGAAGAAATTACTGAATTGAAACATATCGAGACAAAAGAAACGCAGTCATCAGTCAATATTGAGCAAAATGCTCCACAAAATAATTCGAACGTACAAGAACAAGGGGATACTTACGTAGAACCAAATGTAACGCCAAATTATAACAATAGTTACAATAATAATTACAATAACAATTACAATAACAACAGTAATGATGATGACGACTATGTTGCACCAACAAATCCATCTAATAATGGTGGCGGAAGTAGTGCTGTAACACCAACAGCACCAGCAACTCAGGCATCACAAGCGACGGCTGCGCCAGAGCAACCGCAGCCTGTACAACCGACGCAATCAGCTCCTGCAACCCAAGAGCCTGTTGCGCCAACACAACCTACACAAAAACAAAACCCTTAAAAGTATTGGAGTGTAAATATGAACGAATCAAATGAATGGACCCGACAAGGGAGACGTCAAGAAAAGAAAAAGAAACGTGGACGTATTGGTTTTGTCTTAATCCTGTTACTAGCTATTATTGCAGTAGCGGGAACTTACTACGCAAGTCGAATCAACCATACGATTAACACGATTACTCAAGATGTCGGAAACCGTACAGAGCAAGAAGCAAACGACATTATTAAAAACGCAAAACCGATTAACATATTATTATTAGGGATTGATAATGGCGCGTATGGACGTACGGAAGAAGATGGACGTTCAGATACGATGCTACTATTAACCGTTAATCCATCAATGAAGAAATCTCAATTATTGAGTCTGCCTCGTGATACTTACACTGAAATCGTAGGAACGGGTGGTTATGATAAATTGAACCACGCCTTTGCTTATGGAAAGGCCCCAATGGTTATTAATTCAGTTGAGAAGATGTTAGATACAACGATTGACTTCTATGTGCAAATTAACATGGAAGGGTTAATGGAATTCGTCGACGCTGTCGGTGGAATTGAAGTGACAAGTCCACTTACATTTACGTACGAAGGTCGTTCTTTTGTTGAAGGAAAGACTGAACTGCTTGATGGTGAAAGTGCCTTACGTTTTGCGCGTATGCGTTATGACGATCCAGAAGGAGATACAGGACGTCAAAAACGTCAACGTATCGTTATCGAGGAACTCGTTAAGAAATTGATGACATTTAATTCTGTTACAAACTTCGAGCAATTATTGAATGCGGTAAGTAAAAACGTGAAAACGGACTTGCCAATTGGACAAGTGATGGCCCTTAAAAATACTTATGGTCCTGCCATCGCAGGAAATAATTTATCACAAACATTTATCGAAGAAAGACAGTTATTACTAACAAACAATGCAGGAGAGCAAATTTATTACTCTTATGCAACGGATGATGTCTTATTAGAAGTAAGTAATTCAATCCGTAAGTTAATGGGACAACCAACTGTTCAAACATATCCATTACTACAACAAAGAGAAGATTTATATTATTTAACAACTCCTTAATAGGGGAAATAAGAGGTGTATAAAATGATTTATGCTGGGATTTTAGCCGGTGGAACCGGAACTCGTATGGGAATCCAAGAAATGCCAAAACAATTTTTACCACTTGGAAACAAACCAATTATCATTCACACAGTTGAAAAATTTTTGTTTGTTCCAGATGTAGATGTAGTGTATGTAGCTGTTCATCCTAATTGGGTGAGCTACTTCAATGATTTATTAGACAAACACATTTTGACAAATAAAGACAAAATCCGTGTCGTTAGCGGTGGTGGAAATCGTAATGATAGCATCTTAAGTATTATTGCGGACATCAAAAATAGCGGATCGTTTTCACCTGAAGATGTATTGATTACACATGATGCGGTTCGTCCGTTCGTTTCTTATCGTATGATTGTCGACAATATTGAAGCGATGAAGAACTATGACGTTGCGGATACTGTAGTGATGGCCAATGATACAATTGTAGAATCGGTTGATGGAAAAGTGATTTCTTCCATTCCAAACAGAACACATATGTACCAAGGACAAACACCTCAAACATTTAAGATTCAAGCCTTTACGGACTTGTATGATAGCCTTACAGATGATGTCAAAGAAATCTTGACAGATGCATGTAAAGTGTTTGTAGTTAACGATGTGAAAGTAGCTCTTGTCGAAGGTGAATACTCAAACATTAAAATAACGACAGTAACAGATTTGAAAATTGCGCAAGCGATGTTAGGAGAGATTTAAAATGATTAATCGAGTGTATCAACTCATTCGTCCATCGTTTTTCTCAATTAAATATGAAGATGTGTCATTCTATGAAGAAGATACTGTGGTGGTTCGACCAAACTACTTAGCTTTGTGTCACGCCGACCAACGTTACTTCCAAGGAACACGTCCTGCTAAAATTTTGCAGAAGAAATTACCAATGGCATTGATTCATGAATGTTGTGGGATTGTTGTTGCGGACCCAACAGGAACGTATAAACCAGGAGATCATGTGGTGATGATTCCGAACCAACCACCACGTGACTTTGACCATAACACTGAATTTTACGAAAACTACGTGAATGGAACATACTTCCGTTCAAGTGGTCATGATGGATTCATGCGCGAATTTGTGACGATTCCAATCGACCGTGTAGTGAAATACGAAGATGTGCCAGATAAAGTCGCTGCCATTTCTGAATTTGTGTCAGTCGGCGTTCATGGACTCCGCCGTTTTGACAAAGTAGCGCATAGCCGTCGTAACCGTATCGTCGTATGGGGCTCAGGAAGTTTAGCTTATGTTGTAGCAACGATTGCAAAAGCAAAATTCCCAGACTCTACGATTATCATTGTTGGTAAAGATCCTGAGAAGTTACGTCTATTCTCATTTGTAGATGAAGTATATGATGTGAGCAATCTTCCAGAAGACTTTACATTCGACCACGCCATTGAATGTGTGGGCGGTAGCGGAACTCAAGATGCATATCGTGAAATTATCCGTCATATTCAACCTCAAGGTACGGTTGTCATGATGGGAGTTAGCGAGTTTGAAGTACCATTAAACACACGTGACATTCTTGAAAAAGGATTAACATGGGTTGGAAGCTCTCGTTCAGGTCGCAAGGATTTTGAAGAGGCTGTTCAATTTATGGCAGATCCAAAAGTGCATGCACGTTTGAACTTAATTATTTTTGAATCAAATCCAATTCAAGAGATGAAAGATATTTATCATTTCTTCGAGGAAGATAAATTAACGCCATTTAAAACAGTGGCTAAATGGGATATTTAGAAAGTGAGGAAAACATGGAACCATTACAAGAGAAATGTTTAGAAATGGCTGAATACTTTGTGTCATTTTGTAAGCAACATGAATTATTATGTTATTTATGCGGTGGTGGGGCCATTGGAGCACTTCGCCATAAAGGCTTTATCCCTTGGGATGATGATTTAGATTTCTTTATGCCACGTAAAGATTATGAAAAATTAATCGAGTTGTGGCCAAAAGAAGCAGATGGGCGTTATGTGATGTCGAATAGTGACGAACATTACTTAGACCGTAATTTGTTTGTGACGATTCGTGATAAAGAAACGACATGCGTGAAGCCTTATCAAGCGGACTTAGATATCCCACACGGCTTAGCGATTGATATTCTTCCACTAGATTATTATCCAAAATCAGAATCAGAACGTAAGAAACAAGTCCGCTGGGCGTTGATTTACTCATTGTTCCGTGCGCAAACAGTACCCGAAAAACATGGTGGGTTAATGAAATGGGGAAGTTTATTCTTATTAGCATTATTCCCGACACGTTCATTACGTTATAAGATTTGGAGCAAGGCGCAGCGTGAGATGACAAAGTACACGCGTGAAGAAAGTGATGGGATTACTGAACTTTGTGCAGGTCCTGGATATATGAAAAATAAATATCCAATCGAAAGCTTTGAATCAGCGTTATTTGTACCATTTGAACAAACGGAAATGCCAATTCCAGTTGGATACGATGCTTACTTAAAAACAGCATTTGGTGATTATATGACACCACCTCCAGCAGATAAACAAGTTGCGCATCATGATGCATTATTTGTCGATCTTGAAAATGGATACGAGAAGTATAAAGGGGAGTATTATGGAACCAAAAATTAGTATCATTGTTCCAGTATACAACGTTGAACAATATCTAGAACGCTGTGTGGAATCAATTTTAAAACAGACAATGACTAATTTTGAATTGATTCTTATTAATGATGGTTCTAGTGATAACAGTGGACAAGTGTGTGATGAGTTATCACGTAAAGATACTCGTATTCGAGTGCTTCATATTCCAAATGGAGGAGTCTCTAATGCAAGAAATTTAGGAATCCAGTCATCGAGAGGTGAGTGGATTTCGTTTATCGATAGTGATGATTTTGTTACGGAAGATTATTTAGAAACTCTACTGCAACCCGTTGAAACAGATGAAACAATCGGTTTTTCCATTGGGAAATTACATCATATTCAAAATGGAGTTGTGACAGCATTACCTGAAACAAGTAGTGAATTAAATGTTTGGGATACAGAACAGACACTTAAAGAGCTATTAACGACAGAAAAAACATCATTTTTCCCTGTCGCAAAACTATTTCGTAAGAGTCTAATTCAAGACCATCAATTTAATACGAAATATCATCTTGCAGAAGATGCATTATTCTTAACAGAATTATTAATTCAATCAAAATGTAACACAGTTTTTGTTGATAAACCTATTTACTTTTACGATCATCGTGAGGGAAGTGCAACAACATCAGTCAATCAGTATGTTTTTGATACAGTTACTGTGTACCAGGAAATTATTCGTATGGTTAAAAAAGAATTTCCAAGATTGCAACCCGAATTGAATAATCGTGAATATTGGTCTTATATTACTGTATACGATAAGTTGATTTTCGCGAATAATAAGCAGTTTACTGAGAAAGAAAAAGAATACAGAAGATGGATTCTAAAGCATAAAAAAGAAATAATGAAAGATCAATATTTTACGAAATTTAGAAAAATTGCTATTGTATTCTTAAGTATTTCGCCAATTCTTTATAAGAAAATTGTTGAGTTGAAAAAGTAGTATATAAAGGAGTTAAAAATGAGTTTTTCAAAAATTAATGATTACTTGGAAAAGTATAAAGTGGGGGTAGCCTATTCATTTATCCTCGTTTCTATTTTAAGTATGAGTTCTCTTATTTATAAAGTGGCAAATCCAATTTATAAAGGGTTATCTGCTTTAGTTTTCGTATTCATTTTAGTTTCCCTTTTAGGTGGCTTTAAGAAAATCAAGGCGGACGTAAAATTTTTAGTATTATTTGGATTAGTTGCTGGGAGTCATTTGTTGTCAGCATTAGTGAATCGTTCAGGTAATTTTCTTGGAAATATCACGGAAGTTATTTTTATGGTTACTTATATTTTGTTATTTGTTATGTTAGAAGCAAAACAATTGCAAAAAGTATTTCAAATGACAGCTATTACAGTTCAAGTTATATCTTTTTTATCTGCCCTATTTGCATTAATTTTATTTTTTGCAAGAGTATTAATCTTATTTAAAGTAGGAGACCGTTCTTATTCATATGGTGTTTTGAACGGAAGAGTTTGGGGTATTGTTAACCCTAATGCTAGTGCTATTTTTACCTACATTAGTATTGTTTTAGCACTTTATTTAATCCATCAAGGGCATAAATATTCGGTGTATTTTAAAATTAACAACATCATTCAAGTAATTTATTTTGCTTTGATGCAAAGTCGTGGAGCACTATTATCATTACTATTAATGATTGGCTTATATTTTGCTTTTGTTGCAAGAGGCAATATCGTTAAAAGATTAATTGCTTTTCTAACAGTAGCCATTTTAGTATTTGGTACAAATGTAGGGATTAGTTTTGCTGCTTCAAAATATATAACAGCAAGTAAAGCAACTGTTTTTAATTTTGATAAAACGACAAAAATCTCGGATAATGCATCTTCATCTTCAGAGGTTGCTAAAGAATTGCATTTAATTGAGACAACACCAAGTGGAAGAACGCATATTTGGAAAAATGCACTGAAAATGGGAAGTGTAAAACCTGTACTCGGATACGGTGTTCGAAATGTACCGAATTACTACACTCAGTACTTTAGTAAATACGAAATCCAAAATTCTTTAATCGGTGGGAATTTCCATAATATCTTTATTACCGTCTTCGTAAGTTCTGGTATTGTGGGATTAATTACCTTTATGATGCTATTAGGATATATCATTCAACGTTTCGTACGATACCTATTTATTTCGAAGAAAAATTCAGATAAATTAGTGATGATCCTATTCTTCGGAA
>CAUVGI010000020.1:0-22194 GCA_963551375.1 uncultured Streptococcus sp. | reverse complement strand
CGTAACTTACGTGGTAAAGCAGCACGTATCCAAGAACGTCGTCGTTAATAGAAACACCAAAAGAGATTGGCTTCGGCCAGTCTCTTTTTTTATCTAAAAATAATTTAGAATAATTTTAAGATATCTCTTGACACATGAATGTTCATTCATGTATTATGTGATTAACAAGAAATAGTAAGGAGAGATATCATGGATTTCAAAGAGCTAACACATAACCTAAAACATAAATTTGAACACCTTTTGAATAAAGAAGAAACTCATGAAGGAGAAACATGCCAAGATCATTACTTGCATCATGAAGATCACGACCACGATCACGAGCATGAGCACCATCATGAACATGGACATCGTCAAGGTCACAACCACGATGATAGTAAAGCAGTTATCTTTTATATTGCAGGACTAGTCCTTTACATTATCGGGATGGTTCTTCAATATATGGGGAACGGGATTGCGAATATTCTATTCATTCTAACTGTCATCCTTTCAGGTTACCATGTAACGATGGAAGGTGTTGAAGATACTATTGAAAAAACCAAAAAGAAAGGAAAATTCCAACCGAATGTGCATATTTTAATGACACTTGCGGCAGTTGGCGCAGTGTTAATTGGAAATGCGGAAGAAGGAGCTCTACTGATTTTAATTTTTGCGGGAGCACACTTCCTTGAAGAATATGTTGAAGAGAAAAGCCGTAAGTCGCTAACAGCGTTATTACAAATGAATCCAACGCAAGCACGTCTCATCCAAGAAAATGGAGAAGTGGTTGTCGTTGACGTGGCTAGCTTAAAAGTTGGGGATACATTAGAAGTATTGCATGGCGATCAAGTGCCAATCGATGGAGTCATCACAAAAGGATTAACATCGATTGACGAAGCGACCATTACAGGTGAAAGCATGCCTCGTTCAAAAGGCGAGGGAGATGAAGTGTTCGCGAGTACAGTGAACTTATCAAGCCGTATCGAAATGCGAGTAACTGCAGAAAGTACGGATACGGTCTTTGCGAAAATTATGAAGGTTGTGGAAAATGCTCAAGGTTCAATGAACAAGCAAGCGACCTTTATTCAAAAAATCGAACCAATTTATGTCAACATCGTTTTAATCCTTTGGCCAATCTTCCTATTATTTGGATATTTCTTAATGGGATGGGATTTAAATACAACACTTTACCGTGGAATGGTTTACCTTATCGGGGTATCTCCATGTGCCTTAGCAGCAAGTGCCGTTCCAGCAACTTTAGCAGCGATGTCTCGTTTATCTAAAATGGGAATTTTAGCTAAAGGTGGAGCAGCCATCTCTCAATTACAAGACCTACGCGTGATTTCATTTGATAAAACAGGTACTTTGACAAAAGGAACTCCAGAGTTGACAGATTACTGGTTTGAAGATGAAACAATGATTCCAGCAGTGGTTGCGATGGAAAAACAATCGACGCATCCACTGGCGCAAGCAGTCGTTCAAAAATTCAGCGACTGGACAGTGCTTGAAGAAGAAATTGAAGTGGAAGTACTTGTCGGACAAGGTGTTCGAAGTGTCGTTCGAAACGAAGAAATTCATATTATTAAACCGATGGATACCGTTGACCGTTCTACGGAAGTCGCTACTCGTATGCAAGAATGGGCCAGCGAAGGCAAGACAGTTGTAACGGTTGTAAAAAACAATAGAATTGTTGGTTTGATGGCGTTCATGGACCTTCCAAACGAAGCGTCAAAAGCGGTGCTCGATTACTTCAAGAGTCAACAGGTGCATACAACAATGATCACAGGGGATTCAAGAGAAACGGCTGAAATGATTGGGATGAAGCTTGGAGTACAAGAAGTTGTTGCCAATGTATTGCCTGAAGAAAAATTAGAAAAGATTCAGTCTCAAAAAGAACGCTATGGATTAACAGCGATGGTGGGGGATGGCGTGAATGATGCGCCAGCTCTTGCGACAGCAGACGTCGGTATTGCGATGGGAAATGGGACAGATATTGCGATTGAAACAAGTGATATCGTCATCATGAAAAACGACTTACAAAAACTCGTTTCAGCGCATAAGATTAGTAAGAAATTACATCGTGTGATTTTAGAAAATATGATTTTTGCGATGTCAATCGTTGTGATGCTCCTAGTCCTTAACTTCTTTGGATTAACAAACATCGGCTGGGGAGTTATGTTACATGAAGGAAGTACGATTTTAGTACTCTTAAACGGACTACGCTTACTCGCACCAATAGAAGAATAAAAGAAAAAGCAGAACTCGGACGCAGAGAAATAAGATTGTCCAAGTTCTGCTTTTTTTGCACTTGTAATCACGCTTGTTCAAAACAAACGCGGTATGAATCGCTGGTTGGAATAAGTTCTAGCGGCACATTTGTCCGGTAAATACTATATTCAGGGAATTGCTCTAAAAACATTACAAAGTTATTAGGGTAAACACTCAACATCTTCGTAAATACATTATCTTGATCAATGATGACCGTTTTAATCTCACTAACATCTTTTACCCAAGGTGTCTCCACATGGAAATAACTTCCCGGTGCAATATGGTACTCATATTTCAAAATTGTGATTGATTGGTCTAACATCAAAATCCCTCCATTCATTACATCTAAAGTATAGTTGAAATGAATGCGTTTTACAAATATATGTTCACGGATGAGCAAAAACTCCTGAAAAAATCGCCGAAAAGCAAATTTTATTTATGAAAGACGTCATTTTTTCATAAAAGAAAAGCCTTTAAATCAGAAAATTAGTAAATTCAGCCCACAGAGGGAACAATTTGTGATATAATAAATTTGATAAGTGTGTAGTGTAGGATTTTGGCCAGGCGTGAAAAGAGGCGAAAGCAATGGCGAAACGTGTCACGAAAGATGTCAAGAGTACTGTGGAAGCGGAACTTCGAAAAGGAACGAGCAAATCGAGAATTGCGCATTTGTTAGGGGTCTCCTATGATGAAGGAGTTCGTATTATTTTGCAGGTAAAAGAATCGATTCGTCCGGAAGTCGGCAATCGCATTAGATTTACTTTTAGAGAACAAGAAATGATTGGGATTATCTATAAATTATTGGCGAATAGTGCTATCGTTGTGATTGACTGGAATGCATCCAATACTTGCATGAAAGATATTTGCGAATCGCGTACGGTTGTTAATTTCAAAGATATTGTAGAATTTTTACCACTAGAGGAAGAATAAAGGTTAGGTTCATGGCGAATTGTCATGAGCCTTTTTTATTTGTGTGCTTTCTAATTGCCCGCCTTTAAAGTATAATGGAAAGGTATAAGACAGGAGAGACGTGTATGAGCGAGGAAAAGAAACAACTAGACGTACTTTCAGAAGAAGAATTCGAAACGTTTGTGGAGAATGCCATCGATGCCTTCGAAGAGAAAGTACAGAAGAATGAGTATATCGATGAGATTGAAGAGTTTTTCCAATTGCTTGAAAAGGCGAATCGGTGGGATGATCTGACGTATTATATCGAAGAAGATCAATTAAAGCTGCCGAGTGAATCTAGCTACTGGATGTGGAAAATCAAAGTGGCGATTCAAAATGAGCAATTTAAACAAGTAGAGGCTTGGCTGGTTCACGAAAATGTGATTGCGGCACTTGGAATGGATAAGGTTCTAGAGTGTACACTGCTATGCGAAAAGGAAAAGAATCGTTTTACGCAAGCAGAAGTCGAAAAGCTACAACAATTAAGTGATCGTTTGAAAAAAGAAGAGCCATTGACCGAAGAGCAGAATGATTATATGGCAACAACCTTGATGTTGATGCAAACACCATTGAAATGGACCGTTATCGAAGCCTTTCTGATGAGCCCTTTGACACAACTGTTTTGGAAAGGGTTCTTAATAGAATGTTGGTTAACGGATGGGAAGACTTCAAAGATTCGATACTATGATGCGTTTAGCGAAAAGGTGGTCGAAGTCGATCAATCAGAAGTGGTTTCGGTCTATGATCATCCAGTATTTGTAGAAATTGAACGACTGATTGATACGCAGAATGCTCTAGAAGAAGAGATGAAAGAACTGTTATTGCAAAAGGCGCAATCAGATTTTCTTCGCGTTAGTCCATTTATAGACCGTTATTTCAGTGATGGTGCGGAATGGGTAGAGGCGCAACTGCAACGAGAGAATTTATTATTAAGCTTGTACGAGAATGATGAGACATTTATTCGTACATTGAAGGCATAGTTTCGGTGTAATGAGACAAAACACAGTATAATAAAGGTACATTAAAGGGGGAGTTCACATGGAAAGTGGAATTGTAAAATGGTTTAACAACGAAAAAGGGTATGGATTTATCAAAAATACAAAAACAGATGAAGATATTTTTGTGCATTTCACAGGAATTGCACAAGAAGGATTCAAGTCGTTGAAAGAAGGCCAACAGGTGACTTTTGAAATTACAAGAGGAGCACATGGCGTTCAGGCGACGCATGTGGTTGTTGTAGAAAATGATTAAAGTCTATACGGACGCGGCCGTGAATGGAAATCCAGGAGACGTAGGATTGGGAGTCCTCGTGCTAAAAGATGGAGAACAGAAGCCGTTTAAGATTTCTGTGGAAGAAAAAATGGATAATCATTTAGCAGAATTCACAGCTATCGACTGGGCATTAGGCTGGTTGTTAGAGGAAGGGCTTCAGGAAGAACTAATCTTCATGCATACTGATTCAAAGGTGACTGCTGATGCTATTTCGAAAAGATATACGAAAAAAGAAGCAAATCGAATCGTTTTAAAGGAAATCCAGAATAAACTGAAAGACTTCTCGCAATTATTTGTAAAGTGGATTCCTGAAAGTGAAAACAGGGGTGCTGATCAATTAGCAAGACAAGCCCTCCAACAAACGATTGGAAAATAGTAAAGGAGCAATGAAATGAACGAAAAAACACTCTATTTTAGTAGTTTATGTCCAGATACAGCACCGTTTAAAGCGGCAATGGAAAGACTGGGCGTAACCGCTCGTGAAGTGGATATTACAGCGAGCATGAGAAATTTAAAAGAATTCTTGAGATTACGAGATAATGAAGAAGTATTTACTCCGCGTAAAGAACAGGGAATGGTGGGAGTTCCGTGTCTTGTCGCTGGTGGAGAGTATATTTTTGAAGTGAGCGACCTCGAAGAAAGGTTTGCCAAGTAGTGGAAGACTTAAAGAATAACGTCGTTCCAATGTACTTTTTTGGAATGAATGGGCTGCTATTTGTATTGATGGGCTTTGATAAGCTTTGTGCCGTCATGAAAAAGTGGCGCGTTCCGGAAAGAACCTTGCTTGGGATTGGTTTATTTGGTGGAGGCTTTGGTGGGCTTCTTGGGTTAGTGATTTTTAACCATAAAAAGCGAAAACACTATTTTATGTGGACATTCCTATTGAATATCGCAATATGGGGTATCCTTTATTATAGTTTATGGCTTAGAAAGTAGGGCTCATGGAGAAACAAGAACGTTTTTATTTTGATGTTTGGATTGCACTTCTTAGTACGTTAGCGGGAATGGTCAATGTTGTCACACTATTACTATTTTTCACGCCAACAACGCACTTTACTGGAAATATTACGCAATTTGTTTTGTCCTTCAATGAAGAAGAATGGGGGACAATACTCCATTTACTAGGAATGATTCTCTGTTTTTCTGGTGGCGGCGTCTTGTCGGGATTTCTGTTTTCGAAGAAAAAATTTGAACCGACAAAACGGTATGGAGTATTATTAATGATGTTCGGAAGTATGATGCTTCTATTATTTCTGTTTGGAGTCCGCGACGAGAAATGGTTATATTTCTTCTCGTTTGTTGTCGGAACACAAAATGGGATGTTTATTTACTACCATGGAATTATCGTACGAACATCTCACTTTACAGGCTATTTAACCGATATTGGAGTGGTTCTTGGGCGATTGATGCGCGGTCAGATTAAGGATCGTTGGAAAGTGCTCTTTTATTTTACGAGCATGCTGTTCTTTGGAATTGGCGTCACGGTTTCATACCAGCTATTTCAATCCTTTGGGGCAGCAACAATCATCGCTGTAGGAATTGGATATATTCTCGTTGGATTGTATTATTTTAGTTTCCGTAAAGCATTTTTACATAAATAGGAGGAAAACAATGAAAGCTTTAGTTGTAGTGGATATGCAAAATGATTTTGTCGATGGAGTGCTTGGCTCAAAAGAAGCCGTAGCCATTATCGACCATGCCGTTGAGGTGATTGAAAATTTCGATGGAAAGGTATTTTATACACTAGATACTCATAGTGAAGACTATCTTCAAACAGAGGAAGGACGTCACTTGCCAGTCGTGCACTGCGTGAGAGGGTCTAAAGGATGGGAGTTAAATCCACAAATCCAAAAAGCCTTAGAGAGTCGTCATGCAAAAGGCGTTGAAAAACCAACATTTGGATCAGAAAAATTAATGGAACTCATTCAAAAAGAAGTGCGAGATTTAGAAAGCATTACACTCATTGGAATCTGTACAGATATTTGTGTGATTAGTAATGCACTTCTTGCTAAAGCGCATTTTGTCAATGTACCAGTGAATGTCGTTGCAAGTGCCTGCGCAGGAGTAACGCCAGCGTCACACGATAACGCGTTAAGCGCCATGAAGATGTGTCATATTAACGTCGTTGAGTAGGAGGTAGCGATGAGAGAACAAAATCCAAAAGACAGAATTAGAGAAATGTCCGTATTGAATCTTATCATGGTGATTGGGATTGCTATCGGATTTGGAATTGGGATGATTATTGACAATGTCATTGGCGGGATTGCACTCGGGATGTTAGGAGCGTTTATTTGCCGCTTATTATACATTCGTAAAAAATATAAAGAAATCAATCCTAAAGATAAGAAAGAGTAGGCACATTTGTTGCGCTACTCTTTTTTCGTTGTCATAATGAAGGAAAATGAATGGAGGGAATATTATGGAACAATTTGAAAAAGAAGTAAGCCAATTTGTGGAAACATCAGCAGAAAAAGTAGAAGCGTTAATCGCAGAAGGAAAGGAAGTCGTTCTTTTCGTAGGACGTCCAACTTGCCCATACTGCCGTCGCTTTGCTCCAAAAATCAACGAAGTGCGTGAAGCATTAGGGAAAGAAATGTACTTCATCAATTCAGAAGATAGAGCTAGCGAATCTTTAGCAGCTTTCCGTGCGAAATACAATATGCCAACAGTACCTGGTTTATTAGTCGCTCGTGATGGCGAAGTACGTGTGGTTTGTGACTCATCACAAAGTGTGGAACAAATCAAAGCCTTTATTGGATAATAAATGTAAAGTGAGACTCTCCGTGAAAGTGATTCGCGGAGAGTTTTTGCATGCAAAAAAATAGTTCATTACCATATATGGTAATGATTTATTTTGGGTCTGTGCTCAAATTCGATATTGTGATAGAATGAAATAGAAATAAAAAGGAGGGGTTCGATGAACGAGATTAAATGTCCACATTGCCAGACGGTGTTTACGATTGATGAGAACTCATATGCAGATATTGTGAGCCAAGTGCGCAATAAGGAATTTGCAGAAGATGTTCATAAGCAATTGGAATTTGCGAAGAAGCAATTTGAGACGGAAAAGGCACTCGCAAAAGAGCAAGAAAAGCGTCTATATGATGAGGAACGTGCGAACTTTGAACAAAAGATTCTTTCGCTTGAATTAGCGTTGAAGAATGCAGATGTCAAGGAAGAAAAGAATGTGCAAGAAGCACTCCATCAAAAAGAGAAAGAATTTAGCGCGCTCCAAGCAGAATTGGATCAATTAAAACAACAACTTCAATTCAAAGAAGTAGAATTGTCTCAAAAATTCCAAGAAGATTTACACGCAAAAGAACGTACCATTCTTGAACTTAAACAAGAAAAAGAGCTGCAACAAAAGGAACAAGAAGTACAACAAACGGCCCTAAAAGAAAAATACGAATTAGAATTACGTTCAAAGAAAGACCAATTCGAATTAGAGTTAAAGGCAAAAGACGAAGCGATTGCGTTCTATAAAGATTTCAAGGCGAAACAATCAACGAAGATGGTGGGAGAAAGCCTTGAACAACATTGCGAAATCGAATTTAATCGTCTTCGCATGACCGCATTCCCGCGCGCAGAATTTGGCAAGGACAATGATGCCAAAACGGGAAGCAAGGGTGACTATATCTACCGTGAATATGATGAGAATGGCATTGAAATTCTATCCATCATGTTTGAAATGAAAAACGAAAATGACGAGACAGCAACGAAGAAGAAAAACGAACACTTCTTTAAAGAGTTGGATAAAGACCGTCATGAAAAACAATGCGAATACGCAATTCTCGTGAGCTTACTTGAAGCGGATAATGAACTCTATAATACAGGGATTGTAGATGTGTCCTACCAATATCCGAAAATGTATGTGGTGCGTCCACAGTTCTTTATTCCAATCATTACTTTGCTTCGTAATGCCGCATTAAATTCGTTGCAATATAAACAAGAGTTAGCCTTGATGCGTGACCAACATATTGATATTACGCATTTTGAAGAAGACCTTGAGACCTTCAAAAAAGGATTTGCGCGTAATTATGAACTTGCAAGTAAGAAATTCCAATCGGCCATTGATGAAATCGACAAGACGATTAAGAGTCTGGAGAAGACAAAAGCCGCATTGCTTTCTTCTGAAAATAATTTACGCCTAGCCAATAATAAAGCGGAAGACCTAACCGTGAAGAAACTCGTGAAGAACAATCCGACGATGAAACAACGCTTTGAAGAGCTAAACTCGGACGAATCCTAAATACAAAGCTCTATTCCGTAGTAATACGGAGTAGAGTTTTTTTTAATGATGAAATAACGATAACTGTTCTCATTTAGAATAAAGAAACGTGAAAATGGCCACCGATAATGAACAGTTGGAAATGATTGAAAAAACGAGAAAAAATTAACATTTTCACCAAATGATATCGTTTGCTTTTTTAGGGTGTAATGTGTACCATATAGAGGTATAGATAATAATAATTCTTATCTAGCACAAATAAACAAACAGGTTTATAGGAGGAAAATACATGAAAGTTGTAGTAGTTGGATGTACTCATGCGGGTACTGCTGCAGTTAAAACAATTTTAAATGACAATCCAGGAACAGAAGTCGTTGTATACGAAAGAAATGATAATGTTTCATTCTTATCTTGTGGGATTGCCTTATACGTAGGAGGAGTTGTTAAAGACCCTCAAGGACTATTCTATTCTAGTCCAGAAGAATTAGCTTCATTAGGAGCTACTGTTCGTATGGAACACGATGTAACAAGCATCGATACTGTTGGTAAAACATTAACAGTAAAAGACTTAAAGACAGGCGAAGAAAAGACTGATTCATTTGACAAATTAGTACTTACAACTGGATCATGGCCAATTCTTCCTCCAATTCCAGGACGTGAATTAGAAAACGTTCAATTATGTAAAAACTACAACCAAGCAAAAGAAATCTTTGCTAAGAAAAACGACAAGAAGAAAATCGTTGTTGTCGGTGGTGGATACATCGGTATCGAATTAGTTGAAGCTTTTGCATTAGAAGGTAAAGAAGTAACATTAGTAGACGGTTTAGACCGTATCTTAAACAAATACTTAGACCCAGAATTCACTGATATCTTAGAAGAAGACTTACGTGCACGTGGCGTACAAGTTCGCTTAAACGAAATGGTTAAATCATTCGAAGGCGAAAACGGCGTTGTAAACAAAGTTGTAACTTCAGGTGGCGAATACGAAGCTGACATGGTTATCTTATGTGTTGGTTTCCGTCCAAACAACGACTTAGTGAAAGACCAATTAGAAACTATGCCTAACGGTGCTATCATCGTTAATGACTACATGGAAACATCTGTTAAAGATGTATATGCTGCAGGAGACAGCTGTGCTGTTAACTACAACCCTAACGAAGGACATGCATACATTCCATTAGCAACTAACGCTGTACGTATGGGTTCATTAGTAGGTAAAAACATCAACGGTCACAAAGTGAAATACCGTGGAACTCAATCAACATCAGGATTACACTTATTCGGATGGAACATTGGTTCAACTGGGGTTAACGTAGGTAGCGCACCTCACTTTGGATTAGATGTACGTTCTGTATACGTGGTAGATAACCACCGTCCAGAATTCATGCCAACATACGAAAAAATCTACATGAAATTAGTTTACGAAGTAGGTACAAACCGTATCGTAGGTGGACAAGTAATGTCTAAATACGACTGTACAGCTTCTGCAAACACATTGTCATTAGCAATCCAAAACAAAATGACAATCGAAGACTTAGCTTATGTAGACTTCTTCTTCCAACCAGTATTTGACCGTCCATGGAACTACTTAAACATCTTAGGTCAAGCTGCTGTTGAACAAGAACGCGTATTAGCAGAAGGTAAATAATAACTTTTAGAAAAGGGGATGCTTGCATCCTCTTTTTTTGACGTCTGAATCTCAAGATTTACTTATTAGTGAATCTTGAGATTCTTTTTGGCGAAGAGGAGTCGTTAATTTTTTAGAAAGGGTAAAAATCACTTCTTTCAACAAGAAAAAAGTAGGCAATTATGATACAATAAATAACATATAATAAGAGTATTGTGTCTAGAGTTTAAAGGAAAGGGGAGGAAGGTCGTGCAACGACTGAAAAAATTTGGAACAAAGCTTTGGCAAATTTTTCAAGAAGATTTAATGCATGTGAATATTGGTGTTGAATCCGCAGCGATGGCGTACTATATGTTATTGTCTGTTATTCCAATGGTCATGCTAGTTGCCAATATTCTTCCATTATTACCTATTCCTATTGATGTGATTTTTAAGACACTAGAAACGATTTTACCGGACAATATTACTGAAGTCCTATTCCCAATTCTTCGGAATTACTTAGGAAACTTCAATGGGGGCGCGCTTTCTATCGGTTTGGTGATTTTATTCTGGCCAGCGTCTCAGATGTTTAGTAGTATTCAGCGCTCGTTAAACGTTTTATATGGCGCACCGGTGAGAAGAAACTTTATTTTTGAACGATTCTTTGCCGTTGTCATTGCGATGGCAGCTATTTTAATCGTATTTGCTGTATCGATTATCTTCATCTTTGGTGAGCAAGTGTTACGATTAGTCGCAGAATTCTTCTCGCTCAATTTAGCATCGATTATTTTAGATCTTTCATTTGTAAAATGGGGGCTCTTATTTGGAACCGTCTTTTTACTCATGAGTTTCATGTACTATTCAATTCCTAATGTGAAATGGTCATTCCTGTATGCTTTTCCAGGAGGCTTATTCACGACAATTGGATTTGTATTGATTTCGCAATTATTCTCGATTTATATTCATTACGCGGGTCGTAATTTTACGGCCAATGGAGCGTTTGGAACATTGATTGTATTTATGATTTGGCTGTATTTTATTGCCAATGTAATGATTTTAGGGGGCGTGTTGAACGTGATTGTTTACCGCTTTAGACACCCAAAACAAGACACTGAAGGAGTAACGGATGAAAAAGAAGAACTTAATGTATGACGATAAAGATTCACGAATCGACTATGGCGTCATCCTTCCTGTATTATTATTAGCATTTATTAGTATTGCAACTTTATTCTCAACAACTTATTTGATTAGTGGAAACACCTCTTTAAGAATGGTGCTGATGCAAGTCGTTTGGTACGTAGTAGGGGTTGTTGCAATCATTGTGATTATGCAATTTGACTCGGAACAGTTATGGAAACTAACCACTTGGGGATATATTTTTGGACTCCTCATGCTACTTGCCGTTCTGTTCTTCTATGACCGAGCAACATTTGCCGACACAGGGGCGAAGAGTTGGTTCAGATTTGGGACCTTCTCATTCCAGCCTTCCGAAGTGGTGAAAATCTTCTATATTTTGATTTTAGCCAAAGTCGCGACTTCGCATAATATGAAGACGAAGTATAAGAGTACACATACGGACTGGCAATTATTCGTAAAATTAATTTTATGGGCAGCGCCAGCGTTAGTACTCGTTATTTTGCAAAATGACTTAGGGACAACACTTGTATTCTTAATGATTTTGGGTGGCGTTCTGATTATGTCAGGGATTAGCTGGAAAATCTTACTTCCAATTATTATTGTAGCAGGATTAATCGGCGCACTCCTTATTTACTTAGTAGTGTATAACCGTCAAATCCTATTAAACATCGGCTTTAAGAACTACCAATTCGCGCGTATCGATTCATGGTTAGATCCATACGGCGATCAAGGTGGAAATGGATACCAATTATTCCAAAGTTTGAAGGCGATTGGTTCAGGGAGAATGCTTGGTAAAGGTTTTGGTGTATCTGATGTATATGTACCCGTTCGTGAGTCTGACTTGATCTTTGCGACAATCGGGGAAAACTTTGGATTCTTAGGTGGTACCTTCTTAATCGCGATTTACTTTATCTTGATTTATCAAATGATTCGTGTCTGTTTCGATACGAAAAATGAGTTTTATACGTATATCGCAACCGGCGTTATCATGATGATTTTATTCCACGTGGTTGAAAATATCGGGATGACGATTGGACTATTACCATTGACGGGGATTCCGTTGCCGTTTATTTCGCAAGGGGGTTCAAGCTTGCTTGGAAATATGATGGGGATTGGGCTCATTATGTCAATGCGTTATCACTTCAAGAGTACGATTTTTGAAGATGAAGATTCAGCATTTGGTGCCAACCACCAAGATGCGACAATGCTACGTTTACGTCAGGAGGATGGAAAATGATTGTATATATTCACCCAAAATGTACGACTTGTAAAAAGGCGTTAAAATGGTTCGAGTTAAATCATGTGACTTTTGAACAAAAGGATATTCGCGAAACTCCGCCAACAGCAAAAGAATTATTGAAGATTAAAAAAGCTCAAAACTTAGAATGGAAGAAAATGGCGAATACGAGTGGAGAACTATACCGCTCACTTGGCCTAAAAGATAAACTTCCTGAGATGAGCGATAAAGAAGCTTCAGAACTTCTTGCTGGGAATGGCATGCTCATTAAACGTCCACTTGTGTTGGATAATGGGGAAGCGACATTCGGGTTCAAAGAAGAAGTTTACGAAGAGAAATGGAAGAGATAAGATGAAGAAATATAGTGAAAATGGATTATGGATTAAACAAGACGGTTCAGAATATGTGATTGGACTTTCACCAAAGGGTCAAGATGACTTAGGAGATGTGAGCTTTGTGGAATTATTAAAGAGCGAAGCCGTAACTCCTGAAGATTCGATTATTAGTGTAGAAGCTGCAAAAGCAGTAACTGAATTACTTGCTCCACTTAGCGGAACAGTCGTGGCTTTCCATGACGAATTAGAAGAGAATCCAGAATTCTTAAACGAATTAGAAGAAGAGAAAAACTGGATTGTTCGTTTAACAGGAGTAGATAAAGCAGAATTTGACGCCTTACTAGACGAAGACCTTCCATGTGACCAATGTGAAGTGAAATAAAGATAAAAAAAGAAAACTACGAGTTCTCAAACGTTTGAGAATTCGTAGTTTTTTATTATGCATTTTGTATTGAGCGATTAACGCGTTCCACAAAGTTATCAAATAACCCTTGCATCACATTGCTATCTTCAATTAAAAGTTCAGGATGCCATTGAACGGCAACCACGCTTTGGTCTTTAGATTTAGACTCGAACGCTTCGATGATGCCATCCGTACTCCAAGCAACAGGTACAAAATCCGCAGCTAATTGTTTAACCGCCTGGTGGTGGTAAGAGTTCACAGGAGTCGTTGTTCCAAGAACTCGAGAAAGTTCGCTACCACTTGCGATTTGAATTGTATGCGTTGGTTGGCTCGGCATTGTTTTTTGTGTATGTTTCACAGAAATATTTTCATATTGTGATTCGATGTCTTGGTAGAGTGTTCCGCCAAGAGCGACGTTTAAAATTTGTAAGCCGCGACACACTGCAAAGATTGGTTTGTGTTGTCTATAAGCTTCTTTAATGAGCTCAATTTCAAACGCATCACGAGCAGGATAAGTACGTGCCAAATTAAGATGTGGTTCTTCGCCATATAATAATGGAGAAACGTCTTGTCCACCCGCTAATAGAAGTCCATCAACCCGAGAGATGAATTCTTTTGCAAATTCTGGGTTACTGATGGGAATGATGACAGGAATCGCTTTTGCTTTTTCAAGACCACGGACAAAACCATTTGGCGCATACGATAAAATGTAGCGATCTTCTTCCGTGTTATCTTGGCGATGATTTCCTGCAATACCAATAAGTGGATAAGTTTGCATGTGCATCAGCCTTTCTTTCAAAATATGTTCCATCATACCTCATTTTCATGAAAATGAAAAGCATTATTACACGATTTCAAAGCGCGGCTATTTGCGAATCGTTCTCAATTAGGATAAAATATAACAGAATAGAATGATTATAAAGGAGAATGAATCGTGGCAACTTTAGAGATTAAAAATCTACATGTATCGATCGAAGACAAAGAAATTTTGAAGGGCGTTAATTTGACGATTAACACTGGAGAAATTCACGCAGTTATGGGACCAAACGGAACTGGGAAATCAACACTTTCTGCAGCGATTATGGGTCACCCAAGCTATGAAGTAACTGAAGGAGAAATCCTATTAGATGGCGAAAACGTCTTAGAAATGGAAGTAGACGAACGCGCTCGTGCAGGTCTATTTTTAGCGATGCAATATCCAAGTGAAATCGTTGGGGTGACAAACGCAGAATTCATGCGTTCAGCTATCAACGCTCGTCGTGAGGAAGGCGATAAAATGGGAGTTCGTGAGTTCATCAAGAAGTTAGATGAAAAAATGGCTCTATTAGACATGCCAGAAGAAATGGCAGAACGTTACTTAAACGAAGGCTTCTCAGGTGGGGAGAAAAAACGTAACGAGATTCTTCAATTATTAATGATTGAACCTACATTCGCGATTCTAGATGAAATCGACTCAGGGTTAGATATCGACGCATTAAAAGTGGTTTCTCGTGGAGTAAACGCAATGCGTGGAGATAACTTCGGATCATTAATTATTACGCACTACCAACGTCTCTTAAACTACATTGAACCAGATGTGGTGCATATTATGATGGACGGTCGAGTTGTGATGACAGGAGATGCTTCTCTTGCTCGTCGCTTAGAAGCTGAAGGATACAAAGGAATCAGTGAAGAATTAGGAATCAAGATTGAACATCAAGAGTAGGAGTGAGATTGTGGCAGAGACAAAATTAACCATAACACCAGAAGAAATCACCGCATTCTCTCTTACAAAGAATGAACCAGAGTGGTTTCTACAAACACGTTTAAAAGGGTTAGAACTCGCAAAAACGCTTGAGTTACCTTTTATCGAACGTGTGAAATTCCACCGTTGGAACTTATTCCAATCAGCAATCGGTGAAGGGACTTCAATGATTGAAGAACTTCCAAAAGTGATTCCAACAGCAGCCGGAAGTGCAAAAATTGTACAACTAGGTGCGGTCTCTTACTGGGAAGAAATGAATGTTGAAACATCATTGAAGGACGTTCTCGTGATGGATTTATTCGATGCACTGGAACAATATCCAGAGCTCGTAAAACCGTACTATATGACAAAAGCAGTGCCAGTTGATGAAGATAGCTTAACGGCTTATCACGCTGCGATGGTCAACTCAGGGGTATTTATTTATATTCCTAAAAATGTAGTCGTAGAAGATATTATTGAATCTCATTTCGTTCAAAATAACTTAGTCGACGAAGCATTCGTGAAGCACGTATTAATCGTTGCGGACGAAAATAGCTCTGTCTCTTATGTAGAACGTTTTGAAAGTGTCGGTGACAAAAAGAATACAGCTAACATTGTTGTAGAAGTGATTGCAAAACAAGGTGCGAAAGTTCAGTTTGCGGCTGTGGATACTTTAGGTCAATCAACAGATGCATATGTAAACCGTCGTGGATACCTTGAAAAAGATGCAACGATTAACTGGGCACTTGGCATTATGAATGACGGAAATGTGATTGCAGACTTCGACTCTGAATTACGCGGAGACGGTTCTCATTCACAAGTGAACGTTATCGGTATTTCAACAGGACGCCAAGTACAAGGAATCGATACACGTGTGACAAACTATGCGCCACATTCAGTAGGACATATCTTGCAACACGGTGTTATTTTAGATAAATCAACCTTAACGTTTAACGGAATTGGACATATTATTAAAGGTGCGAAATTCGCAGATGCCCAACAAGAAAGTCGTGTATTGATGCTTTCAGAAGGCGGACGTGGAGACGCGAACCCAATTCTATTAATTGATGAAAATGAAGTGACGGCAGGACACGCAGCGAGCGTGGGACAAGTAGATGATGAACAATTATTCTACTTAACAAGCCGTGGAATCTCAGAAGCAGAGGCAAAACGCCTTGTGATCCGTGGATTCTTAGGAGCCGTAATTCGTTCAATTCCTTCAAATACTCTTCAAAAAGAACTTGTAGATATGATTGAACAAAAGTTGGTTGCTAGCTATGATTAGTAAAACGATTCGAGAAGACTTTCCGATTTTAAAGCGTGAAGTTAACGATGAAGTGCTTGTCTATTTAGACAATGCTGCGACAACTCAAAAGCCACGTCCAGTCGTAGAAGCCGTTGAGAAATTCTACGCGACCCACAATGCTAATATTCATCGTGGGGTGCATACATTAGCTCAGGAAGCAACAGACTTATACGAAGAGGCTCGAGCTAAAGTGGCGAAATTTATCCATGCTAGTAGCACAAAAGAAGTGCTCTTTACGCGTGGAACAACTACTAGCTTAAATTGGGTGGCACAAGGCTTTGCACCAGGACGCTTGCAAAAAGGGGACGAAATTTGGATTAGCCCTGCCGAACACCATTCGAATGTGGTGCCTTGGCAACAAGTAGCCAAACAAACAGGAGCCGTCTTACGTTATTTTTCATTAACGAAAGAAGGCGAATTAGACCTCGAAGCAGCAGAACAAACCTTAACTGAGAAGGCAAAAATCGTATCGATTAACCACGCCTCAAACGTTCTTGGAACGGTAACGGATGTGAAACGCGTAGCCGAAATGGTGCACGCAGTAGGAGGCGTCCTTGTTGTGGATGGTGCTCAAGCAGCGCCGCATCAAAAGGTGGACGTCCAAGCGTTAGACTGTGACTTCTATGCTTTTAGCGGACATAAGATGCTGGCTCCAACAGGAATTGGCGTATTATATGGAAAAGAAGCTCTTCTTCAAGAGATGAATCCTGTCGAATTCGGCGGAGAAATGATTGATTTTGTGTATGACCAGGAGAGTACATGGAATGAATTACCGTGGAAATTCGAAGCAGGTACTCCAAATATAGCAGGAGCCATTGGATTGGCCGCTGCCATTGATTATTTAGAAGAAATCGGCATGGAGAATATCCATCAGCATGAACAAGAAATTGTTGCGTATCTTTTACCGAAGATGCAAGAGATGGAAGGTGTGACAGTCTACGGGCCAAGTGACCCAGCACAGCATTCTGGAGTTATTAGTTTTACGATTGATGGCATCCATCCACACGACATTGCAACAGCGCTCGATATGGAAGGATTTGCGGTTCGTGCAGGACATCATTGCGCGCAACCTTTGATGCGATGGCTCGATGTACCAGCAACATGCCGTGCAAGTTTTTATATATATAACACGCTTCAAGAAGCAGAGAAGTTTTTAGAAGCATTAGAAAAAGTAAAGGAGTTTTTCCAATATGGCCTTATCTAAATTAGATCAGCTTTATCGTCAGGTGATTCTGGATCATTCGTCTCATCCTCATCATAAAGGATTGGTAGATGATGCGAGCATTCCAACGATTGAATTTAATAATCCAACGTGTGGAGATGTGTTGCAGTTGCAGCTCGTTGTAAATGACAACGGCGTGATCGAAGATGTTCACTTTGACGGACACGGCTGTACGATTAGTATGGCGAGTGCCAGCATGATGAGTGATGCGATTATTGGAAAGACAGTTGACGAAGCGGTCGCTCTAGCAGAAAATTTCTCAAGTCTAGTGCAGGGTGAAACCGTGAACGAAGAACCTTTAGGGGATGCGGCGTTACTTGCCGGTGTTCAAAAATTCCCAGCGCGTATTAAATGTGCCACTCTTGCGTGGAAAGCATTAGAACGTGCCGTAGAAAATGAGAAAGCATAAGAAAGTGGTGACAAAATGAGTGGAGTTCCTGAATTAGCCGATTACAAATATGGCTTTCATGAGGATGTAACACCTGTTTATGAAACAGGAATGGGATTAAGCGAGGAAGTCGTTCGTACGATTTCACAAGTGAAAAACGAGCCACAATGGATGCTTGATTTCCGATTAAAATCATTGAAGGCATTCGAAAATATGCCAATGCAAACATGGGGTGCAGACCTTTCAGATATTGATTTTGATGCGATTACGTACTTCAAACGTGCCAGCGATAAGCCAGCGCGTTCTTGGGATGATGTTCCTGAGAAGATTAAAGATACTTTCGAGAAAATCGGAATTCCTGAAGCAGAGCGTGCGTATTTAGCTGGAGCTTCTGCGCAATTCGAGTCTGAAGTGGTTTACCATAATATGAAAGAAGAGTTCGATAAACTTGGAATCATCTTTACAGATACAGACTCTGCCTTAAAAGAGTATCCTGAACTATTCAAAAAGTATTTTGCAAAACTAGTACCACCAACCGATAACAAATTAGCGGCGTTAAACTCAGCTGTATGGTCAGGTGGAACGTTCATCTATGTACCAAAAGGCGTGAAATGTGATGTGCCGCTTCAAACGTACTTCCGTATCAACGACCAAAACATGGGGCAATTCGAACGTACGCTCATTATCGTAGACGAAGGAGCCAGCGTGCACTACGTTGAAGGATGTACAGCGCCAACGTACTCTTCAAACAGCTTGCATGCGGCGATTGTAGAAATCTTCGTTGAAGAGGGTGGCTACTGCCGTTATACAACGATTCAAAACTGGTCGGATAACGTGTATAACTTAGTAACGAAACGTGCCAAAGCCGCTGCTCACGCAACTGTAGAGTGGATCGATGGAAACCTTGGAGCGAAGACAACGATGAAATATCCATCTGTCTTCCTAGAAGGACCATACGCCAAAGGGACAATGTTATCCATCGCGTTTGCGGGAGAAGGCCAACACCAAGATACAGGTGCGAAGATGATTCATAATGCACCACATACTTCAAGTTCAATCGTTTCAAAATCGATTGCTAAAGATGGTGGAGCGGTGAACTACCGTGGTCAAGTAACATTTGGGAAGAAATCAGATTATTCTATTTCGCATATCGAATGTGACACGATTATTATGGATGACAAGTCGAAATCAGATACGATTCCATTTAACGAAATTCATAATGATAAAGTAGCACTTGAGCATGAAGCCAAAGTCTCAAAAATCTCAGAAGAGCAGTTGTTCTACTTGATGAGTCGCGGAATTAGCGAGTCAGAAGCAACAGAGATGATCGTTATGGGATTCGTTGAACCATTTACAAAAGAACTTCCAATGGAGTATGCCGTTGAACTTAACCGTTTAATCGCGTACGAGATGGAAGGTAGCGTCGGCTAAAGAGGCTAACGGCCAAGAAACACTGGTTTTATCAGGTTTCTTGGCTATTTATATTCAATTTTTCCGCTGCCATTGATTATGGGACTTAGTAGTTATATGATAGTAGTGTAATGATAAATAAAAGTCGAGGGATATGTTTATGCTTAGTGAAGAATATATAAGAAGAGAAAAACAAGTAGCTGAAGGATATAAGGAATATTTCGCCAAACGCCCAGAATTCAAAAAAGAAATGGAAAAGCTCCGACATTCGTGGCTAAATAATGAAATCACGCCCGAAGAATTTAGAGAAAGAGCTCTTGAAATCGGTAAAAAATATAATTAAGAATGCTGTAATTACGTGATTATAATAAATGGGAGGTATACATTTTACCATGACAGAAGAAGAACTTTTGATGGTGCGAGAAAGAAAAGTTGAAGAAAGTTATAAAAACTATTATGATTCTCGACCAGAATTGAAGAAAGCATCGGATGAGTTATACGATTTATATCAAAACGATAAAATTTCTTTTGAGGAGTATAGAAAAAAATCACTCGAACTCGGAAAAAATATAGATAAGCATCTAGCGAAAAGTTAGGTGCTTTTTTTATAGCAGAAAATCACAAAATATATTATATTTTTTTTAATTTTATAGTTTCTTAATATTATTTGCTCAGAAATTTGGATATTCTCATATAAAATAATCCTTGTTATATCAATGTTTTTGAACGAAAATGCACTCTAGGTGAAAAATTTACATTTTACGAGATATTACACTTGTATTATATTCAGAACGTGTTATAATATGTTCATCAAGAGATATAAAGAAAGGAGAATGGGTATGAGAAAACAACCATGGTCGAACGAAAATAAGACTGAACGGATTAACTTTACTATTGAGCCCTCTTTGAAAGAAGCATTTTTGAAGATCATCTCAACAGACGTATCAACTTATTTCCGGTCGGTCATCGAAAATGAAGTCGAAAGTCATCAGAAAAAAGTTGAAAACTGGCCTGACGCAATTAAAACATTATTGCATGGACAGTTTAAGGCGTTCTCCGAACAAGTCTTCGGAACGTTTAATTACCGAGGACGGAACTATCCATATAAAATTTTGGATGTTATGTCAGTCGAAGAAGGCCAACCACTTGAAGTCATTGACTACGAGGATGGGTTGGTATATGTAAAAGTGATTGAGGAAATCAATCCGGAAAAATTAGTATATGTAACTATTTAGAAAGAAGGAAATTTAAAATGCCAGTAACAATCTTAATTATCGTCGTAGTATTACTCTTATTAATCATTGCGTTCAAATCAATTCGTATCGTTCAACAAGGACACAAAGCTGCTATTCAATCATTTGGACGTTATGTTGGAGAATTAGGACCAGGATTACACTTTGTAACACCAATCATTCGTAACATTGCTTACGTTGTAGATATGCGTCAACGTTCATTAGACTTAGATCCTCAAGAAATCATCACAAAAGACAACGTTAATTTAACAATTGACGCTTCAGCTAAATACCACGTTGATAATCTTGAAGAATACTTATATGGAAACACAAACCCAGAAGGATTATTACTTTTAGATATCCAAAACGAATTACGTGACATTATCGGTACAATGACAATGGCTGAAATTCTTGGTGGTACAAACAAAATCAACACAGATTTAAACCAACGTGTATTCGGTAAAACAGACTCTTACGGGGTTACAATTGACCGTGTAAACATCGGTGAAGTAATTCCTCCACAAAGCATCGTTGAAGCGATGAACAAACAAATCACTGCTGACCGTGAACGTGATGCTGCGTTAATCGCTGCTGACGCTCGTCAAAAAACAGTTGAAATGGATACTAGAACTCAAAACAACAAATTATTAGCAGATGCTCGTGCACATGCTGAAAAAATCGCAATTGATACTCAAGCAACTGTTGCTCAATTAACAGCTATCAACAATGCGTTAAACGAATCTAACTTAAATGCTGCTGCGTTAGAATACTTAGCAATCGACGCTAAAAAAGCTCTTGCTGAAGGTCCAAACAATACAGTTGTATTAATGGATGGACAAAACAACGCAAAAATTGCTGAAAACATTGCTTCATTAGCATCAGGACGTAAAGTTTGGGACGAAGCAGGTAAATAATCATGAAACAACAAGCTAACAAATCTTTCTTTGGGTTGAAATGGCTTGCGGTACTGATTGCCACTTTATTGTTAGTAGGAACCTTTGCACGTGTTTCAACAGTCAATGCTGAAACTCAACAACCAGTAGACACCACAAAGATGAAGATACAAGGGGCATTTGAACAAAAAATCAACTTTGTGGATGGGGAAGATTATAATGCGACAGTGACGATTAAGTTAACTTATAATAATCCTCAATATAAAGAGATTAAAGTTCCCGTTCAAATTAAGAATCTTCCTACAGGGAAGGGCGGTATTCGACTTTACGTATATCGAGATACAGATAATAGCCTCATAGTTCAATCATTTGTTGAGACCATTGAAGACCATAATGTTATCTATTATGATTTGATTCCTGTCGAAGATGGGAAAGTCACAAAAGCGTTTCAATTTACGGCAACTGACAAAGAACGAACAAAATTTCTAGAAGACTTAGCAAATGCCAAGGACAAAGTGGAAACTACTACGGCTGCGAAAGCTACAAACTCAAACGAAAAGAGTTCAAACGCCAATAGTTCAAATTCCAATAATTCAAACGCGAGTGACTC
>CAUVGI010000019.1:0-22255 GCA_963551375.1 uncultured Streptococcus sp. | reverse complement strand
GTGGTAGAAGAAGATACGAAAGTTGGAGGAAATTAATATGATCAAAGCGTTTTGTGTATTGTTTGCAGATAATTATAGAAATGACGACCTTCAAGGGTTAGTCAGAAATCGTACGGCAGCCGCTTTACCAGTAATTTCTCGTTATCGTATGGTGGACTTTATGCTATCTTCTCTTGTACATGCAGATATCGATAATATTGCACTATTAACGAATCATAATTACAAATCATTACTCGATCATGTAGCTTCAGGAAAAGATTGGGACTTGAACCGTAAACACCGTGGTTTGAAGATTATTACTCCGATGTCAAACTACTTATCAACACGTATCCCACAAAATAAAATCGAAGCGTTAGCCAATACAATGGTATATACGCAAGATCTTGATGAAGAGTTTGTTATTTTAGCCGATACAAATATTATCGGGAAAATTGATTTCAAAGAAATGTTCCAATATCACTTAGATACTGGTTCTGATATTACTGTTGCGTATACGTATCGCAAACCAACAGTTGGGGAATCACAAATTATCTTTGATGAAAATCACAAAGTGTATGAGTCCCTTTATCACTTCGACGGATCTTATCATGAATGTGCAACACAAGTGAAAATCTACATTTTAACAAAAGAATTATTCAATGGCATTGTTAAAAAAGGGTTAACACTTGGTTGGGAAGATATCTTACGTGACTATATCGCTAAGAACCTTGAAACATTACGTGTGTTTGCATATCAAATCAAAGGATACTTGAAAGTCGTAAATACGATTAAAGATTACTATGACTTGAATATGGAAATGCTTGATTTTGAAAATCTTCAGGATGTATTCCTTTCAGGAACTCAAGTGATTACACGTGTTAAAGATACGGTTCCGACAAGCTATGGTAAGAAGGCTTTAGTGAAGAATTCGATTCTCGGAGATGGTACGAAGATTCGAGGTACCGTTGAAAATAGTATTATCTTCCGTGATGTTGTCGTAGAAGAAGGTGCGGTTGTTCGTAACAGTATCATTCTTTCAAATACCGTGATTAAATCAGGTGCTCATTTAGAGTATGTGATTGCTGATAAAGATGTTACGGTAAAACAACATACTGTTTTAACAGGTACAGAAGAAGTACAAGTCGTGATTGATAAAGGTAAAACCGTTTAATCAACTTTCAAAATGATAAAAGACAGCTTGGGCATTGCTCAAGCTTCTTTTTTGCCTTAAAACCTTTCTACTGTTTGCAACGAGAGGAATAAGTTAGTAAACTAAATAAGTAGGAATTCTTTAGAAAGGAGCTTTTCTCATGGTAAGAAAATATGCTGTCATTGATTTAGAAACGACAGGGCCAAAATATGAAAGCGGAGATCGAATCTTCCAATTTGGCTGTACTTTAATCAATGGCGATGAAGTGATTGAGCATGTCTCACTCAATATTAATCCTGAAAAAAGTATTCCATTCGAGATTCAATTATTAACGGGAGTGACGAATGCGGATGTGGCAACGGCTCCTTATTTTGATGAAGTGGCAATGACGATTTTTAATCTGTTAGAAGATCGAACGCTCGTTGCTCATAATGTTGGTTTTGACGGACCTTTTATTATGTCTGCTTTAACAGATGCACTGGGTCTAGAATTGGAAGTGCCACTCATTGATACGGTGCAACTGGCTCAAATTTGTTATCCAACAGCGCTCAGTTATCGACTTAGTGATTTAACAGAGGCGCTAGAGATTCATCATACTCAAGTACATACAGCAGGCAGTGATGCTCGAGCAACAGCTGAACTATTCTTAAAAATGAAGACTAAGTTTCGAGAGTTGTCGACGATTACGTTAAAACAGCTAACCGAATTCTCTGGAGAATTACTAGGGGATACGGGTACGATTTTTGAGGAAATTTTAGAAGAAAAAGGAAAAGAAGAAAGAGAAGATTTTTCTTTAGAACAAGGTTTTGTCGTTTCTCCTCTAGCGGTAAAAGAGGTAGAGCTAAAGTCTTCTAAACGAAAAACGAATGCACTAGAAGCTTATCAAAAATTAGTAGATTCTGGATTCTTAGAAGATAAGGCAAGTCAGCGTGAGATGATAACCACCATAGAATCGTTTATTGAAACAGATGAACCTTTGCATTTTATTGAAGCTAGCCCTGGTTCAGGGAAAACATACGCTTATTTACTGGCAGCATTTGAAAAAGCGAGTAAGAGAAAACCAATCTGGATAGTCACTTCGAACTTACTATTGCAACAACAACTGATGGAGGATAGTGTCGCTCCGATTATTACAGAGTTAAAGATTAAGACACCTGTAATTTCTATAAAAGGGCAAAGACACTATATTGATTTAACAGCCTTCAAGCGTGCAATTCACAAGTATCAAGAGGAGAGAAGTGCAAGAAACAGTCTTTCTATTATGGGGTTACTCGTGTGGATTACAAAGACGCAAACAGGTGATTTATCTGAATGTAATCATGTGCTTCATCAGGCAACGTTATGGAAAGAAATATCGGTAAAAGATGCAAATGAGGAAGGAAGTCTGTATTGGGACAAGGCGGTAGCTTCAGTTCAACAAAGTCCAATTGTGGTTACTAATCATGCATTCCTTATTCAGTACGCTTCATTAATCGCTCATCGTGTAAAACCTGTTGTACTGATTGATGAAGTGCAGCAGTTCGAGCATGCCCTAGAGCAATATGGCACGACTACTGTTAACTTTTCTCATTTATTTGAGTTGCAACAATTATGGTCTGACCATCACTTAAATGCGATGTTTCATTTTTCAAAAGAAGAGGAACATCTCTCTCGTACGATGAATCGTAAGTTATTAGAAATTTGTGATTTATATGAAACATGGTTTGAAGAGTTGAAGAGTGGACAACAACTGTCATCTTCTTTTGTATTTACATCCAGTGAGTGGAAGGAGTCAATCCACTGTGAAATGGTGAATGCCATGCAAAAGGCACTGTCTGGTGTTATGAATTTATTACAAGCGAATGCAGACAAGACTACTTTGTTTGAAGAAAGTGCTTTTTTATTAAAAGAACTAATGGAGTCTATCTCTCAATTTCAAATGGATGGTAGTGATTATTTTGTCATTGAAGAAAAAGAACAGTATGGACAAAATACTCTAGAATTATTAAGAGTTAAGCCAGTTATTCAAGTCTTTCAACATTTTAGAGAGAAGATGAGACAAATAATTGGAATTTCAGCAACAATTCCAACATTTACACCGTTATTCCATGAGTTAGAGGCAAAAGAGAAGTTGACGGTGATCGAGACAAAAACAGAAACGGCCGACCATCAGATATTTATCCCTAATGATTTGGTGGCCGTAAACTCTTCATCGAGTCAACAGTATCACGTACAAATTGCAGACTGTATCGAGAAAATCTATGAGCGCAAGGGTGGAAGAATGCTTGTATTAATGCATTCAGTAGAAGCGCTCTTAGCAGTAGAGAGCTTGTTAGAAGAATTTTGTTACGCTCATCAGGTTGACTTGCTTGCTCAAAAGGGGCCTCAGATGGGTCGAAGAATCCAACGTCGTTTCCAAGAAAGAAATGATGCGATTTTACTGGGGGTCTATAGTTTCTGGGAAGGATTTGATAGTGGCGGACAATCGATTGATTCACTTGTAATCACTAAATTGCCATTCCCAAATCCAGTGTCAACGGCTCAACAAATTATTCAACTAGAGATGAAAGAACAAGAGCGTTCTTATTTCGGTCATTATGCGATGAGGATGATGCTTCTTCAACTGTATCAAGGACTAGGACGTTTTAGTAGACCGCATCAAAAGAGTGCCGAAATTTGGTTGTTAGATGTTCGGGCAACGATTAGTAAATATGCGATGAAAGTAAAAAGTGTTTTCCCGGAAAATGCTACGGTTATAGAGAAACCATTTAAAAAGTGTTTGAACGTTGGGAAGAATAAAAATATGTAGGGCATCATCTTATATGTATGGTGGTATTTTTACGTTAAATAGCGTATAATACCATTATCTATGAAAATTAGAGTAGAGGAGAGAAATTGATGAAACGTAGAACAATGTTTATTCTTTTACTCACTTTATTTCTATTATTTTTAGCTGCTGCAAGTATTTTCCTAGTGAGTGTGGACCCAAAAATTAAGAAACGAAATGACGCACTTACGATGATGGCGCCAACCGTAGAATTTTCAAAGGTAACAAAGTTTTACTTGTTTAATACGGATACTTCTTACTACACTGTTATGGGTGAAGATAAAGAAGGCAATGCCATTTATGCAATTATTCCTGAAGAGGGTGGAGATGTCACAATTCTTCAGCAATCAGCAGTTGTCAATGAGCAAGAAGCTCGTTCAATTACATTACAAGATAAACCAGATGTTGAAGTGCTCGAAGCAAGACTTGGACTTTTAAACGGGGAACCGGTGTGGGAAGTCAATTATCGTATGAGCAATCAACGTATTGGTTATTACTATATTTCAGCGAAAAATGGTAAATGGATTAAAGATATTGAGAATATATAGAAATTGGTGATTTATGGTAAAAATTTCAGATAGAGTATCGAAAATTTTGCCTTCAGGAACTCTAGCAATGACACAAAAAGCTAGAGAACTAAAAGCTCAGGGAAGAAAGATTATTAGTTTATCGATTGGTGAACCTGATTTTAAAACACCTGAAGTGATTACAGAGGCAGCCATCGATGCTTTGAAAAAACACGAAACCGATCATTATACACCAGCTTTGGGAATAGATAAGTTAAGACAGGCAATTTGTGATTTTCATAAACGCAAAGATGGAATTGAACTCCAAAAGGAGCAAGTAGCGACTTTTGCGGGTGCTAAATTTGCGCTATATTCAGTCTTTATGACATTAGTAGATTCAGGAGACGAGGTTTTAATTCCAATTCCTTACTGGGTGAGTTATGCCGAACAAATTCAATTAGCGGATGGCGTTCCGGTGTATATTGAAACTAGAGAAAAAAATTCGTTTAAACTAACAGTCGATTTACTAAACGAATACGTAACGGATAAGACAAAACTCTTGATACTCAATGCACCTTCGAATCCTTCAGGACTCTTGTATACAAAAGAAGAGTTAGTAGCAATTGGAAATTGGGCATTAGAACATAATGTGTTTGTCGTATCGGACGAAATTTATTATGAATTAGTCTATGATGCGCCTTCCATCAGTATGGCAAGTTTATCTGAAGAGATTTTTAATAACACATTAGTCATCAATGGATTATCAAAATCAGTTGCGATGACTGGATGGAGACTTGGATATGTATTCGGTCCAAAACGAATCATAAGAGCTTTAAATGACTTAACGAGTCACACAACAAGTAACCCTGCTGCGGTTGTACAATATGCAGCCATTCGTGCTTTCGACGAAGATGTTGAAGCTAGTAAAAAAGAAATGCGTGATGAGTTTCAAAGAAGAATTGACTTATTCCATGGATTATTAACCGATATTGAAGGAATTAAGTGTGAGAAGCCTAAAGGAGCATTCTACTTATTCGCGAATGTGAAAGTAGCCATGCATATCGTAGGTGTTGCTTCTTCTGAAGAGTTTGCCTTAAAACTACTTGAAGAGGCTGGAGTTGCTACAGTATCCGGAGAGAACTTTGGATGCAATGGTTTCCTAAGACTTAGCTGTGCCAATAGCGAAGAGGAATTAAAGGAAGCCGCTAAACGAATCAAGGAATTTATTGAATCATATAAGTAAAGGAAGAGTGATATTTTGAAAACTATAACAATGAATAAAGCAAAAGATTACGTTGGACAAACCGTTACAATTGGTGCTTGGGTTGCCAATAAACGTTCTAGCGGTAAAATCGCGTTCTTACAATTACGTGATGGAAAAGCTTATTTCCAAGGGATTGTAGTAAAAGCGGACGTAAGTGAAGAAACGTTTGAATTAGCAAAAGGATTAACTCAAGAAAGTTCTGTATTTGTAACAGGTGTTGTTCAAGAAGACACTCGTTCTAAATTAGGCTATGAGTTATTAGTAAAAGATATCGAATTAATTGGGGAGAGTCATGAATATCCAATCACTCCAAAAGAGCATGGTACTGACTTCTTAATGGACCACCGTCATTTATGGTTACGTTCAACAAAACAACATGCCATTATGGAAATTCGTAATGCGATTATTTATGCATCATACGAGTTCTTTGATAGAAATGGATTCATTAAATTCGATAGTCCAATTCTTTCAGGAAATGCGGCAGAAGATTCAACAGAATTATTCGAAACAGATTACTTCGGAGAACCAGCATACTTAACACAATCTGGTCAATTATACTTAGAAGCTGGAGCAATGGCATTTGGTCGTGTATTTGACTTCGGTCCTGTATTCCGTGCAGAAAAATCTAAAACTCGTCGTCACTTAACAGAGTTCTGGATGATGGATGCTGAGTATTTATACTTAACACATGACGAGTCATTAGACTTACAAGAAGCTTATGTGAAAGCTTTAATTCAAGGCGTTTTAGACCGTGCACCTCATGCATTAGAAACTCTAGAACGTGACACTGAATTATTGAAGAAATACATTAGCGAACCGTTCAAACGTATCACATACGATGAAGCGATTGACTTATTACAAGCGCACGAAAACGATGAAGATACTGATTACGAACACTTAGAACACGGTGATGACTTTGGTTCACCACACGAAACTTGGATTTCAAACTACTTTGGAGTGCCAACATTTGTGATCAACTATCCAACTGAAATTAAAGCTTTCTACATGAAACCAGTTCCTGGAAACGAAAGTCGTGTACTATGTGCTGACTTACTTGCTCCAGAAGGATATGGTGAAGTTATCGGAGGAAGTGAACGTGAAACGGACTACGATAAATTATTAGAAAGAATTAAATCAAACGGATTAAATCCAGATGATTATGCATTCTACTTAGATTTACGTAAATACGGTTCTGTTCCTCACTCAGGATTCGGTCTAGGTTTAGAACGTATGGTAACCTTTGTGGCTGGTACGAAACATATTCGTGAAGCTATTCCATTCCCACGTTTATTAAACCGTATTTACCCATAATAAAAAGAATAAGAAAGAGCCGCTGACCTATGTCGTTGGCTCTTTTTTAAAAGAGGGAGGTCAAAAAATGGCATTAACATTCCAAGAACATTGGATTTATAGTGGCAGTATGTCTGTTCCGAATGCACTACTTCAAAATTACCGAAAATTGCAATTGACTGCAGATGAATGCTTATTAATTGCATGGTTAATGCAGCGACATCCGGAAGAGTCATTTGTGTTAAATATTCGAGAAACCTGTCAACAATTTGGAGTCGACGAAAGACAATTATTTGGCATTATTCAACATTTAATGGATCGACAAGTGTTAGAGATTAAACAGCGCGAAGCACAAGATGGAAAAAAAGTGGATTACTACAGCTTTAAACCGCTTCTTCGTCAATTAGAAGTGTTATTTAAGCAAAACTCTTTTAGTGTTGAAAAGATGTCGCAAAAAGATGTCAATGTGTTGACGTTAATTGAGCAAGAGTTTAATCGCCAGTTAAGTGGATTTGAAATTGAGATGATTTCTGGATGGATTCATAACGACAAGTATCCACAGGAATTAATCGTAGCAGCTTTAAAAGAAGCCGTCTTAAATCAAGCGCATAATGTGAAATATATTGACCGTATTTTACTGGCGTGGAAGAATAAAGGGATTCAATCTGCGCAACAATTAGCAGCGTCTGAAACTCGCACAAAGAATGCACAAGTAGACGTAAAACCAAATGAAACTGCTAGTCAATCAGTTCCATTAGTGAATTGGGTGAAGAGATAAGATGTTATCAAAAGCAAAAACATTACAAGCAGTTCTAGAAATGCAAAAACTATTTCCAGATGCGCATTGCGAACTGGATCACGAGACGCCGTTTCAACTACTGATTGCGACTATTCTCAGCGCGCAAGCAACCGATAAAGGTGTGAATAAAGTCACTCCAAAATTGTTTGCGATTTATCCAAATGCGCATGCTTTAGCGAATAGTGAAGAAGATGTGGTGATTGAGTGTATTCAATCCTTAGGTCTTTACAGAAATAAGGCAAAGAATATTCGTCTGTGCGCACAGCAATTGGTTGAACGATTTAACGGAGAAGTTCCACGAACAAGAGAAGAGTTGGTGCAACTAGCAGGAGTTGGGCGAAAGACAGCGAATGTCGTGTTAAGCGTCGCGTTTGGATTGCCTGCATTTGCAGTAGATACTCACGTAGAACGTATTTCTAAACGACTCCAAATGGTTAAGCAATCGGCATCCGTTTTAGAAGTAGAAGAGACACTTTGTAAGAAATTACCAAAAGATTTATGGGGGAAAGCCCATCACTGGATGATCTTCTTTGGAAGATATCATTGTATTGCCAGAAAACCAAAATGTGCAAGTTGTCCATTACTCGATATTTGCGCTTATGGTCAAAAAGAAGTATAAACAAAAAATGGTTGGACAATTGTCCAACCATTTTTTTGATTTAAATTGCGATAAAGAATCCATATAAAACAGACATTACGACTAAATACCAATGGAGGTATGTAATTAAACGATTCACTGTGTACTGTTTTCTAAAGTGGATTTGGTAAAGAATCGGAATTAATAATGATAATGAGAATAAAATGATTCCCAAAATATTGAAATGATTCAAATACCATAAGTAGTAAACGACTGTTCCTACTAGCCATGACAGACTGACAAATACATTAAAGATAGCAGCTGCTGGGCCGAAATGTCTTTTGCCTTCTTTTCGCTCTGTCAGTTTTGTTTTGATATGAGACACATACAGTCCAAATAAAACATATTGGAAGAGTTGAGCGCTAATAGCAGAAGTTACATTGCCACTGAGTAAATATACTGTAACGAAATTCGCGATATAGTATTTAGCAATCCCATTTAGTAGCAGGTGATAAATATATGAAACTTCATTTACCTTCACTTCAAACAGATTCGTATGATTAAATAGCACAATGGCAAAGAGAAGTAGAACCACTCTAATAGCGACTGTTTGGTAGAAATAGAAGAGAATGGCAAAAAGAATAACATTCGTTAATGCAATGACTGGCCATTTCTTTTTCTCTGGATGAAGTGCTAGTTTGCGATATGAATTTTCTTGTAAGTAAATAGCTACAAAAAATAAAAATAAAACGACAAAATGCAAAAATTGAAATTGCTGTTGTCTTAATGCAAGAATCAAACCGATAAAGCAATAACCAAGCGGTGCTAAGACAAAGCTCAACCACGGGGTAGTTGCTTGGTGAAGAATGCTTTCGATTGATATCGTTTGCGATTCATTATTCATAATAATACCTCATTCTTAAGTATAGCTTAATGATAGGTAATAATGGAGTTCTTGTCAAGGTTGGGCGTTGTTTAGAGGCTTTTAGGATGGAAATGATTGTGTATTTTTTAATTAGTCCAAAGAAAATAAACCACTAAAACGCTTTATTTTTCAAGGTTTCGGAGCATTTGGGGAAAGATTATTTGAAAAAAAGATGAAAAAAACGCGATGAATTTCACCTTTAAGGTATTAATTAGGAATTAAATGTGATAAAATGAACAGGAGAGGTAATTTTTACCATCAATTTAATAAGAAAAGAGGAAAGCACGATGAACAAAAACGGGAAAAAATTGGGGATTTTTTCGTTCTTACTATTTTTATTAACAGCACTTTTCACATTAGCTTCTCATAATGCATCTGCTGAAGAAACTACACCTGCAGTTTCTGTGACTGGTAAATTTGCAGATACCATTACAATTGTTAATGTAACAAATAACGAAGGTGGGAATTTAGATTGGGAATTAGCACAATGGGCTACTTTCCGTATTAATGCTACATATGATTTAGCAGGAAAAAATGTTAAAGCTGGCGATCAAACAGTAGTTACTGTACCAGATGCATTAATGATTACTTCTGATAGTTTTGAAATTCGTGATATCAATACTAACGAAGTCATTGCTCATGCTACTGTTGATGCTACCAATAAAAAATTAACATTAACGTATACAAATTATGTTGAAACGCACTCTGATACAAACGGGTCTTTCTTCTTCTATGCACGAATTGACTTCAAAAAACACCCTCAACAAGGAGAAATTCCAATTGAAGTGACAGTGAACGCAGTAACAAAAGTAGCTGGTAAAGTAACATTTAAAGGTATCGGGGACGGTAACCCAAGACTTTTAACAAAGACTAGCTGGGTTAATAGCGGAAACCATAAAGAAGTTCAATACACAATTTCTGTCAATCGTAACAAACAAAATATCAAGGGTGTAACAATTGAAGATCACTTGAGATTTACTAATGCATCCTATGTAAAAGATAGTATCAGAGTTATCAAAGGTAAGTTTTCTTACGAAACTGGTGAGTGGGTATTCTCTAATCGCGTCGACGTAACTGATCAACACAAGATAACAATCAGTGAAGATGGACAATCATTTGTTATTGATTTAGGTGATATTACTGATCAAGATCAATACCGTATCGATTATAACGTACAATTGAATTATGAACCTGTAGATGGTGAACTTTTGAAAAACGAGGCAACTCTTAAAGGTAAAGAGATTGAGAGCAAAGATGTAACTAACATTGCTGCAGTTCAAGTCGCTGGTGGTTCTGGTGTTGGTTATGTGTACTCAATCAATATTCATAAAGTAGATGATGCAAATCAACCTCTTAAAGGTGCTAAGTTTAGAGTTGTTCGTCAAGCAAATAATCAAGTTATTGGTGAGTTTGAGTCAGATGAAAATGGTAACATTGCAGTTAACAAATTGTTAAAAGATAAGTATATCTTAACTGAAATTGAAGCTCCTTCTGGTCACGTTATTAAAGACGCTGATACTGTCGTTAACGTTGAAGACTTCGGAACGGATCACGCTGTAACAAAAACAATTGTGAATCCAAAAGAAGAGACAACAACAACTACAACAACAACAACGACTACAACAACAACAACGACTACTACAACGTCAACAACAACAACGGAAGCTCCTACGACAGCTACAACAACGACAGAAGCTCCTACAACTGTTACAACAACAACGGAAGCTCCAACAACAGTAACGACTACAACGGAAGCTCCGACAACAGTAACAACTACGACTGAGGCACCTACAACTGTTACTACAACAACAGAAGGACCAAGTACAGTAGTAACAACTGAAAATACAACAACTACAGAAGAAAAACCTGAATTACCAAATACAGGTACAACAAACTACAATCTTCTAGTTGTAATCGCAAGTGTGTTATTAGTTGGCGCATACGCAATTGTTCGTAAAGAAGTAAAATAATAGAATAAATCCTCATGAAGAAAGTCTAAGTCCTTGAACTTAGGCTTTTTTCTTATGTTTGAAAAAAATGTTCATATAATAGTAGTTTTTGCTATCTTTTTTTACAATAAATGCTATAATGAGAAAGTTAAAAATGATATTCCCGAAAGGATACACAATGTGTAGATGCCTTGTAACCGGAATTGAATGGGGGAAAAAGAAATGGAAAAAATTTTATTTACATCGGAATCCGTAACAGAAGGACATCCCGATAAGATCGCAGACCAAATTAGTGATGGTATTTTAGATGCCATTCTTGCTCAAGATCCAACAGCGCGTGTAGCCTGTGAGACAGTAGTAAACACTGGTTTAGTCGTATTAGTAGGAGAAATCACAACAAGTGCTGTTGTCGATTATCAACAAGTAGCTCGTGATACTATTCGTAAAATCGGTTATACAGACCGTAAATATGGATATGATGCAGATTCAGTTGCTGTATTAGTTTCACTGGATAAACAATCACCAGATATCGCAATGGGTGTTGACGATGCATTAGAAACACGTGGACAATCAGAAGAGTTTGGGGCAGGAGACCAAGGGTTAATGTTTGGTTACGCAACAAACGAAACGGAATCATATATGCCACTACCAATCGATTTAAGTCATAAGTTAGCTTACCAACTAGCAAAAGTTCGTAAAGAGAAACAATTAGACTACTTAGGACCAGATGGTAAAGTTCAAGTGACAATCGAGTACACACCTGAACACCAAGTAAAACGTATCGATACAATTGTTGTAAGTACACAACATGATGAAGAAATTTCTCAAGAACAAATCAGAAAAGATGTATTAGAGTTCGTTGTAAAACCAGTCGTACCAGCTGAATTACTAGATGACGAAACTCGTTACTTCATTAACCCAACTGGTAAATTCGTTATCGGTGGTCCTGTTGGTGACTCAGGATTAACTGGACGTAAAATCATTGTTGATACGTACGGTGGTTATGCTCGTCATGGAGGTGGAGCTTTCTCTGGTAAAGACTCTACTAAGGTAGACCGTTCTGCAAGTTATGCAGCACGTTATATCGCTAAAAACGTCGTAGCAGCTGGTCTAGCTGATAAATGTGAAATCCAATTAGCGTATGCCATTGGGGTAGCACAACCAGTTTCCATCGCTGTAGATACATTTGGAACAAACCATGTACCAGAAGAAAAAATTATCGAAGTGATTCGTAAAGAGTTCCGTTTAACTCCAAAAGGAATTATCGAGACATTAAACTTACGTAGACCAATCTACCAACAAACAGCCGCTTATGGTCATTTCGGTAGAATAGATATTGAACTTCCATGGGAACAACTGAATAAAGTAGAAGAGTTAAAAGCTTATTTTGCTTAATCTATATGAAGAAAGCCAACCTCTAAAGAGGTTGGCTTTTAGTTTAAAGTAGAAAATTATCATATATGATAATTTTCTACTTTTTTTCTATGACATAACAAATCGGTGGACAGTTAATTTGATTGATGAATTGATATTTTAATACGGACCATTCTTTTTGTGGAAGAGCAACAATAAATTTTTCTACTAAATCCTTTTCTTCAACACCACCATCATGACCGTAGTAGGAAACGATAATTATTTTTCCTTTTTTCTCTAATCGATCCAGTAAAATCTGGATGGCTTCTAGAGTAGAAGAGGGGGTTGTGATGATTTTTTTATCACTTCCTGGTAAATATCCAAGATTAAAAATTGCTAATCGAACAAAATCTTTTTCATTTAAATAATTCGAAATTTGAGCGTGAGAGTCCAAAATACACGTTACTTTTTCTTCTAAGTCATTGTTTTGTAATAATTGTCTTGTTTGTAAAATAGCTTGCTCTTGAATATCAAAAGCCAAAATTTTTGATCCTTTTCCTATATGTTGTGCCATGAAAAGTGTGTCATGTCCATTTCCTGCGGTTGCGTCGATAAAAATTCCATCTTCTAAATTTACAGAAAGAATCATTTCATGACTAAATTGCTGTGCATTCTTCAAAATAAGCACCTCTTAACTAAAATTTTACATTTTGTTACATAATTTTTACGGATATTAAGAGTATACGACGATTTGAGTGTTCGTGCAACGTTCCCCTACACAAACGAATTTATCCTACTATAATGAATAACGAATTAGATTTTACATGGAGGAAAAAAGGATGACAGAAACAAAACACGAAAGATATTTACGTTTGAAAAAGGAAAAACAAATGAAAGCTTTAAAGGCTGCAAATAAAAACTTACAGAAGACAGTTGCAGTTGTTGGAGCGACGACAGTAGCAGGATTAGTACTTGCGCCAAAATCACATGCATATACAGTAACCTCAAATCAAGTACAATCACCAGCTCAACAATTCTTAAATAAAATTATTCCTGCAGCTCAACAAGCTACAGAAGGAAAAGATGTATATACTTCAGTAATGATCGCACAGGCAGCGTTAGAATCTGCATGGGGAACTAGTGCGTTATCTGCTGAACCAAACCACAACTTATTTGGTGTGAAAGGGAACTACAACGGTCAATCTGTAAATATGTATACATTAGAAGATGCTGGAGCTCAAAAATACTATGGTATTTACGACAACTTCAGAAAATATCCTTCTTACAAAGAGTCAATGGATGACTATGTAGATAAAATTATCAACGGGATTAAAGGTGCTCCATTGTTCTATTCAGGTGCATGGAAGAGCCGCACAAACAGCTATCAAGATGCTACACGTTACTTAACAGGACGTTATGCAACAGATACTGCATATTACGCAAAATTAAACCGTATTATTGAACAATATGGATTAACAAAATATGATAATGGTACTGCAACTGCAATTGCTGCTGGTATTGAAGAAAGAACTTCTTCAGTTGGCGGACAATACACAGTTCAAGCAGGTGATACCTTATACGGTATCAGCCGTAAAGCTGGTGTAAGTGTGGACCAATTATTAACTGTGAATGGTTTATCAACTTCATCAGTGATTCGTCCTGGTCAATCATTATCTTTAGGCACACCAGCAAAACAAACAAACTCTACAGTAGCTACAACAGTTAGCACAAAATCAGTTTCAAATACTGCTAAAGCAACTGCAAATGGGTACTACACTGTTAAAGCAGGGGATACATTATATGGAATTAGCCGTAAATTCGGTATGAGTTTATCTCAATTAGTTTCAGCAAATGGAATTTCTACTTCAAGCGTAATCCAACCAGGTCAAACTTTACGTGTCGTGGGTGGCGAATCTGCATCAACAGTTGTTAAAACAAACACTGCTTCAACTCGTACAAGCGGAGGTAACTACATTGTACAACCTGGAGATACTTTATACAGTATTGCACGTCGTTCAGGAATGAGCTTAAACACATTATTAAGCATCAACGGATTATCACAATCATCAGTGATTTTCCCTGGACAAAGCTTAACAGTTGGTCAATCAGATGGACGTACAGTATCTGCTGGATACACACCATCTAAAACAACAGCGACTTCAACATCAACTTCTGGAACATATACAGTTCAAGCAGGTGATACTTTATACAGTATCGCACGTCGTTCAGGCATGAGCTTAAATACATTATTAAGCATCAATGGATTATCACAATCTTCAGTAATCCGTCCTGGCCAAACATTATCTGTTTCAGGAAATGCTAGCCAAGCAACTGCTACACAAGTAAGCTACCAATCAGCTGGTGCTTCAACAAGCAACGGAACTTACACAGTTAAAGCAGGAGATACTTTATACCGTATTGCTTACAACCACGGTATTTCATTAACAACATTGTTATCAATCAACGGCTTATCAGAAACAAGCACAATTCGTCCTGGTCAACAATTAGTAGTATCTGGTTCAGCAAAAGCAACAACTTCAACTACTAAAGCGACTACAGTAAGCTATTCAACTGGTGCATCAACTCACACAGTTCAAGCAGGTGATACTTTATTCCGTATCGCTAAGAATAACGGATTAACATTATCTGAATTAAGAGCTTTAAACGGCTTAACTTCAAATACTATCCGAGTTGGTCAAGTGTTGAAAGTTTCTAAATAATCTGCTAGAATAATACTCACAAAAGCAGATAGAGGAATAGTAAGTTTCTTTGATAGACGTAGAGAGTGCATGGTTGGTGAAAATGCATCATTTCAATAAACTGAACTCGCCTTTTAGCCGAACTCTGAACTGATAGTAAGAGTATCCGCCTCGCCCGCGTTACAGGTAAGATGAGTAAAATTATTAGGTGGTAACACGTATTGCGTCCTATCTGTCAATGACAGGTGGGGCGTTTTTTATTCTGAAAGGAGTGAATTAGATGACATTTAATCATCTAGAAATCGAGCCAAAATGGCAAAAATATTGGAAAGAACATCATACGTTCAAAACAACAGAAGATGCTTCTAAGAAAAACTTCTATGCGTTAGATATGTTCCCTTATCCTTCAGGACAAGGACTTCACGTAGGACACCCAGAAGGTTATACAGCAACAGATGCCATTTCTCGTATGAAACGTGCACAAGGATACAATGTACTTCACCCAATGGGATGGGATGCATTTGGACTTCCTGCAGAACAATACGCTCTTGATACAGGAAATGACCCAGCAGAATTCACGAAGGTAAACGTTGCGAACTTCAAACGTCAAATTAATGAATTAGGGTTCAGTTATGACTGGGACCGTGAAATTAATACAACGGATCCAGAATACTATAAATGGACTCAATGGATTTTCACTAAACTAGTGGAAATGGGACTTGCATATGAAGCTGAAATTCCAGTGAACTGGTGTCCAGCTCTTGGTACAGTACTTGCCAACGAAGAAGTAATCGATGGTAAGAGTGAACGTGGAGGACATCCTGTTTACCGTAAACCAATGAAACAATGGATGTTGAAAATCACAGCTTATGCAGACCGTCTATTAGAAGATTTGGATGAGTTGGATTGGCCAGAAAGCATTAAAGATATGCAACGTAACTGGATTGGTCGCTCAGAAGGGGCTCAAGTTCGTTTCAACGTTAAAGGAACAGATGAAAGCTTCGAAGTCTTTACAACACGTCCGGATACATTATTTGGAGCGACTTACAATGTATTAGCTCCAGAACATGAATTAGTTCAAAAGATTGTCACTCCTGAACAAAAAGAAGCAGTAGATGCTTATATTGCTGCTGTTTCTACAAAATCTGACTTAGAACGTACAGAACTTTCTAAAGAAAAAACTGGGGTATTCACTGGAGCATATGCGATTAACCCAGTGAACGGTAAAGAAATTCCAATCTGGATTGCAGATTATGTATTAAGCACATATGGTACAGGTGCAATTATGGCTGTTCCAGCTCACGATGAACGCGACTACGAATTTGCAAAAGTATTTGGACTAGATATTATTCCAGTGATCGAAGGCGGAAATGTCGAAGAAGAAGCATACACTGGTGACGGTGTGCATATTCATTCAGATTTCCTAGATGGATTGAATAAAGCTGATGCGATTGCAAAAATGAATGCATGGTTAGAAGAAAACGGCGTAGGTGCAGCTAAAGTAAGCTATCGTCTACGCGACTGGTTGTTCTCTCGCCAACGTTATTGGGGTGAACCAATTCCAGTTATCCATTGGGAAGACGGTACGATGACAACTGTTCCGGAATCAGAATTACCATTAGTATTACCAAAAACAGATAAAATCCGTCCTAGTGGTACTGGGGAATCTCCACTGGCTGCAATTGAAGACTGGCTTTATGTCACAGACCCAGTAACAGGTAAGAAGGGTCGTCGTGAAACAAATACAATGCCACAATGGGCAGGTAGCTCATGGTACTTTGTACGTTATGTTGACCCTCATAATAAAGAAAAACTTGCAGACCCTGAAAAAGTAAAACAATGGTTACCAGTTGATTTATATATTGGTGGTGCAGAGCATGCCGTTCTTCACTTACTATATGCTCGTTTCTGGTATAAAGTGTTATATGATTTAGGCGTTGTTCCAAACAAAGAACCATTCCAAAAATTATTTAACCAAGGGATGATTCTTGGTGAAGGTAACGAAAAAATGTCTAAATCTAAAGGGAATGTTGTAAACCCTGATGATGTGGTTCGTGAATATGGTGCGGATACATTACGTGTTTATGAGATGTTCATGGGACCACTTGACGCATCGATTGCTTGGAGTGAAAAAGGACTTGAGGGTAGCCGTAAGTTCCTAGACCGCTTCTGGAGATTGATGATTGACGACAATGGTAAGATGCGTGACCGTATCACAAAACTAAATGATGGTAAATTGGATAAAGTGTACCATCAAACAGTGAAGAAAGTGACAGAAGACTACGAAGAGTTGCACTTCAATACTGCAATTTCTCAAATGATGATTTTCGTTAACGAAGCTTATAAAGCAGACGCATTGCCATTCGATTACATGAAAGGCCTTGTACAATTGATTGCGCCATTAGCACCACATATGGCTGAAGAAATCTGGAGTAAATTTGGATTTACTGAATCAATCAGTTATGTTCCATGGCCAACTTACGATGAATCTAAATTAGTGGAAGACGAAGTAGAAGTGATTTTCCAAGTAAATGGAAAAATTAAAGCGCGCGTAATGGTTCCAACAAACGCAGATGCTGCAGCTCTTGAAGCACTTGCAAAAGAGCATGATTCAGTGAAATCTGCCATCGAAGGAAAAACAATCCGCAAAGTGATCGCTGTTCCAGGACGTTTAGTAAACATCGTTGCGAACTAATGGAATTTGAAAGGATAGTAGAATGATTTATTTTGATAATGCAGCAACAACGAAAATTTATGATGATGCATTAACGAGTTATGTTCAAGTTAGCCAAAAGTTCTTCGGAAATCCATCGAGCTTACACCAATTAGGAGTCGATGCCTTTCAAGTGTTGACCAAAGCTAGAGCTCAAGTAGCTAGTTTATTATCAGTTCAACCTGAGGAGATTTTCTTCACCTCAGGCGGAACTGAATCGAATAACTGGGCGATTAAAGGAACAGCTCTAGAAAAATCTGTATTTGGGAAGCATATCATTACGACAAAGATTGAACATCCTTCAGTCATTCAAACATGTAAGCAATTAGAACGCTTCGGGTTTGAAGTGACGTACTTAGATGTCGATTCTAAAGGGATTGTAAGTGTAGACCAATTAAAAGAGAGCATTCGTAAAGATACGATTTTAGTAAGTGTGATGGCTGTTAATAATGAAGTTGGAGCAGTTCAACCGATTGCTGAAATTGCTAAAGTACTTGAGGAATATCCATCGATTCACTTTCATGTGGACGCTGTTCAGGCAGTGGAACGCGCAAGTCAGCTCCTTGCCATTGGACGTATTGACTTATTGAGCCTTTCTGCACATAAATTCCATGGACCACGAGGCGTTGGGATTATGTATAAGAAATTTGGACGTAAGATTCAAGCGCTCTTAACAGGTGGCGGACAAGAAAAAGGGGAACGTAGTACAACGGAAAACCTTCCAGGAATTGTAGCTACAACAAAAGCTCTGCGAATGGCTTTAGAAGAAGAGTCAGTTACGGGGGAACTTCGTAGTCAATTATGGAAAGAGTTAGCAACAAAATCTGAAATTCGCATCTTCTCGCCGGAAGATGGAGCAAGTCATGTATTATGCTTTGCCATTAAAGGCGTTCGTGGAGAAGTGGTTGTTCATGCTTTTGAAAATCATGGCATTTATATTTCTACGACTTCGGCTTGTTCAAGTAAAAAAGGAGATTCATCTAGTACGCTTTATGCGATGGATGTGCCAACTGAATGGGCGACAGGAGCCGTTCGTGTAAGCTTCTCAAACGACAATACGAAAGAAGAAGTCGAACAGTTTATCGAGGTTCTGCATCAGTTAATGAAACAATTTTCGTTTTTAAAATAAAAGGAGGAAATCGTTGAAAACTAGAATTTTGATTCGCTATGGTGAACTTTCTACAAAGGGTAGAAACAAAAAAATGTTCACTCAAAAATTAGCGTCAAATATTAAAAAAGCCTTAGTAGACTTTCCTCAGGTAAAGGTGATTCCTGATTATGACTTTATGTATTTAGATTTACATGAAGCGCCTGAAGAAGCAGTCATCGAAAAGGTAAAACCAATTTTTGGGATTCAATCTATTTCGCCAGTATATATTGTTGAAAAAGATATGGAAGTGGCTAAAAAAGTTGTTCTCGACTTATTAAGCCAAGAAGATCTTGAAGGAAAAACATTTAAGATTATGACAAGACGATCGGATCACACATTCGAGATGGATACGAATCAAATCAACTTGTTTTTAGGGGATGCTGTTCTTGAAGCATTTCCAGACATCAAGGTTCAATTAAAACAACCAGATATTACGGTACGTATTGATGTGCGACGTGAACACTTAATGGTGAGTCTGAAGACAATCCAAGGGGCAGGAGGACTTCCTGTTGGAACAAGTGGTCGTGTGATGCTGATGCTATCTGGCGGGATTGATTCGCCGGTAGCAGGATATCTTGCGATGAAACGTGGAATGGAAATTCAATGCGTGCACTTTGCAAGCCCACCGTATACTAGCCCACAAGCGTTAGAGAAAACAAAACTCTTAGCAGCTAAAATTGCTCGGTTTGGTGGAAGTATTCAATTCTTAACGGTACCTTTTTCAAGAATTCAAGAGGAAATCAAGAAGAGTGTGCCGGAAGCGTATTTAATGACAATTATGCGTCGTTTCATGCTTCGTATTACGGATCAACTTAGAGAAAATGCACGTGCTCTTGCGATTGCCAATGGGGAATCAGTGGGGCAAGTGGCTTCTCAAACATTAGATAGCATGGTGGCGATTAATGATGTTACAAATACACCAATTATTCGTCCAGTAGCTACAATGGATAAACTCGATATTATTAAAGTAGCTGAAGAAATTGATACATTCGAGTTATCGATTCAACCGTTTGAGGATTGTTGTACGGTGTTTGCACCGCCAAGTCCAAAGACAAAACCGAAACTGGAGAAGGCTCGCCAATATGAAGCACGTCTTGATGTGGAAGGGTTAATTAAAGAGGCTGTAGAGGGGACAGTGATTGAAGAAATTACTGCAAACTATACAACTCCAGTAGAAACAGCAAGTCAAGAGATTGACGATTTATTTTAAGATAAAAAGAAGCGATGCTATTCCGTTTGGAGTAGCATCGCTTTTTGTTGTTTTATTGGAAGTATTCTTTAAGAGCATTTGCAATACTTTTTGCGATGTTTTGTTGATATTCTTCAGAAGAAATCACTTTGTTATCGCCTTGGTTATTTAAGTATCCAAGTTCTAAAAGAATCGATGGACGAGCATTATCACGAAGAACCATGAAGTTTTGGAATCTGCTTCCTTGGTTTTTTAATGGTAGGTTTCGAGATAAATATTTATTCACTGTCTGACTGAGACTTTCGCTCTTATCACTATAGTAGTAGGCTGTTGTTCCACTTGCGCTATCATCTTCAGACGAGTCGAAGTGAATACTAATAAATGCATTTGCATTATTTTTATTACTAATTTCAGCACGTTCAGCAAGTGAAACAGAAGTGTCGCTTGTTCTAGTTAAGATAACTTTTGCTCCCATTGCTTCGAGTTCTTTCTTCACAAGTAGAGCAGTTGTTAATGTATGGTCTGCTTCGTGTTTTTCACTGAAGTTTACAACAGCACCTGGATCTTCACCACCGTGCCCTGGATCGATGACAATTGTTGCATTCTTAATCCCTTGAGGAATCGTTTCATCCGTTTCGATTCCAGCAAAGTTTGTAGTTACTAGCCAGTAAGGAATATATCCGTATTTTCCATTACCAACAGATACTTTATAAAAATCGCCTTCGCGGTCTTCATACACAAATTGTGTTCCTTTATCTACCGTACCGATTAATTCGGAAGTGACGTTGGAAGCTGAGTAAATAGGTGTTTCTTTTAGTTTTGTAACAAACATCTTATTCGAGTCAATGGTTGTTGGAAGACCAGCTTGTTTGTTGAGAATTTCTTGAATCAATTCAATCGCGTAGTTTGTAGAGTCGCTATCCACATAACCTTCTTTATCAAAGTAACGAACTTTTAAGACTTTATCGTTCAATTCTTCAATGAGGTAGAAGAGTTCACCATTAGGAATTGATAAGAGAACTTTCGAATTTTCATCTTGTGTTTCGCGTAATTTCAATCCGCCAGAAGCATATCCTTTCATCATCGTAGTAAGAAGGATATCTTTATCCTCGATATAGGCTACTTGATCGTCATATTGAACTTGAATCCAACCGTTATCGAGTTTATGCAAGGCCAGCAAGTATTGGTTTTTCGTAATTTCACCAACTGGAATGCCTTTAGCATCCATCGTATGGTATACCTTTAACGCCTTATCGCTTGTATTGACTGCGAATTCTACAATTTTATTTTTAACCACTGTAGATGTTTGAGTAGCCGTATTGCCACTATTCGTATCCGTATTTGCTTGGTGCGTATTTGCTTGCGGTTTTATTGTTGAACTTTCACTTACTAATGGATATGCGATGATCCACAGAAGTAGAAGAGAAACAAGAAAGCCCAGCAGTTGCTGTATATTTTTCTTCTTAAAGAATTTCAGTAATGAATCCATAAGGGCTCCTTTTTATTTGTATATTTCCTCCTTATTATACCAATAAAAGCGCTATTTGTGTATAAAAAATAGCTTACAGCTTGATTGCAGAAGAATTATTTTAGTAAAATAATAGAGAATAATGAAATATTTGGAGGATGATTATGTTAATTGGGTCTCACGTTTCGATGAGCGGAAAAGAAATGCTCTTGAATTCAGCAAAGGAAGCAGCAAGCTATAACGCAAATGTCATGATGGTTTATACAGGTGCTCCGCAAAACACAAGAAGAAAACCAATTGAAGAGTTAAATGTTGAAGCTGGGAAACAGTACATGAAAGAACATGGCATTGAAGAAGTTGTTGTCCATGCGCCTTATATTATTAACTTAGCCAACACTACAAAAGAAGGCTATATTGATTTTGCAATCGAATTTTTAA
>CAUVGI010000018.1:0-22437 GCA_963551375.1 uncultured Streptococcus sp. | reverse complement strand
AGGAAGTTTGCGAGTGAAAATTTCTGCGTTCCAATCGTATAGACTCCAACGCTAATGAATGGTAATAGATAAAATAATGCGATGGAATTGATGATAAGTGCAAATACGCCGGGCATAGAATTCTCCTTTAAGTTTGATAGTAATCAGTATAAAACGGGACTTGTATTTTGTCAAAATAGGGCGGGTACGGTACACTAGGGGGGACAATGAAAAGGAGTGCCGAGATGAAATTAATTTTATCGCCTGCAAAGGAAATGAATTGTGACGCATTAGAGGAACGCGACTGGGAAGTAAGCCCGGCTGCTGCAAAAGTGGTCGAAGCCGTGCGTGCGGTGCCTGAAGAGGACCTCTCTCGAGTGCTAGGGGTCAAAGGGAAGTTGCTCGACGAAAACAAAGCGTTCATCGAAGGGTGGAAGGAAGAAGGGGCTGCGCCTGCCATCGAACTATACAACGGACTGGCGTTTCGCTGGTTGAAGCAAGTAGAGGGATGGAAGGACGGATTGGGTTATGGAAGCGAGCATGTGAGTATCTTGTCTGCGTTATATGGGGCTGTGGCGCCGGATGCTTATGTGAAGCCGTATCGCTTAGATATGCTGAGACCTTTGCGCGTGGACGGAAAGAGCTTGAAGGCTTATTGGAAAGCAGAGTGGGCCGAGTTGTTCGAAGAAGGCGAAACGGTGGTCAACTGTGCCAGTGATGAGTTCAGTACGCTACTAGACCGCTCGCGTTACAACTGGGTAGATGTGGAATTTTACGAGCGTAAAGACGGGAAGTTGAAACAACACTCAACGACGTCGAAAAAAGGGCGCGGGTTGCTAGTGGGCTTTGCCATGCGCGAACAAGCAACAACCGTAAAGCAGCTGGAGGCTTTCAGTGAAGATGGATTTACGTTTGATGTGGAACTATCCACACCAGAAAAATTGGTGTTTGTGAGATAAAAATAGAGGAGTAGGACAAGTGTCTTACTCCTCTTTTGCTTGTTATTTTATGATGCCTTCTGAACTAAATCCTAGTAAAGTCGCTTCGTATTTTTGTATTTCATCTGAATAATCTACCCACTTGGATAACCACTCCAGGCGGTTTTTCAAGTTCACAATACATGAATAGAAGATTTGATAGAATCGGTTCGGTAGAACCGCGATATCGTATTCAAGGCCGTTTGCATCCACGTAGTAAAGACGTTTAGAAGCCGTAGATACATTAATTATTTGTGGTTTGAGAGAATTTACCGAATAATATGGTGCTAGTCCTTCTTGATTGAATAAGTGTTGTAGGGTAGCTGTGTCTTCTGCCAAGTTCTCTAATTTTGACATAAGTGGGAGCTCAACATCCACAAAGGCATTTTTAACGAAAAGAGCAAAGTAGAGTTGTGCTAACTTCGGTTCTTGTATTTTACAAAAGGTTGATACGGTGCCACGCTCACTAATCAGAATAGAGTAGTGGTCAGCTTCTGACACTAATGAAAAAATGATATCCACGCCATCATATACTTGAATGCGGTCTGATTTTTCAACAATCTCAACATTACCTAAAAACTTTTTCAAAGTAGTGATATAGGATTGATGTTCCATGAGGATCTCCTTAACGGTCTTATTTTCTCTCCTGTGCGACATAGGCTTGAATCGCGTCGCAAGCGTACTGGCCAACGCCTTTGCCGTATTTATCGAGGTTCGTTCTGAACTCTTCGTTTTGCGCGTAGCCGAATCCGATGCTTGAGAAGACATCGATTGAGCAGTCGAAGGCATAGGTACACATGTGTTGGTGCAGCTGTTTGGCTAATTCCACGTTTTCAGCAGCTGTTGCGGGCAGGCCTTTTTCGATATTTTCCGCGAATGCGAAGAAGATTTTGTTGAAGCCGTCCGCTACGATTTCTTCCTTGCCTTTTTGTCTTGCTTCGGCCTCGTTCATCACTGTTTCGCCGTATTTTTCAGTCGCGGCCTGTTTATATTTCTCGTTATCCTTGAAGGTGAACCCTTTGAATTTTTCTTCGGTTGTCATCGTCATTTTCCTTTCCGTAGACGCAATCGTCTTTTCTAATGTGTCGATTAATGTTAGAAGACGGTCTTTTTCTTTCTGCATTAACTTCAACTGATGTTTCAAGTGTGGTAACAGATCATCCTCGTTCTGCTTCATTAGCGACTTAATCTCTTTCAGTGGAAATCCCAAATATTTATAGTAGAGAATCGTCTGTAATTGAGAAAGCTCGTCGCCTGTGTAGTAGCGATATCCATTTTCCTGTTTTTTCGGGGAAAGCAATCCAATTTCGTCATAGTGATGTAAAGTGCGCACCGATACACCACTGATTTCACTTACTTGCTTGATTAAATACATAACCTCAACTCCTAACACTAGATAGTGTAACCTATTACGTTACGTCAGAGTCAACCCTTTTCTCTTTTTTTCTTTTTCTTACTATATGAAACGAAGAAGATGACTACACCACCGTCGCAAGTAGCACATCCCGCCTTCCCGGCACAAGCCAACATCCTCGTCCATTTAGAAGCACAAAAATACGATTACGAAAATCTTGCGGATTCATCGTTGCAGTAATGGGGGATAGCAACCAATGTGAATTACTGACTCTAGGGTGAAACCCGTAGAGTCAGTTTGAAGCTTGGTAGAGCTTGAGACATAAGGCTCAAGCCGTTGCCCCATTACAGCTATGATGAAACAATCCGCAAGGATTGGAGTAATCGTATTTTAAATAAGCACCCCATCTAAATGGTCGATCTCATGCTGGATGACTTGCGCCGTGAAGTCGGTGAACGTTCCCGTATGCTTCTTGCCGCTCGGGTCGGTGTAGGCCACTTCAATCGTTTGATAGCGCGTCGTCTTCTTCGTGCCCGTATGGCTCAGACAGCCTTCTTCGGTTTCGTAGGGGCCTTGCTTCTTCGTAATGCGTGGATTCAACATCACCAAATCCATCGGACCAATCGCTACTATAATAATGTTCTTCTTCACACCAATCATATTCACCGCCATTCCGACACAACGGTCACGGTTGGCACGAAGCGTATCTTGCAGGTCGCGGACCACTTGCGCGTCGGCTTTAGGGTCGGCAACACTCGATTTTTGGCTTAGGAAGAGTGGGTCTTTCATAATATTTTTTTGCATCAGTTTTCTCCTTTATAAAGACAATCTGAAAAAGATTTTTGCGATTTCTTCAGGGGTTTCTACGCCACCTTTTTGAATCCAGTGGAAGAAAATCGCGCTATTGCTATAGATGAACACCTCTTGCGCGTAATCGTCAGGCAGCGGATAGACCATCTCGATATTTTTCTTAATCGGTCCAATTTGGCGCGTCAATTCCAGCAGAAAGTCGTGGACGAGTTTAGCCGTATAGTTGAAACGATTCAAGGTCATCGCGTGAACAAAGTCGAAGTCTTCTTTTAAATACTCGAAGATTTTCACGATACCAGGAAAGGCCTCTTGCTTATTTTTTGGCTGTCCTTCTTTTAATAGAAGTAAGATGTTTTGTAAAATCTCGTCGATGAGCTTGTCCATCATATCGAATTTATCGACGTAATGGAGATAAAACGTTCCGCGGTTCACGCCGGCTTCTTTAGTGATGTCGCTGACGCTAATGGCTTCAAAGTCTTTTTCTCTCAGTAAACAGGTGAGTGCTTCTTTTAAATCGCTTTTCGTTGTGGTTTTTCGTTTTTGCGTCGTCATTTTTAAAACTCTTTTCTTAAATCAACACATTGTTGAGTATTGTGTATTGTTTTTTCACTAGGCCTATTATAAAGTAGATACGAGAAAGAATCAACACGGTGTTCATTTAACAGTGTTGAGAGAAATGAGGGATAGACATGGCTTATATCGAGATGAAGAATAGCTATAAACGTTATCAAGTTGGCGATACAGAGATTATCGCGAATAATGATGTGAATTTTGAAATTGAAAAAGGCGAGTTAGTGATTATTTTAGGGGCCAGCGGTGCAGGAAAATCGACGGTCTTGAATATTTTAGGAGGCATGGACACAAACGACGATGGGCATGTGTTTGTCGACGGAGTGGACATTTCCGCTTTTGATGAAAAACAACTCACTTATTATAGAAGAGACGATGTTGGTTTCGTCTTCCAATTTTATAATTTAGTGCCGAACTTAACGGCAAAGGAAAATGTGGAGTTAGCTGCTGAAATCGTAAAAGATGCCCAAGATGCAGAGGAAGCCTTGAAGGCAGTCGGTCTTGGACACCGCATCAATAATTTCCCAGCGCAATTATCGGGCGGGGAACAACAACGCGTGTCCATTGCACGTGCGGTTGCTAAAAATCCAAAACTCTTGCTTTGCGACGAGCCAACTGGAGCACTCGACTACCATACAGGGAAACAAGTGCTTCAAATTTTACAAGATATGTCACGTAACCAAGGGGCAACGGTGATTATCGTAACGCATAACTCTGCGCTTGCGCCGATTGCCGACCGCGTGATTTATATGCATGACGCGCGCGTGAAGAAAATCGAATGTAACCCAAATCCACAAGATATTCAAACGCTTGAATATTAGAAGGGGTGCAGACAGTGAAAAAGAAGACATTAAACAAGGATATCCGCAACTCGCTTCGCCAGTCGAAGGGACGCTTCCTTTCTATTATGTTACTCATGATGCTAGGTGCGTTCAGTTTGGTCGGGTTGAAAGTGTCGGGCCCGGATATTGAAGATACCTTGAATAGCTATATGGAAACTGCCAACGCTGCGGATTTATTTGTGGTGGCGGGCTACGGTTTAAGTGGCGAAGACCAAGCCGAGATCAAGCAAGAGAACGCGGATGTGGAGTTTGGCTATTTTGCCGATACGGTTGTTGGTGATACGCCGAACGCGATTCGTGTATTCTCACAGACGACCGATATTTCAACATTCGAGTTGGTGAGTGGTGAGTTTCCTACGAAATCAAATGAAGTGGCGCTTTCCCAAACGATGGCGGGTCAGTACAAGATTGGGGACACGATTCGTTTGAATGAATCTGGAAGTTCTACTCTACTGAAAGAGCATGAATTTACGATTACAGGTTTTGTGAACTCCAGCGAGATTCTCTCGAAGACGATTAAGGGCGTGTCGAGTGCGGGGAGCGGTGATCTTAGCGGGTTTGCTGTAGCGCCAAAAGACGCGTTCGATTCTGAAGTTTATACGATTGCCAGGCTTCGTTATCCGGATTTACGCAAATGGAAAACCACAAGCCGTGAGTACTCGGATAAGGTGACGGAGTTGCAACAGGCGCTCGAAGAAAAGTTGGCCGACAATGGAACGACGCGTTTGGACACGTTGAAGACGACGGCCGACGATAAGATTTCAGAAGGAAAAGAAAAAATTACCGATGCCAAAACGCAACTCTCGGACGCCGAGAAGAAATTGGCGGACGGTAAGAGTGAAATCGAAAAGAACGAAAAGACGCTTGCGGACGGTCAAAAAGAAGTCGACAGCAACGAGGCAACGATTGCTTCAGGAGACGCAAAGCTTGGCGCCGCGTGGAATCAGTTGGAAGCTAGCCGTGCGCAACTCGAGAGTGCTCGTGTGCAAATCGAACAAGCGGTAGCGACTTTAGCCGAGAAGAAAGATCAGCTGGATGATGCAAGTGCCAAGTTAACAGAAGCCGAGACGCAACTGGCTGCCAAAAAAGAAGAAATCGCCAGTGGCCAAGAACAGCTTGAAGCCGGAAAAACGCAATTAGCGCAGGCTAAAGAACAACTTGAAGCGGGTAAGGCAGACCTTGAAACGAAGAAGACAGCCTTAGCGCAAGGGAAGGCACTACTAGCCAGTGACCCGGATGCTGCTGCGGCGCGAGGCATTACCGAAGCAAGCCTTCAAGCGATGGAGACGGCTTTAACACAAGCAGAAGCCCAAATCGCTCAAACAGAGACGACACTTGCGACCAAAGAACAAGTGCTCACTCAAAAAGAACAAGAACTCACAGCGGGTCAAACAGCCATTTTAAACGCTGAGGCTGAGCTCGCAACAAAGAAACAACAATTACAGGCAGGGCAAGAAGCGTACCGACAAGGGTTAGCCAAGTATTACGCTAGCTACAGCCAATACGTGGACGGCCTCGACCGATACCGTGAAGGAGTGGCAGCTTTTGAAGCAAACGCCGGAACGTTAGAAGAAGGCAAGGTGAAACTAGCCGAAGCCAAGAAAACATTGGCGGACGGCGAAGCTAAACTCGCGGATGCCAAAACGCAGCTCAAAGAAAGCGAAGAAACTTTCAACGAGAAGAAAGAGACAGCTGACAAGGATATTCAGAAGGCTGAAGGCGAACTCGAAAAAGCGGAAGTGGATGTTTCAAAACTCACGAAACCGAAATACTCCGTCTACACGCGTTCAACAATGCTTGGAAGCGAAGGGTTCTTCAATATGAAGGAGACAGCTGAAGGGATTACGTCGGTTGGGAACCTCTTCCCGATTGTGCTTTATGCCGTTGCGGCGCTCGTAACGGTAACGACGATGACGCGTTTTGTAAACGAAGAACGTATCAATGCCGGAGTGTTGAAGGCGCTCGGTTATGAAACCAAAGACGTGATGAAAAAGTTTGCCGTGTATGGTTTTACAGCAGGAGTCTCAGGAACAATTCTTGGGATTTTACTAGGAACTTACGCCTTGCCAAGTGCGCTAGGTGCAACCTTGATGAAGGATACGGTATTGCCAAGTATCCAGTTGAATTTCCATCCACTCATCGCCGTAATTGCGATTGTTTGCTCGCTCATCTGTAGCGTGGTGCCTCCATTATGGATTGCCCGTCGCGAACTTCATGAGCAAGCTTCAGCCCTTCTCTTACCGAAAGCTCCAGTGGCTGGGTCGAAGATTCTTCTCGAGCGCATTCCGTTCGTTTGGAATCGTCTCAGCTTCACGCATAAGGTAACGGCGCGTAATATTTTCCGCTATAAACAACGTATGCTCATGACGATCTTCGGGGTAGCAGGAAGCGTGGCGCTTCTCTTTGCAGGGCGCGGAATTCTCGGGTCTCTAGACGGTATTGCCGAGCGTCAGTTCAAGGAAATTATTACGTATGATGCGATTGTTTCAAAAGAAGCTGTGTTAACGGCCTCAGAAGAACAAGCGCTCCGCAACTATTTAACCTCTTCAAGCGTGACTTCTTACAGCGACGTCTATACCGAATCGGTAACACGTGAAGTGCCAGGCGTGGACGATGAACAGTCCGTAACGGTGCTTGTCGGCAAAGAAACCAGCCTTTCTCCGTACATTCATTTGAATGATGCGAAGACGAAGAAAGCCGTGGCGCTTCCAGAGGGCGGCGTGTTAATTTCCGAGAAATTAGCCAAGCTCTTGAATGTGAAAGCCGGCGACACCTTTACGCTTCCGAATAAGGATGGTGTGGATGTGACGTTAACGGTCGGGGGTGTCGTGGAAATGTACGCTGGACACTTCGTCGTAATGTCGCCAGAAGTCTACGCCAAGTTTTATGGTGTAGCGCCGCAAAACAACTCGATTTTCGTACAGTTTAAAGACAAAGACGCCGCTAGCGTACAAAAAGCGGCTGCGGACTTAATGGCCCTAGGCGGTGTGAAAGCCGTCGTACAAAACACGGCCATGGTGAGTCGTATCGACACGATTGTTGCTTCATTGAGCCGCGTGATGATGATTTTAACGGCCGTATCGATTTTACTTGCGGTGGTTATCCTATATAACTTAACCAACATCAATGTAGCCGAACGGATTCGCGAGCTTTCGACGATTAAGGTGCTCGGGTTCTTGAACAAAGAAGTGACGATGTATATTTACCGTGAAACGATTTTATTATCGGTAATCGGGATGGTTGTCGGGATTTTGTTTGGGCGCATGTTGCATAGGGTGATTATTGAGACGGTGGCACCGGGGTTTGTCATGTTCAATCCCGCTGTCGGATGGTTTGTATATGTGTTGCCATGTGTGATTGTGATTGTCATCTTGGTTGCGCTAGGGTATATGGTGAACCATCTCCTCCAACGCATCGATATGCTAGAAGCCCTCAAGTCTGTGGATTAGGGAAAGCTTTGCTTTTGTGACGAACGTCAAAAATCCTTGCGGATGTTTCAATCATAGTAGTTAGTCGGGCACCGGATTGAGCCTAGGTCTCAATCCTACCAAGCCTCAAAGAGCCACAGGGCAATAAATTGCCTTGTGGCTCTATTTCGCATTGGTTGCTTTTCCGTACAACTACTATGATTGATCCGCAAGTTTTTCCGTTCGTCGCCGCAAAGCTCCACGGACTTGGGATTCTGCCTTTGGAGGAGGATTCACCTATACCAAGCAAAATGACATATACAAACCGTTCTTTTTATAAGAGGGAGAGTGCAAAAAAACGGAGCTGGAGGCTCCGTTTTTGTTAATCGAATTCAAGTTGTTTTGGTTTTACAATAGCGGCGGCGATAGTGAAGAGAAGCGCGCCGGCGAAGGTTGGGGCAATCCATTCTAGTCCGTATGTGGCTAGTGGGAGGGTGCCAATCCATGTAGCTGCGTCTCCGAGTAGGTTTCCGCCTAAAAGTTGTGAAAGGGTGTTGATTCCTTGTACGAGGCCGACGATTCCGGCTCCAACTACGGCTCCAAGATACGTCCAATCGTATGGGATGTATTGGTCGAAGGCAGAGAAGAGAATGAGTGCGATCATAATTGGGAAGATGAATGTCAACACCGGAACGGCTAAGTTAATCAGTGAATCTACGCCGACAAGTGAGATGATGAATTCTACCGCTACAGTGACAAGGATGATTTTCTTGTATTGTAATTTTCCTTTTGAGACTTCTTCAAAATACTGACCGCAAGTGGTTGTTAGTCCAATCGCTGTTGTGAGGCAGGCGAAGCAGACAGCCAGTCCCATCGCAAGTTGTCCCCAAGAACCGAGTAAGTTCTTGACGATTGTTGTAAGCATTGCGGCACGTTGCGCAGTTGTGTCGATGACCGTGCTCATGCTAGCTCCGCTGTAAGCGAGTGTTGAGTACACGACTGCGAGCAGGATGAACGCGACGATTCCAACCCCGAACATCATTCTGAATTGGTCTTTTTTATTTAAATACCCACGGCGCGTAATATCTTTCATCACGACTCCGGCCAAGAGTGGCGCTCCGAGCACGTCCATGGTTTGATAGCCTTCTTTAAATCCTTGTGCGAAAAGTCCAGTACCGTCTGTTTGGGCAAATGTTGCATCTGGTTGAATGATAGCGGCCACGAAAATACAGAAGAGAATCACCAGTAGAATCGGTGTTAAGTATTTTCCGATGGCATCCATGACGGAGTTTTCCTTATACGTGATCCAAAGGACAATCCCGAAGAATACGAGTGAAGTGATCCATTGTGGTGCGCTTGGGAAATACGATTGTACGAAGATTTCGTGCGTGGACGCTCCGGTACGCGGAACTGCGAAAATCGGTCCGATGAGGAGGACACAAATTGCAGCAAGGGCGCTAGCAAAAAGTGGATGAACTCTGCGTCCGACGTTTAGTGCACTTCCGCCAAGAGCCGCCACAACCATCACGGCAATAATCGATAATAGTGGGTCGCTAATGAGGAAGGCAAAGGTCGCTATTCCCCAGTTTTCTCCAGCTGTTACGCCGAGGTAAGGTGGGAAGATTAAGTTTCCGGCACCGAAGAAGATGGCGAACAGGGCGAATCCTATAATAATCGTATCTAATAATTTCTTTTTCATTGAGTCACAGCCTAACATTAAAAAATGATTAGAAACAGTGTACCATAAACTTCTATCGAATGCACTAAAAAATAAAACCAAACATTATATTAAATAGTTTATTTATCGTTCGTTTTTAGGTATAATAAATCGTGCAAGAAAACCATTTTAAAGGAGCGTAACTCATAAATGCGTAAAGTTTATTTAAACCACGATGGTGGCGTGGATGATTTAGTATCATTATATTTACTATTAAAAATGGAAGACGTGGAATTAGTAGGGGTCGGCGTAATCGAAGCGGACTGCTATTTATTACCAGCGGTGGAAGCCAGCAAGAAGATTATTCATAAGTTCGGTTCTGAAAAGGACAAACAATTGAAAGTCGCTTCTTCAGACTCACGCCCTGTGAACCCATTCCCGAAAGAGTGGAGAATGCATGCCTTCACAGTGGACGCACTTCCAATCTTAAACGAACATAAACCAATTACGGTGCAAGATTCACCATTAAAAGCGCACGAAGATTTAATCCGTGCCTTAAAAGAATCTAACGAGAAAGTGGACCTTGTTTTCGTAGGACCATTAACAGACTTAGCACGTGCGTTAGACCAAGACCCAACCATCGAAGAAAACATCGGTAAACTGTACTGGATGGGTGGAACTTTCCTTGATATGGGGAACGTGGAAGACCCTGAACACGACGGAACTGCCGAATGGAACGTGTACTGGGATCCATTCGCTGCAAAACGCGTTTGGGAATCAGGCATCCAAATCGAATTAGTGGCGCTTGAAAGTACAAACATGGTGCCATTATCTCTAGATGTCCGCGACCGCTGGGCAAAAGAACGTGCCATCGAAGGCGTTGACTTCTTAGGTCAATGTTACGCCATCGTTCCGCCGCTCACTCACTACGTAACGAACTCAACTTATTTCTTATGGGACGTATTAACGACGGCATCATTTGGAAAAGAAGACCTTGTGAAACGTTCTGTTGTAAACAGCGACGTAATTGTGGCCGGTGCAAGCCGTGGCCGTACCGTCAAAGCCGAAAACGGCCGTCCAGTCGACCTTGTCTACCACGTCGACCGCGATGCCTTCTTCGACTACATCACAGATTTAGCGAAAAAATAATGATGAAAGTGCAGGGAAATTTTCCTGCACTTTTTTCGTATCTTTTTATTGACAATGTTCCAAAACGGGGGTATACTATATTCATAGTTTAGAATAATTCTAAATTAGAAACAGGAGGTAATAAATATGTCAAAAGAACAAACAAAACAAGTATTAAATCAATTAGTGGCTGATTTAAGCCAACAATCAGTAATCGTACACCAAGCTCACTGGTACATGCGCGGTGCAACATTCATAACAATGCATCCATTAATGGATCAACACATGGAATTATTAGACGCTCAATTAGATGAAGTTTCAGAACGTTTAATCACATTAGGTGGAGCTCCTTATTCAACTTTACGTGAATTTGCCGATAACACTAAGATTGCCGATGCCAAAGGAAACTACAGCGACAGCATGGAAGACCGCATCCGTCATTTATTAGTAGGGTACCGTTACTTAATCGACCTTTACCAAAAAGGTATCGACGTAACAGGTGAAGAAGGCGACGATGTAACACAAGATATCTTCATCGGTGCAAAAGGCGCATTAGAAAAATTAGTTTGGATGCTTACAGCAACAATCAACGAAGCACCAGGATTATAATTCTAAAAACTCCATGGCTGGACAATTTGTCCGGCCTTTTTCTTTTGTCCAAATTCTGAAAATTATCATATATGATAATTACCATATATGATAAATTCACCAACGTAATGTTCCGAAGTGTACCCCCACTTAATCAGCAAATCGTTAGAAAGCACTCTTTCTCTTGGAACTTATCCCACCATAACGAAGCTTTTATAAGCTTGGCTTTAATACCCTTCGCAGCATAGGGATATTTTCAGAAACACCAAGATAAAAGACCGTAGGCGTTCTGCAAATATCAATTCACTAAACAGAGATTACGAAGAATCATACGGATCCTATAATCGCAGTGGTGGGGAATTGTATCAAATGCGAACTAAAGGGAGTTAGGAATTTATTCCTTACTCCCTTTTTGAGGCTTTGAAGGTGAGAGACCCAAGGCTCGAACCGGTACCCCACTACAGCGATTATGGAAACATCCGTAATGATTCGTAGTAATCAGTTTGTGTCTGAGGAGTTAAATTGACTTTTATAATCATTTACAATAAGCCTACGGCTTTTATCTTTTAATTTCTTTGCTTTTTAGCTAAAAATATCACAATAAAAGCGAGGTGGTATGGTATAATAAAGCCAATCTTATGAAAGGTGGAAGGTTTATGGAACAAAAGAAATACAGCGGGAAAGAGTTCACGATGAACGTCCTTAACGCACTTGCATTAGGCGTGGTCGTTACACTTATCCCTGGAGCATTACTTGGTGAATTAGTGAAGGCGTTATTACCAGTATTCCCACAAGGCCAATTGATAATCCAAGCAACCCAAGTGGCCAATACATTAATGGGGGCAATCATCGGATTGATGGTCGGCCAATTCTTCAAATTCACTCCAATTCAAACAGGAGCACTGGCACTAGCCGTTTTATTTGCTGGCGGTGTAGCAACATTCAATCCTGATGTAAAAGGAATTATCTTTAGCGGTACAGGGGACATCATTACGATGGGACTTACTGCAGCATTAGGAGCAGCCGCTATTTTATGGATTGGCAATAAAGCAAAAGCATACTCTATTATCGTGATTCCAACGGTGTTATTAGTGATCGTAGGTGGACTAGGTCGTCTTGCTTTACCATACATCAAAACATTAACAACATTATTAGGACAAGGAATCGGAACGTTATTATCATTACAACCAGTTATTATGTGTTTATTATTAGCCGTTATTTTCTGTATGTTAATCGTTTCTCCGTTTACAACAGTTGGGATTGCCGTGGCGATTAGTCTTAGCGGTGTAGGTTCAGGCGCAGCAAACCTTGGAATCTGTGCGGCTGGCTTCGGTCTTGCGATTGCAGGATGGAAAGTGAATCCAAAAGGAACTGCAATTGCGCATTTCATCGGTTCACCAAAAATGTCAATGGCGAATGTGTTAGCAAAACCAAAAATCTTATTACCAATGATGTGTACATCTGCAGTACTTGGTGTATTAGCAGCTTTATTGAACATCCAAGGAACACCTCAAAGTGCAGGGTTCGGTTTCAGCGGATTAGTAGGACCAATCAATGCGTTGAACTTAGCTGAGGGCGGATGGAGTGTGATGAATATCGTTATTGTGACGCTTATTTTCGTCGTTGCGCCAATCGCGTTAAACATCGTATTCGTTCATTTATTCGAAAAAGTGTTAAAATGGATTCAACCAGAAGATTACAAATTAACCGTTTAATAGAAAAGGGGAGTTAAAATGAAAATCGCAATTGCGGGTGCAGGAGCAATGGGGTGCCGTTTCGGGTACATGTTAACAAAAACAGGGCAAGAGGTGACTCTGATCGATGAATGGCCAGCGCATATCGAAGCTATCCAAAAGAATGGATTGAAAGTCGTTGATGGAGATAACACGGATACGATTGATATCAAAATTATTCGTCCAGAAGAAGCAACTGAAGAAGTTGATGTAGTCATCGCATTTACAAAATCAATGAAACTAGGCGAAATGCTTGAAAAGATTAAAGCGATTATCCACGAAGATACAAAAGTGCTTTGTCTCTTAAATGGTCTAGGACACGAAGACACAATGGCGAAATACGTTCCTCGTAAAAACATTATTATGGGGGTAACGATTTGGACTGCAGGTCTAATCGAACCAGGGGTAGCGCGTCTAGGCGGAACTGGTACGGTAGAAATGCAAGCGGCGGACCCAAGTGGTGTTGCGATTGCTAAAGAATTAGTAGAAGTGATGGACAAAGCAGGCTTGAACGCAAGCTACAGCGAAGACGTTCATTTCTCAACATGGCGTAAGGCGTGCGTGAACGGTACGATGAACGCGACATGTGCGATTTTAGATGCAAACATCGGTGAAGTATTCGATACTTCAACTGCTGAAGCTATCGTAACGCAAATCATCAGTGAATTCGTTGCCGTTGCGGAAAAAGAAGGCGTGCATCTTGATCCAGCTGCGATGAAAGATTATGTGTATACAGCTTCTAATAAAGTTCGCGGACACTATCCTTCAATGCACCAAGATTTAATTCAAAACCACCGCTTTACTGAAGTGGATTTCTTGAATGGATTTATTGCAAGAAAAGGGGAAGAGTACGGTATTCCAACTCCTTATTGTAAATTGATTACAGAATTCATTCATGCAAAAGAAGATATTTTGAAAGTTAAATAGTAGGGTAATAAAAAGAACAATTTAAAGAATCAGTTTGTTATTGAAAGATTAATAGTGGGGCACCGGCTCGAGCCTGTAGTCTCTCGCCTTCGGAGCCTCAAAGTAGAAGCAAAAACTTGCAGTTTTAGCTCCTACTAATTCGCATCCGATGCGATTCCCCACTATTCTTTCAATAAACTGATTCTTTTTCATTGTTCTTTTACGTGGAGAGTAGTTCTAATGATCTCTTTTGCAGCAATTAACAGTAAGAAAACTTTAATACTGCGACAACACACAAAAAGGAGCGAGGCGAGTAAGCCTGCGCTCCGTTTTGTGTTTAGCGGTTGTGTAAATCTAGGGAGATTTATAGGAAATGTTCAACGATAATACGCACTGCTTCGAATGCGTTTTGAGATGCTTTTTCGAGTGTTTCCTCGAAGGTATCAGGGGCATTTCCACCCACATGGTCGCTCACACCACGCACGTTTAGTACGGGAATGTTATAGAAGTTAGCCACTTGTGCAATGGGCGCTGCTTCCATGTCGCTTGCGACGATGTCTGGTAATTTTTCGCGAATCGTAGTTACGGCGTCTACCGAACTCATAAATGAGTCACTTGTTGCGATAAAGCCAGTTTGGATGTTAAATCCACTTACTTTTTCACGCAGAAGCTCGACAATTTTTCCGTGTAAATAAGTATCTACAGGATAGTCGGCTGGCATCTGAGGGACTTGTCCCCAGGCGTAGTCGAAGCCAGTTGCATCCACGTCGCTATAGGCGAATTTTGTAGAAACGATGACATCGGCCAAGTCGAATGCTGGATTAAAGCTTCCTGTGGTTCCGGTATTAATAATAATGTCAGGATGAATTTTGTCGCATAACCATGCTGCAGCGGCAGCGGCATTGGCTTTTCCGATACCTGACTGTACAAGATATAAATTCTCGTGTACTTCTAGGAGTCGGATAGGGCCTTTTTCAAAGACCACTTTTCCTGGTGCGAAATGCTCTTCGAATGGATGCAACTCTTCTTTCATCGCTGCAACGATAGCAATCTTCATGAATTATTTACCCCACACTTCAGAAACAGGTTTCTTCACTTCCACTTTAGTTCCTGCGAACTTGTCAGAAATGTATTTTTGGATTTCTGGGTCGTGGTAGAGGTCCACTAATTTTTTGTACTCTTCTTTATCGGCATTTTCTGCTTTCACGGCAATCACGTTGATGCTTGTAATCGTAGATGCGTCTGCTTTTTCATAGAAGAGTGAGTCTTTCAATACGTTTAAACCACCTTCAAGGGCGATTGTGTTTCCGATAGCGATTAAATCAGTGTCGTCTAATACACGTACGCTTGTAGTGTCATCGATTAGTAAAAATTCAAGGTTTTTCTTGTTTTCTACGATGTCGCTAGGAGTGCCAATGCCATCTTTGAAGTCGCTTGATAATTTAATTAAACCAGCGCTTTCTAATAAGCGTAGCGCACGAGTAGTGTTATATGGGTTATCAGGAATTGCCACTTTCGCACCGTTTGGTAGGTCGTTTAGTGATTTTACCTTTTTAGAGTAAAGCCCCATTGGTTCAATATACGTAGTGCCAACTGGAACGAGTTTGTTTGAGTTGGCTTCGTTAAATCCTTGTAAGTATCCGATTGATTGGAAGGCGTTGGCATCGACTGTTCCGTCTGCCACGCTTTCGTTCAATGGCACGCCGCCGTTAATTTCTTGGACTTCGATTTTTAGGCCTGCTTTTTTCGCTTGTTCAGATTCTGCGATGTGTCTCCAGATGTCTGCGTCAGATCCAACAGAAGCGATTTTGACTGTTTTCAGTTCTGAACCTGAAGATTGAGCGTTTGATGAGCTAGCAGAACTTGAAGCATTGTTGCCGCAAGCACCTAAGACGAATGCAGCAGATAGGGCGATAAGAGATTTAGCGATAGTTTTTAATTTCATATAGGGGGTTCCTCCAGTCTAGGTGTCTACTGTTTCTTACTGAATGACAATTGATTAAATAACTTTGCGAACGAATGGATCAATGCTGATGCCTTGTTCTAATACTTGCTTGGCGTATTCTTTCGCACCAAATAATGAGTGGTCGCGGTAGTTTCCGCATTGTACGGCAGAGACGCCTTGAATATCTTTAAATTGAATGTTATTTACGATTTCTTCAAGTGTTGATTTCAATGCGCGTGCGATATCTTCAGGAGAACGTTCTTCCCAAAGGATTAAGTGGAAACCAGTACGGCATCCAAATGGAGAGATGTCGATGATGCCTTCCAAGCGGTCACGTAAGAGGTCTGCTAGTAGGTGTTCGAATGTATGAACGACACCTGTTGGCATTTCTTGTTTGTTTGGTTGTAAGAAGCGGATGTCAAAGTTTGAAATGACGTCTCCTTTCTTACCATGTTCGTTAGCGATTAAGCGAACGTAAGGTGCAATCACCTTGTTATGGTCTAGTGTAAAGCTTTCTACTTCAGCCATGTTGATTTCCTCCTAAGTTGTTTTGATGAAACGAAAATAAAAAAGCCCGCACTTCTAGCGCTTGCTAAAAGGACGAGTTGCAGTCGTGGTACCACCTTTGTTTGTCTTCGGGGGAGAAGACCTTTTCCGCATAGACGGATGGTTGATAACGGGAGTACCCGGATTGTCTTAAGGTTTCGGACAATCTGCTCAAAGATCATGTTCAAAAATAACGACTTGCTTACTCGCACCAACCGTAAGCTCTCTATGAAGTTTTATTTTTTACTCTTCTTTTCATTGCGTTTCAATATGTTATATAGATAGGATACTGGATAGTTTGTGAAAAGTCAATCTTAAAAACATACTTTTAGTTATAATTTTTATTTATAGTTCGTTATTCGCGGTTTTTATAACTGAAAAAAGATGTAAAACAATATATTGTTCGTTTTTTCTTTGATTCAACTTCCAAACGAATTATTTGGACTGTTTTTAGGCAAAAAGATCTCTAGATTGGAAAGATTATAGAATAGAGTGATAATTTTCACAGTTTACAGTATAATAGAACTATCTATTAAACAATGAAGGGTGACAACAATGACATTATTAGATGTACAACACGTACAAAAAGTTTATCAAACACGTTTTGGAGCCGCTGAAGTGACTGCGTTAAAAGATATCAACTTCTCAGTAGAAGAAGGGGAATATGTAGCAGTCATGGGGGAATCTGGTTCTGGTAAAACAACGCTATTAAATATTTTAGCGACACTAGACCGTCCAACAGATGGAACTGTGCTTCTAAACGGGGAAGACATTCAAAAGATTTCTGATAAAGTATTAACGGAATTCCGTCGTGACCACTTAGGGTTCGTATTCCAAGACTTCAACTTATTAGAAACATTATCCGTGTATGACAATATGGTATTGCCACTTGTGTTAGCACGTCGTCCAATCGACGAAATGGAAAAGAAAGTTCAACCAATCGCTGAAATGTTAGGCATTGAGGACTTATTGAAAAAATATCCATATGAATTATCTGGAGGTCAACAACAACGTGTGGCAATCGGCCGTGCGATGATTACAGACCCAAGCTTACTGTTAGCCGATGAACCAACAGGGGCGTTGGACTCAAAATCAGCAAGCAATACCTTAGATTTATTCGATAAAATCAATCAAAACGGACAAACGATTTTAATGGTAACGCACAGTACTGTTGCCGCAAGTCGTGCCAAACGCGTTCTTTTCATTAAAGACGGTTTAATTTACAACCAATTGTACCGTGAAGGAAGAACGGACCAACAAATGTTTGAATTAATCTCAGAAACATTAACTGCGATGGCAAACAGAGGTGAGGAACATGTTTAATCTACTGCGTTCCATGGCGATTACGAACTTACGTAAGAACCGTGCTCTCTATGTACCATTTGCACTCGCAACGGTGATGGTGACAGTAGTTCTATATGTAACGAACGCACTGGCTACAACACCGGAATTCGCTCACTTAGAAGGTGGGTCAGCGATGGCCAAGACTCTTGGCTTTGGTTTCGTCATCGTTCAAATCGTATCACTCGTCGTTATTTTGTATGCGAATGCCTTCGTGATGAAAAACCGTGCCAAAGAATTCGGTTTATACGGGATTCTCGGTCTTGACCGTAAGAATATTCAATTGCTCAGCTTGATTGAGTTAGTTGTCTTTGCCGCTTTAAGCATTGGTCTAGGGTTAATCCTTGGTGTGATTTTCCATGCGGCATCGTTTGCGATTCTATTGAAACTCATTCAATACGATATCGGTATTAAATATTCCTTCCAATTCGGAAGTATTATTGCCGTTCTGTTAACGATGGTGGCCATCTTCGTTCTTGTGTTCTTTTTAAATGCAGCGAAGATTTACATGAGCCGTCCGCTTGAGTTATTAAAAGAGAAGAAAAAAGGGGAGAAGAAAGGCCGCGCTGTTACGGTTCGTGCCATTATCGGTCTAGGACTTCTAGGGTATGCATACTATATGTCTCAATCCATCGAGTCTCCGGTTAAAGCTCTCTTATACTTCTTCTTAGCCGTATTATTAGTAGTCATTGCGACTTACATTTTATTCGACGCTGGTTCGATTGCGCTTCTATCCATCTTGCAAAAGAATAAGAAGTTGTTCTATCAACCAACGAACTTTATTTCGATTTCAAACTTGCAATTCCGTATGCGTAAAAATGCTGCCGGACTTGCCAGCGTGTGTATCCTTTCAACAATGGTACTTGTTACAATGGCGACAACCGTAGCGCTTCAACGTGGTACAACAGCCAGACTCGATAGCAACTATCCAACAGATTACTCTGCAGTTGCTTACTTTGTTCTAGAAAAGGATATGGATCAATATCCTCCAATCGTTCAAAAGATTAAGGAACAAACGAAAGGTCAATTGAAAGACGAGAAGACATTCTTAAACGTGCTTCGTTTCGGCCAACGTACGGAGAATGGATTCGACTTTGCGAATGTGAACTCAGGAGATAGTCCTGCAGCGATGTTCACCCTTGTTTCTGTGGACCAATATAATAAGATGTTTGGGACGAACTACACGGTTGGCGATAAGGAAATGATTGTCGGCCATATTAAAGGGGACGTTAAACAAATTTCGGAAGTAAAGACGTATTCGGTTGTGTATAATGCAACGATTACTGTTAAAGAAATGATTGATGGGACTCCATACGCGAAAGTAATGCCGCAATTACCATATGTGGCGGATAATCAGTATGTGGGGATTGTAAAAGATCCAATGCAATACTTAAACCCAGTGGCTGGTCAAGCGATGTATTACTTTACTTGGAATACAAATACACCATTTGAGCTGCGTGACGCTGAATGGGCTGCGTATAAGAACGTGAAGAGTCAATACAAGGCAGATGCCATGTCGTTAAGCAGTAAGAATGAAGAGGCTAAAACGCTCTATGCCTTCATGGGTAGCTTGCTCTTAGTAGGGGCACTTCTTTCAATCGCATTCTTCATCGGTGCAGTGCTTGTCATTTACTACAAACAAATTTCTGAAGGGTACGAAGACCGTGATCGTTTCGTTATCCTACAAAAACTCGGTATCGATCAAAAGACGATCAAGAAGTCTATCAACCGTCAAGTGTTGATTGTATTCTTCTTACCGCTTGTTACAGCGTTTATCCATACCGCATTTGCCTTCAAGATGTATCGTAAGATTATCGAACTCTTCGGGGTTGACGGCAGCGTGACATTAAACGCGACAATTGTGATTGGTGCGATTTTCGTAGTCGTATATCTCATCGTGTACCAAATCACTTCACGTAGTTACTACAGAATTATTAAACGTTAATCAATTCCAACTCCAAAAGAGGTTTCCGTGCGAAGCCTCTTTTTTTGTACTTTTTTCCAAAGTGACAAAAATGTAAGAAACGGGGATAAAATGATAGGATAGTGTCATGATTTCCCTTTACGAGTGGGCTATACTAAGTTCAACAAATGAAAGTAAAGGGTGAAAACAATGACATTATTAGATGTACAACATTTACAAAAGAACTATCAAACGCGCTTTGGAGCTGCTGAGGTGACGGCGTTAAAAGACATCAGTTTCTCTGTTGAAGAAGGGGAATACGTAGCCGTGATGGGGGAATCAGGTTCAGGGAAAACAACGCTCTTAAATATTTTGGCAACTCTCGACCGTCCAACTGCTGGTTCTGTCTTTTTAAACGGAGAAAATATTCAAAATATCTCTTCTAAAGTATTAACGGAATTCCGACGTGACCACTTAGGGTTTGTCTTCCAAGATTTCAACTTATTAGAAACTTTATCGGTCTATGATAATATGGTGTTGCCGCTGGTACTCGCTCGCCGTCCAATTTCAGAAATGAAGCAAAAGGTTGAACCGATTGCGCAAATGCTAGGGATTAAAGACTTACTGAAGAAATATCCTTATGAACTCTCAGGTGGGCAACAACAACGTGTGGCGATTGGCCGTGCGATGATTACAGATCCAAGCCTCCTCTTAGCCGATGAACCAACAGGGGCATTGGACTCAAAATCAGCAAGCAACACATTAGACTTGTTCGATAAAATCAATCAAAACGGGCAAACGATTTTAATGGTAACACACAGTACGGTTGCTGCAAGTCGTGCCAAACGCGTTCTTTTCATTAAAGACGGCTTGATTTATAATCAATTGTACCGTGAAGGAAGAAGTGATCAACAAATGTTCGAGTTGATTTCAGAAACATTAACTGCGATGGCAAATAGAGGTGAAATCCATGTTTAAACTCATTTTTTCGATGGCAACATCGAATCTAAAAAAGAATCATTCATTATATTTGCCATATGCACTGACGACCATTATGGTGACAATGATTCTCTATATCACGCACGCCTTATCTGCGATGCCTGAGCTTTCTACTCTTCGCGGAGGGGGAGCGATTGCGCAAACATTGGGCTTCGGGGTTATCGTGGTTCAGCTCGTAGCACTCTTAACGATTCTTTATGCGAATGCCTTCGTGACGAAAAATCGATTAAAAGAATACGGCCTATATAGCATCCTTGGACTCGACCGAAAAAACATTCAGTTGTTGAGTTTCATTGAATTGCTTCTATTCTCAGTGGTCAGCGTGGGGCTAGGGATTCTACTTGGAATCGTGTTCCATCGCTTCTCGTTTGCCGTTTTATTGAAGCTCATTCGAATTCCAATCGGCATCGAGTATTCAATGCAACTCGGTAGCGTCGGTTTTGTACTGATTTCAATGGCGTTTATTTTCGGAGTTGTCTTCTTCTTAAATGCGACAAAGATGTACATGAGCCGTCCGTTAGAAATGCTTTCTGAGAAGAAAAAAGGAGAAACGAAGGGACGCTTTATTCTTCTTCGCGCACTCATTGGTGCAGGGCTTCTCGGGGGCGCGTATTATATGTCGCAAACGATTGAAGCGCCTGTTGCAGCGCTATATTCCTTCTTTGTTGCGGTCCTATTAGTTATTTTAGCGACGTATATTTTATTTGACGCAGGTTCCATTGTGCTTCTTTCTCTTTTGCAAAAGAACAAAAAACTCTTTTATCAACCAACGAATTTTATTTCGATTTCTAATTTAAAATTCCGTATGCGTAAAAATGCTGCGGGGCTTGCAAGTATTTGTATTTTATCAACGATGGTGCTTGTCACATTAGCTACGACAGTCGCGTTGCAAACAGGGACAGCCGATTTATTAAAGAAAAGCTATCCAACAGATTATTCCGCAACGGCATTCGTCGAAGATACTTCTACGATTCGCCAACTTTCAGAACAAATCAGCAAGATGAAGGCGCAATCGAAAGGCACCATTTCAAATGAAATGAATTACCTTAGCGTACTTCGTGCTGCAAAAAGTATGGAGGGCGGTGTGGACATCGAGGGGGTATATCCAGGAGATAGCCCAGCTGCGTTCATTACCTTCCTTTCTGCGGATGATTACAATCGTATTTTTGGGACGAATTTTCATCCAAATGACAATGAAGCCGTTCTAGGACTGGTTAAAGGAGACGACAAAAATGTTTCGGCTATCCGTGTGAACGGGCAATTAACGCTTCAAGTCAAAGAGATGATGGCTACTAGCGACTTTAAAGAAAAATTGCCACAATTGCCATATGTTGCGGACAACGTTTATGTAGCTGTTGTAAAGGATCCAACAAAGATGATTGACGGTAAACTTGGCCGTGGATTCTATTACGCATTGTGGAATACATCGACAGATACTTCGGAAAAAACAGAAGAGTTTGAGGGCTATGCTAACGTGCTTGAAGCAAGCAATGACGATTCCATCACGGTTGGAAGTAGAGAGGATGCGGCCAAAGACATCTACGGATTTATGGGAAGTTTACTCTTTGTAGGGGCACTTCTTTCAGTTGCGTTCTTCATCGGCGCAGTCCTTGTCATTTACTACAAACAAATTTCTGAAGGGTACGAAGACCGTGACCGTTTCGTAATCCTACAAAAACTCGGTATCGACCAAAAGACCATCAAGAAATCCATCAACCGTCAAGTGCTAATTGTCTTCTTCTTACCGCTTGT